>JAUHXY010000040.1 GCA_030426785.1 bacterium
ATAGCCGGGAGTGCTGCTCAACACGGGAGCTTGGCCGTAAGCCGCCGAAGTGCCCCATTGGACCTGACCGGTTGAGATCTCTTCCGTGGCCCAACTGATTTGCAGGGCCGTTTCCGAAAGGGGTACTGCGGAGATGCCGTACACGTAAGGCGCCGTGCCGTCCGCGCCCACGGCTGGATCCTCATTCACGATCGGCGCGTCCGGGTTTTCAAACCAGTCCACGACCACCGTTTGTGCTTGGGGATCCGAGGAAGTGTTGCCACACAGGATTCCGATGCGCTCGGGAGCCAATGTCCACTGGAAGGTCTTCAACGTGCTCCAAGCGACGCCGTCGGTGGAGAAACGGGTGCTCCAGGTCACTCCCGAGCGCTCGATGCGCAGGTAGAGCGGATTCCCTTGGTCCCAAGCCCCGCTTTGGATGGTCTGCTGCGCAAAGGCGCTAGCGTTGCCATCGATGAAGCGCGCCGAAAACACGTTCAGGTTGCTGCCGTCGAAGTAGTAGTCGAGGCGAATCCAATCGTCCACGTCCTTCTCGACGTAGATCCCCGTGTTGGTGTTGACGTTGGTGATCGTCGTTTCGAACTTGACCTGGAAGGTGAAGTCCTCGTCCGCGACCGGTTGCGACAAGCGCGCCGCCCCGTTTTGCAGGTACGGCTCGTAAGCGACGCCACCGGGGATCTCGATCTCCACCTGCGCGTCCGCCGTACCCGAACCGCGCAAACGCAAACGCGCCGCTCCGGCGGGGTCGGTGAAGGTCCACAGACCCAGGTTCAGGTTCGCCTCGTGGAAGTCATCGGAAGCGACCGACCCGGCAGTCCCCGTTTGGAAGGTATCCCGCGGCAAGGCCCCGACCTCGAGGTCTGCATCCGTCGAGGACAACTGATAGAAGTACTGGGTCACCGGATCCAGCCCCGTCAGCGTGATGGAGTGCTGGGTCACGAGCGCGCTTTGGCTCTCGACTTGGCCGAGCGCCGTGGTCGTGCCGTAGTCCACGCGGCTCGTGGCGGGTTCGTTGGTCTCCCACGAGATCGTCGCCGTGGTCGGTGTGGTTTCCACCTGCACGTTCGAAAGCATGGGCGGCCCACCGTCCGGCACGAACTGGGCGATGATGTTGGCGTCCCCGTCCACGGTCCAAACGAGGGGAACCGCGGAACCGCTGGCAGCCCCACCCCATCCACTGAACAGGAAGCCCGCAGCGGGCTGCGGCGTGTAGGTCACGACCTCGCCACAGTTGTAGTCCGCCTGCTGCGGGTCGGCCAGCACGCTACCGCCGCCGCCGGGCACGCTGACGTCCACGATGTACGGGCCCTGGCCAGCCGCTGCACCGTCTTCGGGTTCGATCGGCGCGAGCGTGTCGAACACGTAATCGCACATGGCCGTGAACGCCGGGCTGGAGGCACCGGTCGCATTGCCGGCGTAGGGACCGATCTCATTGACGTTCAAGAAGCGGTTGAAGCTCGCTACGGTCTGGTAGTTCTGCCCGTCTCCGGACAGGGAGTAGGTCCATTGGTCCCCCACCCGGCCGACGCGCAAGTAGTACGGCGGGGTCAGGGCCGTACTCCCGTCGGCCCGCTGTTGGGTGGTACCCGACACGGTGGAGCCCGCGTAGTACTTCGTGCCGCTCGGAGAGCTGTACAGGTCAAAGCGCAGCCAGTTGCTGGCGTCTTGCTGCACGAGCAAGCCTTGGATTTTGTAGGGGCCGGCCAAGTCGCTGTCGAACTTGAGCTCCACCTCGAAATCCACATCGGGCACGGGCTGCATCACCCGGGGCGCATTCAAGTTGTTGTAGTTTTGGCGTTCGACCCCCGCCGGTACCGAGATGGCGAGATGCGCATCTCCCGTGCCCGCACCGAGCACGGACACCGATCCGTCCCCGAAGGGACTATCGACGAAGTTCCACACGTTGCCCAAACCGCCGCAACCGTTGAAATCGTCCGAGATGACCACGCCCACGGGCGCCGGCTGCGTCGTGAAGGTCGCATCGGCGGATTGATCGCTGCCCCCCGCCGTCGTCGATTGCACTTGGAAGTGGTAGAGGGTCTCGGGATCCAATCCCGGCAAGGTGAGTTGGTGATCGGTGACCTCGGCGGAGTTTTCGACGAAGGAACCGTAGGCGGCGGTCATGCCGTAATCGACGCGCGAGCTGGCGGGCACGTCGGTCTGCCAAGTGACCACGGCGGAACCGTGAGCGGGCACCACCAAGACGTTGCTGATCACCGGCGGCGGTGCGATCAGGGCGAAGTTGGCCCCGATCGTGCGATCCTGATCCAGCGTGATCGTGGTCGGGTTGGTGGAGCCGGACAGATCCCCGCTCCAACCCACGAAGAAGTAACCCGGAGCCGGCTGCGCTTCCACGCTGACCACCTCGTCGCACGCATAGCCCGTCAGGTCGGGGTCCACGGCGATGGCCCCCCCGCTGGGAGCGGGCGCAATGCTCAAGGTCTTCGGTGCTTCCCCGCCGATGGGCCCATCTTCGGGTACCAAGGGGTTGCGCGTGTCCTCCACGTAGTCGAAGGCGCTGGCTACGCTCGGCAAAGCACCGCGGTTCCCGCCGTACAGGCCGAATTCGTTTTGATCGAGGGCCAAGTTGAGGGTGCGCACCACGGTGTACGCCACCCCGTCCTGCGAAACCTTGAAGTCCCACACGTCGCCCGTGCGCTCGACCGCCACCCAAATCGTGCCGCTCACGTTGGCGGGAGTATCGAATACGGTCAGGCCGCTGCCCGCTTGGGTCCACACCCCGGTGGCGCGCAGTTCGCTCCCGTTGTCGTAGATCTCCATCGACAGCCAGTCGTCGGGGCTTTCGATGAATAGGAGCCCGCTGGAGCGATCCCCCACCGGTGCGTCCTGCAACTTCGCGACGATTTCAAAGTCCCCGTCCGCCATGGGTTGGCTGAGGTACGGCAGGTCGAGGGTGCCGAAGGCGTCCCAGGCAACGTTGGCCACAGAACTGAATTCCAAGAGGGCATCGTCCCCGCCCATGCCAGAGGTCACCGCAGCGCCCTGGCCGGCTAGGTCCACGAAGGTCCACCAGCCCGCGGGCCCTCCGCAGGTGTTGAAGTCGTCGGAGATGATCACCGGACCCGAGGGTTGGGTGACCATGGTCATGGGGCCCGCTTGCCCTTGCACACCCAACGGCGTGGCGGAGGTGACCTGGACGAAGTAGGTGTTGCCGGGCAAAAGTTGCGTCAGGAAGAGCGCGTGTTGCGTTTCAAAGTCGCTGGAGCTGACCGTGTTGCCCAGGGCACTCGTGAGTCCGTAGTCCACTTTGGAGTCGGCTGGCACGTCGGTGTTCCAAGTGACCTGCGCGGTCGTTTGGCCCGGCGTCAACTGCACGTCGGTTAAGACGGGGGGCTCGGGCACGCTCTCTTCGATGAAATGCGCGGTCAAGTAGCGATCCCCATCCATGGTCACTTGGGCCACCGGATTCGTACCGTTCAGCGCACCGCTCCAAACGTCGAACTCCCAACCCGAAGCGGGCGAGGCGACCAAGTTCACCACCGTGCCGGGAGCGTACACCCCACCGGTCGGATCGACGGAGATGCTGCCCGACCCGAGCACCGAGAGGTCGAGGGTGTATTGGGTTTCGCAGCCGGCATCTTCGGGCGTGATGGGGAAAGCCAGGTCGAAGATGTAGTCGACCTCCATGTCCCCGGCCGGGTTGCTGCCGAAGTTGCCCACGTAGGGGCCGATCTCCACCGGTCCAAACGCGTTGGAGTAAGTGCGCCGGGTGGTGTAGTTCACGCCGTCGGTGGAGGTGCGCAAGGTGAAGGAGTTCCCCGAACGCGCCACGCGCATCCAGAGTCCGCCTCCGCTGCCCGCCACGGACCAATTGCCGCGGTTTGAAGTGCGGCCGTTGCGCGTGCGACCCGTGTACACGTAGGTCGTGCCGCCGTAGCCGTAAAAGTCAAAGCGCAGCCAGTTGGCATTGTCCTCTTTGATCAACAGGCCGTAGATCTCGTCATCCGCCGGCCGGTCGGTGAAGGCCACCTCGATCTCGAAGTTGCCCGAAGCGAGCGATTGCACCAAGTGCGGCGCCGCCAAAGTGTTCCAGGGTTGGTGCTCGCTGCCACCGGCCACCGTCATGCGCAGGTGCGCGTCGGAACTGCCCGCCCCCACCAAACTGGCGGTTGCATCTCCGGCGGGATCGATCAAGGTCCAGCGGGTCGCAAGCGGCTCACAGCCGGCGAAGTCATCGGACTGGAAAGGACCGCTGCCGAACGCGTTGACATGGGGTTCTACGACGGCGAGCTCGACCGAAGCGCGTTCCCCGAGCTGTGCACCGCGCACTTGTGTGAGCGCTAGGCGCCCGGTTTCTCGCCCTTCGGTCGACTCGTCCGCCATGCCCCACACCATGATCGAAGCGCTGGTTTGGCCCGGCGCGATAGCGATCTGCGTCCGCGGCAGTGCGTAGTCCTGACCCAACTGCGAGTGGCCCTCGCCTTGCAACTCCGCCGTCACCCAATGGGAGACGGGAGCATCGAGCCGGACTTCCAGCACTTGAGGTTCGTCCCCTTCGACGAGCGTCAGCCCCACTTGCACAAACTCGAGTTGCACGACGGCCCGTTCGGGTGGCCGCACCGCTTGCTGCGCAGCCCATTGCACGCGTGCGTGCGCGAGTTGCTGCATGGAGACCTGCGACCAAGCTTGCGGAGCGAAGCCGGAGAAGACCAGAAGCAGGGAAAAGAGAAGTCGTAGACGAGGCAAAGGAGAACCCTAGGGAGAACCTTGGTTAGACGGGAATCGGACGGCACGGCGCGGAGAAACCCTGGGCTGACAGGCCCATCGGCAGGGGGTCTCTGGAGTGCTTTGCGCGCGATGCTTCACCCTGCAGTGTACCCCGCTGGGCCCCGCAAGGGGGATCCCCGGGCCCCCATCCGTGCGGGTCTTCGAGACCCCCGCTCGCCGACCTCAGCAAGTCCCACCTCTGGGGAGAGCGTCTCACCATGATCCAGAGCCGGGAAGCTGCCCAACCGGCCTGCCAATGGCCCCTCAAGGCCCCGAGAAGGACGGTCGATCCCCATTTCGGAGCACCATCTGCCTCCCGGGCACCGTACCATGCTCCGCCCGAAAACCGCGCACGCCCCCCATGACCACTCGCCAAGCCCAAGCCCCATTCCTGGACCTGTCTCAGATTCCGGTGCACGTGTGCGTCTTATGGCCGGACGAGGCCTCCGCCCTAGCGGCACCGCGGGGGGACATTCGGCTCGTCTATGACCCCGAAACGGGCATCATCGACAACTCGGTGTTCGACGAGGCGCTGCTCGGGTACGGGGAAACCTACGAGAACTCGTTGGGCTTTTCCGAGTTCTTCCAGGGCTACCTGCAAGGCTTCGCAGAAGACCTGATCGAGCGCCACCAGTTGAAGGGCAAACGCGTCATCGAGGTGGGTTGTGGCGACGGAGACTTCCTCAAACTGCTCGTCCAAAAAGGCGCCGGCTCGGCCGTCGGCTTTGACCCCTCCTACACGCCGGGTGCGCCCACGGTCATGGCGGACGGAAAGATCCACGTACACGTGGAAATGTTCCCGCCCCAGGGTCGCGAACTGCAACTGGATGCGGACATGTTGGTTTGCCGCCAAGTGCTCGAACACGTGCCCGATCCGCTCGCATTTTTGCGCACGATTCGCTCGGGATTGCCGACCGATCGCCCCACGTCGGTCGTCTTCGAAGTCCCGAACGTCTTCCCCACGTTGAACGACCTGACCACGTGGGATGTGATCTACGAACACAACACCTACTTCAGCATCGGCAGCTTGGCGCACTTGATGGCCAAAGCCGGCTTTGCGGTCACCTTTGCGGAAGAAACCTACGAAGGCGTGTTCATCACGGTCGAAGGCACCACCGATCCGAACGCCGTCGACCGTAGCGCTGAGCTCGATGATCGCGAACGCCTGTCCAGAGCGGTGCAATCGTTCGACGCCAAGTGGCAAAAGCGCTTGTCCGATTGGACCGAGGAGCTCGAACGGCGTCACGCTGCCGGAGAACGGGTCGTGATCTGGGGTTCGGGAGCGCGCGGCGTCAACTTTTTGAACCTGGCGGATCCCAAGCGCACCATCACCCACACCATCGACATCAACCCTCGCAAACTCGGCCTGCACGTGGCGGGAACCGGTCAGCCCATTTCGGGCCCTGAGGCTTTGGTGGACTACGATCCAAACCTCGTGATCGTGATGAACGGCGTGTACAAGGACGAGATCGAGCGCAGCTTGCACGCCATGGGGTTGCACCCCGAGGTGCGCGTCGTTTGAGGCATTTTATGACTTCCACCAGCACCACTCCCTCGCAACCTGCCACCGGAACGCAAGCCGTCTGCCGCTTTTGCTCGGCGCCCCTAACCCACCCTTTCGTGGACCTGGGCAAGTCTCCCTTGTGCGAGTCGTTCCTCAAGCAGGAGGACTTGGACCGCGGCGAGATGTTCTACCCGCTGCACGCGCTGGTCTGCGACCAGTGCTTCTTGGTGCAGTTGCGCGACTACGTGGCCGCGGACGATATCTTCTCGGACTACGCCTACTTCAGCTCGTTCTCCACGTCGTGGCTCGCGCACGCGAAGGCTTACACCGACCGCATGACCGAGCGTTTTGGTCTGGGGTCCGATCGTTTTTGCATCGAAGTGGCTTCGAACGACGGTTACCTGCTGCAAAACTTTGTGCAAGCCGGCATTCGCTGCTTGGGGATCGAACCCTCTTGGACGGTCGCCGAAGCCGCCCGAGAAAAGGGCGTGCCGACCCTCGAGCGCTTTTTCGGCCGCGAAACGGCCGCTTTGGTGCGCGAAGAACACGGCCGCGCCCACCTGATGACCGCCAACAACGTGGTCGCCCACGTGCCGGACATCAACGACTTCGTCGGAGGCTTCGAGGAGTTGCTCGCCCCCGACGGGGTCCTGACCCTCGAATTCCCTCACCTCTTGCAACTGATGGATCAGGTCCAATACGACACGATCTATCACGAGCACTTCTCGTACCTGTCGTTCGGCGCTATCCAGCGCATCTTGGAAGCCCAGGGCTTGCGCTTGTTCGACGTGGAGGAGCTGCCCTCGCACGGTGGCTCATTGCGGGTCTACGCCCAACGGGGCGATACGGGCAGTCGCCCGGTCGAGAACTCGGTGGATGCCTTGTTGCATCGGGAACGCGAGCGCGGATTCGAGCGCCTCGAAACCTATCTCGATTTCACGACGCGCGTCGAAGCGAGCAAACGAGAGACGTTGCGCTTCCTGATCGACGCCAAAGAAGCCGGTCAGTCCGTCGTGGCGTACGGCGCTCCCGGCAAGGGCAACACCCTGCTCAACTACTGCGGCGTGCGCAGCGATCTGATCCAATTCGCAGTCGACCGCAATCCGTACAAGCATGGGCGCTATACTCCCGGCACCCACATCCCCATCCTGCCGCCCGAAGCCCTCGATCAGGCCCGACCTGATTTCATCTTTATTCTGCCCTGGAACTTGGAAAAGGAGATCCGCCAGCAGCTCGCTCACGCCCGCGAATGGGGAGCCCGCTTCGTAACTCCGATCCCCGGGATCCGGATCACCGACTGATTCCATGAAGGTTGTTCTCTTCTGCGGTGGCCTCGGAATGCGCCTGCGCGACTATTCCGACAAGATCCCCAAACCCATGGTGGAGATCGGGTATCGCCCGATCTTGTGGCACGTCATGAAGTACTACGCGGCCTACGGGCATACGGACTTCATCCTGTGCTTGGGGTACAAGGCGGACTACATCAAGGACTACTTCGTCAACTACGACGAGTACATCTCCAACGATTTTGTGTTGCAGCGCGGTGACATGAAGCTGCTCAACACCGACATCAACGAGTGGAACATCACCTTCTGCGACACGGGCATCTCCACTTGCATCGGGGAGCGCCTGCGGCGGGTCAAGGAGCACCTGCAAGGCGAAGAGATGTTCTTGGCGAACTATTCGGACAACGTAACGGACTTTCCCCTGCCGACCTTGGTCGACGCCGTGCGCGATTCGGATTGCGTGGCGGGCTTCGTGGGCGTCAAACCGCCCCACTCCTTCCACGTGGTCGATGTGGATGAGGATCACCACGTGCGCGGCATCCGCGAGACCAAACACTCCGACCTGTGGGTGAACGGGGGTTACTTCGTGCTCAAGCAGGAGATCTTTGATTACATGAATCCCGGCGAGGAGCTGGTGATCGAGCCGTTCGCTCGCCTGATCGAAGAGAACCGCCTGCTGGCGATGCAGTACCAAGGATTCTGGCAGAACATGGACACCTTCAAGGACCGGACCCTGCTGCACGAGATGCACACCGAAGGCAACGCGCCCTGGCAAATCTGGAACCCCTCATGACTTCCTCCTCCGCGGGCTCCTCTTCCGCATCGTCTTCCGCGCAAGGATTCCTCTGCCGCGCGTCCGGGAGCCCCGAACATCGCACCATCCTCGATTTTGGCGCCATGCCGGTGGCCGACCGCCTCCTGCGGGCGGACGAGCTCGACGGCGAGGACCCCCTCTACCCCCTGCACCTGGTGTTTTGTCCAGAGTCCGCGCTCGTGCAGATCACCCACGACGTGCCTCCGGACATCCTGTGGGGTGGTGACTACCCCTACTACACCTCGGTCAACCCGGCTCTGGTGAAACACTTCACCGAAGCGGCCCACGAAGTGCTCGCGCGCAAGCCCTTGGGCCCCGATTCGCTGGTGCTCGAAATCGCGAGCAACGACGGCTACCAACTGCGAGTCTTCCGCGAGGCCGGAGCGCGTGTGCTCGGAGTCGATCCGGCCCACGGCCCCTCCGAAGTGGCCCGCCAAGAAGGCATCGATACCCGCGAGCGCCTGTTCGACAAGGCCTGCGCCCAAGACCTCGCCGACGAGGGGGTGGCCGCCGACGTGATCGTCGCCAACAACCTGATCAACCTCATCCCCGATCCGGTCGAGTTCGCCGAATGTGTCGACCAACTGCTGAAGTCCGACGGGCTCGTCATGTTGGAGGTGCCCTACTTCGTGGACACGGTCGACAAGGTCGCGTTCGACAACGTCTTCCACCAGAACACGACCTACTGGACGGTGACTTCCCTGCAGCGCCTGTTCCAGCGCGTTGGCCTCGCGATGGTCGACGTGAAGCGCATCCCGACCTTCGGGGGCTCGTTGCGGGTCCTGTTTGCGCGCGCAGGCGAGCCTTCCCAAGCCGTGCAGGAGCTGCTGCGTACCGAGCGGGAACGACAAGTGGACCAATTCGCGTTCTACGAAGCGTTCGCCGCCAAAGCCCAAGCGATTCGCAGCGCCTTGCGCGAGCGCATCCTCGACGCACACGCCGCAGGCAAGCGCATCGTGGCCTACGGGGCGGCCGGAGGCATGGCGACGACCCTACTCTCCTTCTTGCAGTTGCCCGAGGGCGCGCTCGAATACGCGGTCGACCTCTCGCCTCACAAGCACGGCCGTTGGACCTCGGGTTATCGCCTACTGATCCACCCGCCGGAGAAACTCGACGAAGACGTGCCCGACTACGCGCTCTTGCTCGCTTGGAATTTCGAGCCCGAGGTGTTGGCGCAGCGCCACCTCTACCGGGAGCGGGGCGGCCAATTCTTGGTGCCGATCCCCTCGGTACGAGTGGTCTGAGCGGATCGTCGCAGCCGACGTTACGCGCTTAGGCTTTCAGCCAGCGCAGCCGATCGTCGAGGCGCTGCGCGGCTTTGTGCCCGAGGATCGTCTTGATGCGCAGGTACTTCGACGAGTTGAGTTCGTCGACGGTCAACCCGTGGGCTTGGTAGGCCTTGTACAGCTCTTCGACCCCTTCGCGTACGGTCCACTGGGGCTGATAGGTCGGCACTTGATGGCTGATCTTTTCAAAGCTGACGCGGTAGTTGCGCTTGTCGGGTTCCGCGCCTTTGGCGAGCTGGATGACGCTGTTCGGGACCACGTCCTGAACGATGGCCGCCACGTCCTTGATCTGGTAGTTCTCGTCGGTCTGGCCCACGTTGAAGGCTTCGTTGTGGATCGGATCGCGGGGCGACTCCAGCACCGCCCGCATGGCGGCGGCGATGTCCTCCACGTGCACGAGCGGCCGCCAGGGTGTACCGTCGGACTTCATGAGCACTTCGCCGGTGGTGTAGGCGTAGCCGGTCAGGTTGTTCACCACCAGGTCGATACGCAAACTCGGCGACAGGCCATACGCCGTCGCGTTGCGCATGTAGGTGGGTGAAAAACGATCGTCGGCGAGCTTCATCAGCTCGAGCTCCACGTCGATCTTGGCCTTGCCGTAAGCGGTCACCGGGTTCATAGGCGACTCTTCGGTCAAGAGTTCGTCCCCCTGAGCCGCCCCGTACAGGCTGCAGCTCGACGAGAACAAAAATCGCTCGACGCCGGCCTGCTTGGCTTTCTTGGCGAATTCGACGGTGGCGCTATGGTTGATCTCGACGGTCAAAGTGGGATCCAAATCCCCCAAGGCATCGTTGGACAGGGCCGCTAAAAAGATGACCGCATCGATCCCTTCCAGGTCCCCCACCTCCACGTCGCGAATGTCCTTGCGCAGGGTGTGGGTCGTTTGGGGTCCATCTTCGAATTGGCAGCCCTCGAAGAAGTAGGTGTCGAGGCCAGTGATCTCGTGGCCGAAGTCTTGCAGGTAAGGGGTCAGGACTTGACCGATGTAGCCGTTGTGGCCAGTGATGAGGACGCGCATGGCGAGCGTGCGGAGGGAAGCGGCAGGAGAGTTACAGGAGAATCTTGGAGACGTGGAAGGCTTCGGCGTAGCGAGTGGACGCGTTGCACTCGATGCCGCGCAAACGGGGCAGCGCGCGGAACGCTTCTTCGTCGAACCAGGTTTTGTTCGCTTGGCTGGCGAAGTGCCGCCGGATGGCTTGCACTTTGGCCTCGAGGGTGTCCGCGCTCAGGGGCACGAAAGCGTTGGTCGGGACCAAGTCCCCTTCGAACTTGGCGATCTCGTACTCGAGGATGGCGTGATCCCGGAACGTATTCCAGGTGAGCTCCCCCACCAAGGCGTGATCCTGATGTCGGTCCCCGCGGTGATGGGTCAAGACTACGTCGGGCTGGGAGCGCTCGCGCAGCGCAAAAAACGCTTCTTGGGGCGCGCTCCAGTGCTGCGGCAGGAAGCTGGGCGCGTAGTCGTGGATGTGGATGTGGTCGAGGCTGTTGGGCGTCACCTGCCCTTGGCTCAGGAACCACTGCGCGCTCTCGCGAGCCTCTTGGGCCCGCACCGCGTCGGAGGTCCAGACCACCCATTCCACCTCCAGGGGCCGCTCTTGGGCCCAGGTCAGCAAGGTGCCCCCAGCGCCGATCTCGATGTCATCGCAGTGCGCCCCCAGGGCCAGCACCTTGAGAGGGCGTTCGGTTGCTAGGTGGGGAAGGAGGCGCAGCATGGAAAAAGGTACCCCGCTCACGGCGCCGGATCCGGAGGAGGTCCCAATTGGGACCCGCCGGGGCGCGCGAGCAGGTTCGGGCAAAGCGGGGAAGCCGATCGTGTCGAGAGAGGCGGGGCCGAAACGCCCTGGCCTCGCGCCGACCGGGGGCGCATTCTATACATCTCCCCGCCGCCCCTTCCCGGGCTGCCTCCCATTTCCTGCCTCCAGCCGCGCCCTTCTTCCGGGATCATGGACCCCCACCAAGCGCCCCAACCTTTGCCCCCGGGCGTCCGTTTCCCCAGCGGCCCGGGCGCCCCCTGCCCCGCCTGCGGCGCAACCCAGACCGAGCGGTTCTATGCCCTGACGGGGATCCCGATCCAGTCTTGCGTGATGTTGCAGGACCCCGAGTCTGCCAAATCCTTCCCCACCGGGGACCTGAGCCTCGCGATCTGCCACGCCTGCGCGTTCGTTTTCAACGATTCCTTCGACCCGGCCCGGGTGGACTACCGCGAGGACTACGAAGAAACCCAGGGCTTCTCCGGCACCTTTCGCGCGTTTTTGAGGGCCACGATCGAGCAGCTCGTGCGCGAAGTGCCGTCCCGCGGGCAAACCGTGCTCGAGATCGGCTGCGGGCGCGGAGACTTCTTGGAGCAGTTTTGCACGGCGGCCGACGCCCACGGCATCGGGGTGGATCCCAGCCGCAGCGCGGGCCGCGTCGACCACAGCGCGGGCCGCGGTCTGCGCTTCCTGCACGCGCAGTACGGCAACGAGCACCACGAGCTATCGGTCCACGGGGTCGTTTGCCGCCACACCCTCGAACACATCGCGCCCGTGGCGGAGTTGGTGCGCTCCATCGCCGCCCACTTAGGCCCACACCCGGATCGCTGGACCTTCTTCGAGGTGCCCGACGTGGAGCGCATCCTGCGGGCGGGCGCTTTTTGGGATGTGTACTACGAGCACTGCTCGTACTTTTCGCAGGCTTCTCTCGCGCGGCTCTTCGAAGCCTGTGGATTCGATCTGCGCCGTCTAGAGCTGGTCTACGGAGAGCAATACCTGCACCTTCTCGCCCACCCCGAAAGCCCCGTACTCGACGCACCCGGGACGGTTTGGCCCACCGAATCGTTGGAACCGGTGCTCTCGGCGGCGCGCACCTTTGCGCAGCGTTGCCGGCAAAGCTTGGCGCAATGGCACGCGTGGCTGCAGGCGAGTGCGCCGGGCAGCGTGGCCCTGTGGGGCTCGGGCTCGAAAGCGACCGCGTTCCTGACCACCCTGGGATCGTGGGATCGAGTCGATTGCGTCGTCGACATCAACACCGACAAACAAGGGCGCTTTTGCGCGGGCAGCGGGCACCCCATCGTGGCGCCCGCGGATCTCGTCGGCCGCCCGATCGAGCGGCTCTTGATCATGAACCCGATCTACGTGGACGAGATTCGCCGCGACTTAGCGGAACTCGGCCTGCACCCTGAGGTACGCGCCCTAGAGTGAGACTTGGGGGCCACGACCGCGCACAGGAGCCGCGAACAGGGGCCCCAGGACTAATTCTTGTGCAGCGGATCGTCCGAGCGGAACCGATTCAAGATCGTGCCCAAGAGCGGAACGCCGGAGTCCTGGATGATCTTGGCGGCCTTTTGCGTGGTGGCCTTTTTCGTCGTCCCGGCCCGCACGACCAGCACGACCGAATCCACGTACGTCAGCAACGAGAGCACTTCGGAGTGCTCGGTGATCGGCGGCGCGTCGATGAGCACGTGACGGCCCATCTTGGTGATAGCTTCGATCAGGTTGCGGGCGCGTTCGTCGGCAAACTCGCCCGGCACGGCGGGCCGAGCGCTTCCGGCCGGCAGACCGTACAGGGACGGCGTCCCGGGCACTTGGAAGCGCGCTTCGGAGAGTTGCGCCCGCCCGACCAACAGGTCGGACATGCCCGGCATGCCCGGCAAACCCAAGTAGGTCGACAAGGCCGGGCGCATCAGGTTGGTTTCCACCACCGTGGTCTCTTGGCGCAGGTTGCGGGCTAGGCCCATGGCGCAAGAGGCCGCCAGCACGGTGGTTCCACTCGCCCGCTCGGGAGCGGTGAACAGGATGCGGCTGACCTCGTTGCGCGGATGCGCCGCGGCGACCTTGGTCCACAGGTCTTCCGCGAGCGGTTGCACCGCTTCGATCGCTTGCTGCAGAGGGCTGGCAGCGCCGGTAAAGGGGGAAGCCATGGGAATTCCTTAGGCGACGTTGACGTGGCCAGGCTTGATGCGGCGCAGGGCGCGCGATTCGGGCACCACGGTGAGCAGCGGTAGGTCCAATTCCTTTTCCACCGTTTCGCGATAGCGCACGGTCGGGTCGAGGAATTGGCGCAACACGGCGAGCAACAGACCGAGGAACAGTCCGATGCCGATGCCCATGCCCAGGGGCTTGGTGCGTTGCGGACCGGTCTTGGAGAGCGGCATCGACGCGTCCCCGCGCAAGCGCAGAGCCGAGATACCTTCCTCTTCCAACGTGTCTTGATCCTGCGTGGCTTGCAGCTTCTTGCGCGCTAGGTCGCGCTCCTCCCACTTGAGCTCCAAGTAGCTCTGCTTTTCGCGGTGCAACTCGCGGCAATCGTCCATCTTGACGATGTGGGCTTCGTTGTCCTCGATGTGGCGAAGCAGGGTTTCGAGTTGCCCGCGCTTGTCCTCCAAAGTGGCCATCGCATCCGAGCGGCTGGTGAATAGCTCGGTGTAGTACTGGTTGATCTCGCGTTTGAAGGTGGCGGGCTCCTTCTCGACGAACCTTTCGACGGTCGCCAGTTTTTCTTCTTGGCGTTCGATCTTCTCGCGCAGGGCATCGAGCATGGTTTTCGAAGTGCCTGAGCCTTCTTTGTCCGCCAACTCGCGCTTGAAGTCGAGCAGGATGCCCTCTTCAAAAGCGTAGTTGGGGTTGGGACCCATCTTCGGGGGCACCATGACTTCGATTTCCTCTTCGGTGGCATCCAGGTCTTCGTTGAGCTGCCGAATGCGACGCTCGAGACCGGCGATGTCCTTCTCTAGGTCAAAGACCGCCTTGCGATCCTCGGAGATTTGCTCCAAAAAAGCGGTGCGTTGATCTTCGATGTTCTTGTACCCACACAGTTCGGTGTGCTGGCTCAGCTCGGTTGCGGTCACTTTAATCTCGTGCTCGGCTACCTTGACCGTGCCTGTTTTGTAGAGCTCCAGGTGGAAGTCCTGCAGCGCCTTCAGGATCGCTTGGTTGGTCTCTTGGGCTTTCTTCGGAGAAAACCCGTCGTGGTACACCGTGATGATCGAGGTTTGGCTGCGCGGTGGCACGTACAAGGTGGTGCGCGCTTTGAGGGACTTCGCCGCCCCCAAGATGGCCTTTTCGGTGATTTCGTCCCCCTCCTCAAAGTCGGGGTGCGTCATGGAGATCATGGTCTTTTGGAAACCATGCCAAAGACGCGTCACGATGCCGGCGTCCTCGTCCCCAGCGGTGGGGTCGGGTTTGCCAAGAATGAAGGCCGGGCCCAACTTGCGCGCGACGGCTTTGTAGGGCTCGATGTCGTCGAGCAGGGTCAACTCGGTGGCCATGCCCGGAGCGTTGCGGGAATCAAAACCCTCGAGCCCCATGACGCTGCCCTCGGTCAGAATCTCCTTCTTGCCGGGCCGATAGTCGAGTTTGCCGACCGACTGGTACACGTTGGGCATGGAGGCCGCCGCCACCAATCCGCCCACGGTTCCTAGTAGGGCGCACAGCCCGATCCAATGCTTGGAGCGCCAGGCGCCGTACAGCAGCAATACCTTGAGATCGAACGGGGACCCGCCCCCTTCTTCCTCGTCGTACTCGTCAAAATCTTCTTGGCTCATCGGATCTCTCTCAGCGAAAAAGGATCGGTGATCGTGGGGTGGCCCGGCGGAGGAGCGCGGTGCGCTCCGGGCGGCTAGGCAGGCAGCCGCAGCGGTTCCGAGGGCGCTGTCGGAACCGCGCCCTCGGAACACAAACGATCCTTACTGCACCAGGAGTCGCGGCACGGGAATCATGCGTCGAATCCAGTTGTCCAGGTTGATCGCGACGCGGTCGATGCGGCGGTTCGGTACGTAGATCACGTCGTATTCTTGCAGGTGCACCGTCTCGGAGGTTCCCCACCACTTCGGGCGCGCGTCGATGGTCCAGCTCAACTGCTCGTTGGTGTCCGGATCCCACCGAATCAGTTTGGTGTTGCCCAACCAACTGGTGTTGTTGGCGAAACCGCCGGCGGAGGCGATCGCTTGGGCAAAGGTCATGTGGCCGTCGGGGCCCAACTCGAGAGGACCGGGCTCGCCGACCTCTCCCATGACGTAGATCCGCTTGGGCGCTTGCGCGGCGATGCCGACGGTCAGCTCGGGAAAGCCGCCTTCGATCACCAAGGAATAGGCGCTGCGCAGCTGTTCTTCCAGGTCGGAAGGCAGCATGCCGGCGACTTTGATCGGATCGAGCGCCTTAAACGCGACGTTGCCGTCCGCTTGCACGGTCAATTCCTGATCCCATTGTTCCGGGTTGCTTTGGAAGCGCAGGGTGAGCACATCTCCGGGAGAGATGCGATCCATGCCGGAATAACGATAGCTGTTGATCTCCGGGGCGAGGCGGTGCAGGGCCTTGCCCTGGGGGCCGGAGCAGGCGGTCAAGGCCGACAGGGCCGTGAGCAGGAGGAGGGTGACGAAAGATTGCAGTTTCATACCGGTTCGGCCGATCCTAGGGGGTCGAAAAGGGGGGAAGGGTCCATCGGACTTTTCGGTCCCAAGGGCCTCCGCCAAGAGGGTATATCCGGCCCCCCGCACCATTTCCGCTCCGATTCCCGAATCTCCGAGGGGATTGCAGCTTTGTCAGCGAACTTCCTCAATTCGACCCTGGTGGACCCGCAGCAGCCGTCCCTCCGAGTCGATTTCGAGCGTTGTGGGCAGCACCAAGCGGAATAGGTCGAGGAACGCGTCCACCTCCTTGCCCGCATCGTCGTCATCCACCAACAAGAAGGCGTTGGGGTAGGTCACCCCTTTCTGCCGCAAGAGGTCGAGCGCGCGATCGCGCGCGGCGCCGCCATCCATCGAGACACCCAGCACCTGGTGGCCGGACTTGTGGTGCAACTCCTCCAGCAAGGGCAACTCTTCGATGCACGGGCGACAGTAACTCGCCCAAAGGTTCAGGTGCAGGGTCGTGTCCGCTGGGATCGAATCGTGATCGAAGACCATGCGAGCGCCGTTGGCGCCCTCCAGGGTGAAGCGTGGGACCTGGTCCCCCACCGCGATGCGCAGGCCTTCGGGCCACGGGTCGGGCAAAGGGTTCGAGAGTTGCGGCACGGTGCGCACCTCGCCGCGCCCCTGTTCCAGCAACAGGACTTGCCCTCCGGTGACTTTGCCGAAGGATTCGCGCTCGCCCCAAGGCCACTGCACGATCAGTTCCGCTTCGGACGCATCCCCCAAACCGAACACGAGTTCGGGCACTTGGCAAGAAGCATAACCGGCTCCGCGGGTCATGACCTGGGCGACGCGCCGCGTCCCGATGCGAGCGATGACGGTTGCGCCCACCCCCTCGAGATTGCCGCCGCGCGCAGCGAGTCGCACCTTAAATCCTCGCTGGGGCGTATTGCGCTCGTTGCGGAACAGGTTGTGCCGTTCGCGTTGGATGTTGTGCGTGAAGAGGTCCAGGTCCATGTCGCCGTCGAAATCGCAGACGAGCAATCCACGCCCGTCGAGGGGCGAGTCCGCACCCGACAATCCGGCGAAGTTCGCAAAGGTCCCGTCCCCTCGGCCGAGGAAGAGCGGGTTGCGCTCGTCGCCGTTGAACGAAAACCCTTGTCGAAACATCTCCATCACCCACGGGTGTTGGAAGTCGCTGTTCGCTTCTTCCTCGTGGCTGTGGTCGTGTTCGACCGTTTCGACCTCCCCTTCCAATCCCATGCTTTGCGCCACCACGTGGCGCCAGAACGCGCTTCATGTGTCCTGGGGGATATCCCCGGTGACGAAGCCGTTCACGCAGTACAGATCCTGGTGTCCGTCCAAATCGAAGTCCGCCAGCGCTTGGCCCCAGGCCCAACCGCTGCCGCCGGCGCCGCCGGCCCCTTCGACCACTTGGAAGTCGCCCGCACCATCGCCCTGCAGCATGAGGTTGCCCCCGGCCATGCGCGCCAAGTCTTGCCACACGCCGCGCCGCTTGTCCTCTTCAAAGCGCTTGAGGATGCGACGACCGGTGTTGGAGGAGGGGTTGGTCAGGAAAATGTCCAGGCGCCCGTCTTCGTTGGGATCGCCCACCGAAACGCCCATGGAGTTCCCGCGCAGGGCGACTCCCTTTTCCTTGGCAACGTTGCGGAAGGTACCGTCCCCCTGGTTTTGCCAGTAGTGGTTGCTGCCGAAGGTGGTCGTCACGTACAGGTCGGGATCGCCGTCCTGATCGAAGTCGCCGGCCACCGCCGAGTAACTCCAACCGCGCTCCTCAATGCCCGCCTCGGCGGAGACGTCCTGGAAACCGCTGCCCTGCAGGTTGCGCAACAAGCGATCGGGTTCCCCGTTGGTAGATTCATTCCACGAATCGTTGCGGCGATGGTCCATGCGCCCGTAGGCGCAGACGTACAGGTCGAGGAATCCGTCCCCGTCGTAGTCGAGCGCGGTCAAGCCAAACGCGGCAAGGCGCAGGTCCCCCAACCCCCAGGCTTCGGTCACGTCTTCGAAGTTTCCCTTTCCGTCGTTTTCGTAGACGCTCAGGGTTTGCCCTCCCCCGCGCTTGCGCAGGTCGCGCCAACCCACGTGGGCTACGACCAAGTCCGGGTCGCCGTCGTTTTCCAAATCCAGGAACAACGCTGCGGTACCGGCTTTTTCGTCCCCCAATCCGCTGGCTTGCGCCGCTTCGACGAAACCGCCGTCCTTCTGGCCCAAGTACAAGAAGCTGCGACCGGGGCTCGGTAAAAACACGTCCCAATAGCCGTCGCCGTTCACATCGTGACCCGCGATACCATTCCAACCATCCGAGTCGTTGCCCGGTCGGCCGTAGCGCAGTCCCTCGTGGTGCACGCCGCTGGCGCGGGTCACGTCCCGGAAGAGCGCCAACCCGTCGCGCACGGTGACCTGTTCGTGCAGCTCCAGTTGGGTCAAGCACCAGCCTTTGCCCTCGACGCGGTCCACGCGCGCGAGTCCGGACATCTCGATCAACTCGCGCGTGCCGCCCTCGGTGACCCCCACCAAGTGCGCGGCCCATTCGATGCGTCCCCAAGAAGGCCGATCGGAGCGCAAGAATTCGCCAGCGCGCACCTTCCAGAGGGATTCCTCCAAGCGGCGCCAAGCTCCCACCCGGGCTTCCAAAGACTGCATCCACGCGTCGCGGCCCACGACCGGAGCACGCTCGACGTCCCCGTGCAGGGTTTTGGCCCCCAGCGCGAGGGGCTCCACAGAGGTCGTCGGCAGGTCGAAGGGGTCGTGCCCTTCAAAGTCAGGGTGAAGGAACTCCGAGATTCCGTGGTAATCGCGGATGAAGACCTTTTGCGCCAACAGGTGGAAGGCGTTGGTCAAGCTCTCGTTGAGCAGCTCGATCTCTTGAGGGATGCGCAACCGCGGACGCGGAGCTTCGATCCGGAAGGGTTCGGCCTGGTGGGTCTGTTCGGTCTGGTGGGTCTGTTGGGTCGTTTCCGTCGCCGCGGGCGCGGGGTCCTTATCCCCACAGGCGGTGACGGTCAGCGCCGCCAGGGCCATCGACGAAAGCGCGCGCCAACGGCGCAGGGAAAAGCGGAGAGCATGCATCGTAGGCAAGATCCTACCGAAGGCCCGCAAGGGGCCCCAATCGGGAATCGTGGTTTCCCTAGGATTCCAAACGCCGATTCCAAGGGGCCATCGACCGCTTGCGAACGCTCCCGAAAGATGCAGAAAACGCTCGGTCTTACAAAAGGGCCAGCAGCCCCACCTGCACCAGTCCGATCAGACCACCCAGCACGCCTCCCAGCACTTCGATCGAACGCAGTTCGCGCTTGGCCACGTGCAGGATCAGTTCTTCCAAACGCCGCACGGGGAACTCGGCAACCTTTTGCTCCACGACGGCGCTGACGTCCAAGCCCTCCTCCAAAGCCCGCTCCAGTTGCGTCACGAGGACTTCCCGGTCCTCCAAGAGCTTGCGCACCAACTTGCGCCGCAGGTCCGCCATGCGCTCGGCGGTCAGAAAGGCATCCAACATGCCCGCCAGGGGTCCAAGGTTCTTTTTCAGGCCCGCGAGCACCTCCGGCAAGCGATCCTCCAGCAGTCGGTCGAGCAGCCCCTCCAGGTCAGCGGCCTCCAGCGCTTTAACCAAGTCTTGATGACTGAGAAGGTGGTCTCCGACGACCCCGCCGATCGAGCGAGCGATGTCTGCTTGGCGTCGCCCGATCAGGCCCTGCACCCGAAAACCGAGCACATTTTTCGGCTCGATCGGGCGGAAGATCATGCGGACCGCTAACAGGTTCGTGCCGTAGCCGATCGCGGCTCCCAGCACCGGCAACAGCACCCATGCGTAGGGGGAAACTTCCATAAGATTCGGGGTTCGGGTGCGGACGGGGTTCGAGGGGGTGCCAGCAAGCTTTCCCATCGAATCAACCTGCTCGATTCACGGGGATTGGGGTGAGCCGTCCCAAGTCGGTGTTTCCCGGCACCTTGCGACTCTTTGGCCCCCGAGCGAAGCTGCGCCTCGCTGAGCACGCTGGTTGGTCGCAAGCTGCCTACCTGGGCCGGAAGGCGGACAAATCCCGCCGGTTGGGGCTTAGGGTGTGAATCCTCATGAATCGGGCAGGATCAAAACGGGACCAAGGCCGGGACCTCGCGGCGTCCGATCGAGACGGGGAGGGGGCTTTTCTACAATCTTGCGCCAGGGAGTGCTAGGAATGGGGTCGGAGGTGCGCCATGTCCCACAATTCGTTTGGACGGTTGGGCGAGCCGCGGGGGGAGGAAGTCCCCCCGAAGGCTCTGGAGTCGGTGGAAGCATTCGACGGGGATCCCCCTCGGGGTGACCACACCCTGCGCGTCCACGAGGGCACGATCGTCGGCATCTTCGGCCAAGACGTGTTCGTGGACCTCGGCCCGCGGCTGCAAGGGGTGTTGCCGCTCAGCTCCTTCCCCGAGGAGCCCCGCGAAGGGGAACGGCACCGTTTCACCATGCGCGGCCGCGAGGAGAGCCTGTGGGTTCTGGCCCTCGCCGGGGAGCGCAGCTCGCGCTCCTGGCAGGGCATGCAGGAAGGCCAATGGGTCAGCGCGCGCGTCGTGCGGGAGCACCAAGGTCACTTGCAACTGAAGGTGGACGGATTGCACGCGGTCATGCCCCACGCTCACACCGGGAAGTCCGCGGGCCAGAGCCTGCGCGGCCTGGTGGGCAAACAACTGGTCTGCGAGGTGCTCGAAGTGGACACCGAACGCGAGCGGGTCGTGTTGTCGCGCAAGCGCGTGCTGCAAAAGCAGCGCGAGGCCAAGGCACGGCGCTTGAGCTTGCTGCCCGGGGATGTCACCCGCGGCCGCGTGGTGCGCATCGAGGAATACGGCGCGTTCCTGCGCCTGCAGGGCGGCCGCGAAGGGCTGCTGCACATCTCGGACATGAGCCACCGCCGCATCGACCACCCCAGCGACCAGGTCGCGCTGGGCGACCAGCTCGAGGTCAAGGTGCTGCGCATGAGCCACAAGGGCAAACGCATCTCCTTGGGCCTCAAGCAACTGGGCGGCAACCCCTGGAAGTCCTTCGAACGGCAACACCCGCCGGAATCGACCCTGGTCGGGTTCGTGCGCGAGCTGGAGGATGGCGGCTTGGTGGTCGACCTGGACTGCGACTTGACCGGCTGGGTGCCGCGTCGGGAAACCCCCTATGGCGAGCGACGCCTGGGGGTCTTCCTGCGCACCGGCCAACGCATCGGTCTGCGGGTCCTCGAAGTGTCGGAGAGCGAAGAGTCGGTCGTGCTTTCGATGTTGGATTCGCTCGGACGCCCATTGCGCCCCGAGGAATGGGCCGATCCGGAGGCTTTGTCCCGCTGGCAGCAACGTCAGGAATCCGACGGAGCTGGCTCGGCGGCCCTGAGCACCTCGCTCGGTCGCCAACTGCGCGCCGCGATGGATCGCAAGCGTCAAGCCTAAGCGCGGCGCGCACGGCGTTCCGGGACCCAATCGGCACGGGCGCAGGGGTCTTGACCTCCGGCAACCTCCGAACGCCTTCCACGGCTTTGCCGGCGAGGGCCCCGTTCTAGCTTTGCCGTGGCCCCCCACCTAGGATGGCCGCGTGCAGGACTCGGCCGCTCCCTCCCCTTTGGAATCCCCTTCGAACGCGGCCCGACCGCGGGCGGAGGGTTCCAGGTTCGGGCGCGGTCGCCGTTGGGCGTGGACCTTGTTGGTGGTCTGGCTGGTGGTGACCTATGCCCCCCTCTCGCGCACGATCTTGCGCGGGCC
>JAUHXY010000305.1 GCA_030426785.1 bacterium
GCGGCGCCGGTCTCGGTGACCGCGTCGAAGATTCCGTCGTTATTGCTATCGAACAAACGCAACAGTCGATCCGGAGTTTGGTCTTCCGCCACGTAGATTTCGCCATCTCCGGCGAATTGGAACGCGTAGATGTTGCTCGACGCCGGAGCGGTCCAGACGATCTCCGCCTCGGTGACGGGGTCGATGGACTGGTCGTTGTTGAGGTCCTCAAAGCGCCAAATCACGTCGCCCGAGGTCTCCGCCACGTACATACGTCCCTGGTTGTCCATCTGCATGCGCCAGTGAAACACCGAGGATCCAGTCACCGGCACGAAGAAGTAGGGCGTCTCTTCGCCCGGCTGGTCGATGGCCCCGGAGTTGTCCAGATCTTCGAGGCGGTACACCCCCTTGGGTCGAGTCGTGGAAACTCCCGAGTCCAGGTAGTACAGGGCACCGTCCGGGCCGCGCAAAATGTCCACGGGGATCGAGTCACCGATGGCGGCGCCGGGCAAGGCTTCGAAGTAGATCGAGGCTTCGCCCACGCCGTTCGCATCCCCGTTCGAGTCCAGGTCCTGGAGGCGCAGGATGATGTCTTCTCCCCCGCCACCCGTGTTGGAGACGGCGACGAAAAGGGTGCCATCGGGTTCCAGCCACATGTTGCGGGCCGACGCCATCGTGACGCCCGAAGCGTTGAGGGCCGGGTCGCCGTAGAACCACACATTCGCTTCGCCGGGGTCGTTGGCGTCGTTGTCCCCGTTGAGGTCGAGCAGTTCCAGGATGATGTCCTCCGTGCCATCCGAGACGAACAGACCCCCATCGGGTCGCCACAGAATCGCTTGGTTGGAGGAGAGGGCTACCCCGCCGATGGCCTCGTCGTAGAACTGGGCGATCTCTCCAGGCTCGTTGTAGCTGCCGTTTTGGTCCAGATCCTGGCACATCCAAATAGCATCGCCGGAAGGGTCGCTGACGAAGGTGGTGAGGAGGCCTTGGGCCGAGAGGGGGAGGGTGAGCAAGGCGCCGGCGCCGAGCCCTAGGCAAAAGGTACGCATGGTTGGAGTCTAGGAGGTGGGGTGGATTGTTTGGGTTGGGGCCGGGGCCCCTTGGCTTGGAGGCGCAGAATGATATTGAGACTGCATCTCATGCGCAAGTGGTGGTTTGGGGTTTCCTGTCCTAGGGGGCTTTCTGGGCACCTGATGGGGCCAAATGGCCCGGATGCCCTACGGCGCGACGCGCCGAATCGGCCACGAACCGCCGAGCACCCACCCGAGCCATTCGGACCCGAAGAAGGACACCCGGGCCGGCAGAAGTAGCCAGGCCTTGGGGGGAAGTCACGCGGAGGGCGCGGGGTGCGAGCGGTCTCGCTTGCGCGCCAGAGCTTGGTGGCGACAAAAAACAACACCGCCCACGGACGTCCGTGGGCGGTGCTCATGAAACGGAGCGAGGAGGCTGCCTTGTTCGCGCCTTACTCGGCGAGCGACAAGATGTGCTTCGCGCGCTTTCCGACGGTCGTTTCGCCGTGCTTGTCGACGAACTTCGAAAGCTTCTTGACGAGCTTCTCCTCGAGACCGTCCTCGTAGAGTTTCTCTTCGAGCTTGCTAAAGGCCTTGCCGGCTTCGATCTCGGCTTTCATGTCTTCCGAGTCGAGCCTTTCCTTCAGCTTGCTGTTCGTCTCGTCAAAGTCCTCGAGGCCTTTCGTCGCTTTGGCGAGGTCTTTGGCCTGATCGAGCGCTTGGCTCACGTAACCGTTTTCCAGCAGGTAGTCGATGCGCGCAAAGCGTTCTTGCACTCGGCTCTGGAACTGGTTCGCGAGGGCTTCGGCAGCCTCCGCGTCCTCACCGCCTTTTTCGTGCACCTTGCGGGCTTCCTGGATGGCTTTGGCAAAATCACCTTTGGCGAAGGCCTTGTAAGCCTTGCCTAGAGACTTAGGCGCATCCTCGGGAGCGCTCTTCGCCAGTTCGATTTGTGCTTCGACCGCGTCTTCGATCTTGCTGTGGTCCGAGATGGGGTTGCCCTTCATGAGCACCTCACCGGTGGTGGAGAGCAGCGCGTAGTTCGGAATCCCGCGCGCGCCCGTGCTGAACGGCCGCTCGCTGGTCCACATCGCGTGCGTGCCCATCCATTTGCGCTCCCAGGCGAAGGCTTCCGCCTTCTTTTGCCCGGCACCTTGGACTTCCACGAACACGATGGCGAGGTCCTCACCATACTTCTCTGCCATCTTCTTGGTGGCCGGCACCGCCGACCCAACGCAAGGAGGTCAGTTGGGTCCCCAGAACTCCACCAGCACGGGCTTGCCGCGCAGGGCTTCGAGGCTCATGACACCCATGGAGTTGACGGGCGCATCGCGGAAGGTGTACTCGGGCTTGCTGCCCACATCGACGGTGCCACCTTGGGCCGGCGCGGAAACCCAGGAAGTGCTGGGTGCCGAGCTGACCAGGGGCAGCGCAAAGAGACCGCCGACCAAGCCGGCGAAGAGGAGAGGTTTCATAAAGGTTGGCTCCAACAGGTTGAGGGCGCGGCGACGGTGCCGGCCCGAGCGGGAGGCCAGCAGTATAGCAGACCCCCTAGGGTGGGTTCGGACCGGCTTCGAGGGGGGGATGGCGGCATCCCAGGTTCCGAAGTCGCCGGACCGGGCACCCGAGTAGGCCGGTACGCGTTGGTTTCCAGGCCGTGACGTCCCAATATCGGTTGTTGGTGGTTCGATTCTCGGTGCGAGCAAGATTGGCGGCGCGTCTTCACGCGGTTCTTACGTGGAGCGGGCCGCGCTAGTCTACGGCTGGCCTCCGGGGTACCCGCAGATTGCAAGAGCTTGCCAACGGAAGGGGATCGAGCGATCTCCAGGCGTCGGACTGCTGAACGGTGACTTTGGGAAGAGACCTTGTAAAGCCCACTCGCCCTCAGAGCGAGTTGGACGATTCTCGCGATGCTTGCGCGGGGGCCTCCCCAGTGGACCGGGATGGTCACTGACCCTCGCTCTCGGGTAGGGTACGCGCATGCAGAATTCCGCTCGTGCCTTGCTGCTCTTGTCGTGGCTCCTTCTCCCCGGCTGCTTTTTGAGCCGTTCGCGCTCCAATCCCCCGATCGCACCGAGCGCGGTGGACCAGATCGTGCCCGGGACCTCCACGGCCGACGATGTGACGGGTTGGCTCGGTGCGCCCACCGAGATCGTGCAGCTCGGGCGGCGTAGCGCTTGGAAGTACGAGCACACCGTCGAGAAACAGTCCGCCGCTTTCCTCGTGTTGTTGGGCCTGCGCGGCGTGGACACGCAAGCCGATCGGGTCTGGTTGTTCTTCGATGAGCACGGGACCGTGTTGCACGTCGGCAAGACCTTCCAGGCCGAGCAAGCCGAGTACGACGTCCCGATCTTCTAATGCGGAAGGTCCGTGCCTCCTTCGCGTACGCGCTCCTGCTCGGACTCGGCCTGTCGAGTTGTTTGAGCGGCGAGTACGACCAGTTTCGCACCTACCAACTCCCGCCGGCGCAGCAGGTGGAGGCGCTCGTCGTGGGGCAGTCGAACCTGGGGGATGCGGTGCAACGCCTCGGGGCGCCGGTGTTCGTGATCGAAAACGGCGACGGGGTGGCACTTGCCTACGGCTGGCGCAACGCGCGGCGCTGGAACGTGACCCTGTCGGCGCCCATCCAGGACGTGGATGCGAATTTCAGTTTCACGGCCCGCGACGCGCACACTCCGGGCTTGGTTCTGTTTTTCGATCCCGCTTGGACCTTGACGCGCATGGAAAGTGGGCACCTCGGCCCCTTGCTGCCGCGAGCGCAACGACCGCGGTTGGTGGAAGCAGCGGAATAGGGCGCGAACCCTACCTTCCGCGCACGGAAGCCTTCGAGGGCGTCTAATTGCTGGATCGCGCTCCAGGTTTTGGACGCGGAGTGCGGATTCCATCGGCCTCTCAGC
>JAUHXY010000041.1 GCA_030426785.1 bacterium
CCGGGGGCGAAGCCACTAGATGCTGTCTAAGCCCCAGGTGAAGGGGGAGAGGGGCAGCGCATCGAAGCGCAAACCCAACTCGGTCTCCAAAGCGTCGACGACGCCGCGGTTGCCTTGGGGGGGCATGAGGGCCAGCAGGACCTTTTGCGCGTCGAGCACGGTGCTGCCAGCGGGGCCTTCGAGGCGCAGGCCTTCGGGCTCGGGGGTGACGGTCAAGCGTGCGTCGCCGAAGCGCTCAAAAATCTTGGCCATAGCGCCCATGTCGATGATGCGCGCCATGCCGAGGATGCCTTCGAGGGCGGGAATCTCCAGGTCGAGCAGGGTTTGGCGCATGTCGACGCTGGTGACCGGGCACATCAGGTACAAACCCGGGCATTCTTCCGGCAAGCACTGCAGCAAGCCGCGCACGCAAGCCAGCACGCTCTGGGTGTCGCCGCCCCACTCGTGCACCATGCCTTGCAGGTCGTGACCGCGGCCCATGACGATGTAGGAGACGATGGCTCCGGCTTCGTCTTCGCGCACGATGGCGGTGATGCCGGGGCCTTGCAGCAAGGCCATGGTTTCGGCCAGGGTGCGGTCGGCGCGGTGGGAGTGGCGCACGTACAGGGCGTGCACTTCGGCCAGGTCGCGGGATTGCATGAAGCGTACGCCGAGGGCCTCGGGCAGCTTCGCCGCGTCCTGCATCTCGATTTTGTAGTCGATTTCGACGCCGATCGGGACGTAGCCCTTCTTTTCATAGAACTTGGCGTCGTCCGCCCACAGGAGCGACAGGACCGCGCCTTGGTGGAAGAGCACGTGTTCCGCGCGCTCGAGCAGTTGCCCAGCGTAGCCTTGGCCACGGTGGTCGGGGTGCGTGGCGACCGATCCGATCAGGCCCACGCGCATCAGCCAGCCATTCAGAACGAGGTCGCGGGGCAGCACCGCGCAGGCGCTCACAACTTCGTTTTCGTGCTCCAGGCCCACCAAGGAACCGCTGAAGGTCGGATCGAACACCAGCGGATACTCGCCAGCCAGATCCCGGTCGGCCCCGAAGGTGTTTTGGATGAGTTCTTGGGCGCGCTGGGTGCGGATTTCGGTTTGCAGAGACATGGATTACTGGGCTTGGCGGAGTTGCTGGGCGCGGATGGCTTCCAGCAAGTGGTCGGAGATGGTTTGGGCTTGTTCGAGCGCGGCTTGGGATTGACCCACGGCATCGGCCAATTGCGCGGAATCCTGCAGGCTTTCGCTGGACTGGGCCAAGCCTTGGGACTGTGACTCCAATCGGGCCAACAATGCGCGGAACGCGGCGCCTTCACCGCCTTGGGCCGGCTTCTGCGAGGCTCGCTCGGGAGCCCCGGAGAGCCCATGAATCGGTTGGTTCTGCATGGTTAGTTCAGGTAGTTGAGCAGGCTTTGTTGCATCAGGCGGGCGCCCGTGGCTTGGGTCAGTTGCAGGGTTTGTTCGGCGCGCTGCAGGTCGAGAGCAGCTTCGGCGATATCCACATCGGTGGCTTCCGATTGCAGGCCTGTGAGCTGAGTCGAAAGGTCGCGCAGGCGCACTTCGGTCGAATTCAGACGTTCATGGCGCGAACCGAGCTTGCCGAGCCCGGTCAGAAGCCGCTCGTGGCCTTCGACCAACTCATCGAAGCGTAGGTTGAGGCGCGTCATCAACTCCCCCGTGTTTTGGGCAGTGGCGCCCTGCAGGTCTTTGGCGATACCTCGCAGGGTGTCGAACAGGTTGGTCGCCCCCTGGAACGCCACCACTTCGTGCCCGGCGCGATGCACGCCGGTGGCATCCAGGTGCAACAAGTTGCCGGTGTCGGGATCCTGAATCTGCAGATTGGTTTGCGTGCGATCGAGGGGCGTGTAGGTCGTATCGTCCAACGAGATCTAACCTTCTCCCGTCAGAGTGGTCGTCACAAAAGCGCCCGTCCAAGCCGTCATGTCGAGCACGACCTGACCGCCATCTTCGTTGCGAACGATCAGGTTGTCTCCGGGCGGCGTCGGGATCGAAACCGCGGGGCCGTTGCCCAAGCGGGCGGTGCGGTTGACCGCATCGATCTCGAGCACGTGATCGCCCAGGATCGTATGCCCGCCGGCCGAACCCAAATCCATGCCAGCCACGTTGGCGCCCGTCACCGAATCGGTGCGCAGGAAGAGGCTCGTGTAGCCCGAGCCGCTGTCCGCGTTGGAGCCGCTGGCCAGACCCGTCAAGCCGCTGTAACTCGTGCCGGTGGTTTGGTCGCCGCCAAAGATTTGGTTGCCCGGCAAGTTGATGCTCACCGTGGTGCCGTTGCCGATGCGGATGAGCTGCTCGTTGGTGTCGCCGCGATAGCTCACGTAACGATCGGTTCCGGCCGGATCGTTGACAAACGGCGGATTGACCGTATCGGTACCCGCAAACAAGTAGCGATCCCCAAAGCGCGTGTTCGCGATTTCGAACAAGGTGTCGGCGATTTGCTCGATCTGGTCGCCGATGGCGGCGCGGTCGCTGGGAGATTGGCTGCCATTCATGGCCTGCAACACGAGCGCGCGGGCCTCGGAGAGCACCTCCGACGCTTCTTCCAACTCGATCGTCGACGTTGCGAGCACCGGTTGCACGGAATTCACGCCGGTCAAGTGTGCCTCCACCGCGGCTTTTTGGCGCGTCAGCGACATGGCGATCGCCGTGCCCACGCCGTCGTCGGACGGGCGCAGGATGCGCTTGCCCGTCGACACCTGTTCTTGCGCGCGCACGAGCGCCAAAAGGTTGTTGCGGATCCCGCGGGCGACTTGGTCGTAGATAGCGGATTGAGTGGGTCGAATCGGCATGGGAGCCTCCCTACAGGATGGACAGGATGGTGTCGTTGAGCTGCTGCACGACTTGGATGTAGCGCGCCGAAGCCGAGTAGGCCTGTTCGAAGCGGACCATGTTGACGAGTTCTTCGTCGACGTTGACGCCGGAGACCTCGTCGCGGCGCGCTTCGAGGGATTCGACGAGGCTAGCGGCCACCTGGGTTGCGCTTTGCGTGCTGGAGATTTGGAACCCCACATCCCCCACGACCTGGCTGTAAAACTCGGGAATCGACACGCCCAGGGCGTCGACCGCGTTGTCCTGCAGGTTCAACATGCTGAGCAAGGCGCCGTTGTCACCGGACGTACCCGAACCGGAGTAAGCCAACCGGTTGGGATCGTCCTGCAGCTCCTGGGCCACATCGATCGTGCCGGCACTGTTGCCGGTGAAGAAGGAGTTCACGCCGAACGCGACGAGTACATCGCTCGAGTCGGAGTCGGCGATCCAGTCCTGCTTGAAGACTTCGCCTTGGCTCGCGCTGATCTCGCCGAAGCCAAAGCTGATCTCGACGCCGTCACCGACCGAAAGGCGCGTGCCAGGGATGTACCCCTCGCCGACGTCGAGCACCGCAACCGGGCTGCCATCCTCCGACGTGACGCGGATCTGCAAACCGGGCGTGGATCCGATCGTACCGTCGCCGACCGGTTCGTAGTACAAGGTCCGGTTTTGGCTGCCGGTGTAGCGTCCAAAAGCCTCCACTTGCATGCTGTTGTTGCGCCCTGCCGCGCTGGCTCCGGCGCTGAATCCGAGGTTACCGACCATCGAACCGCCCAAAGTCGAAACGGTTTGGCCCGTACCTTCGCCCAGGGATTGCAGCACGAGGCGATCTCCCACCGCCGCAGCTCGCACGCCGGCCGCGACCACATTCGGGTCGCCGTTGATCACTTCGGCGATCTCCTGGGCGGTAGCATTGGCGATGTCACCGAAGTCCGCCGCGTTGAAGACCACGTTCGCTGTGCCGGTGTTGCCCTGCAGAGACAGGATGCCGCCATCCACCAGGTTGTAAGGGCCCGAAGAGCCCGAGCCTAAAGTCGCCCGGCCGCCCCCCATGCTGTGGAAGTCGTTGGGCTCCGAATCCAACCGCGCGCTGAAGTCGAAGCGGTACCCCGAGTCGGAGAACAGATTTAAGCGCCCGAGCGAATCGAGGCCCGCGTTCATGTTCGGAACGTCGTTGAGCGCCGACAAAAAGCCCGCCACCGACATGCGGTCCACATCGATGTCGATCGCGTGGGTTTGCACTTCGCCTGTGGCATCGTGGGTGATGTTGACGTACAGCCGCCCGTCCTGAATCTCGAAGGGCAGATCGGCGTCCCGCAGTAGGCTCGCCAAGCGCTGGGCTTGGTTTTCCCCCGACACCGCCGCGGTGCTGGAAAGCAACGTGAAGCCGCCCTCTTCGGTGGTTCCTGTGCTGTGGGAACGGTTGACCTCTAGGATCAGTTGGCTGGCGAGCTCGTCGAGTTGGGACTCCAAATCGGGGATGAACTCATCCCGGAAGCGCAGCAAGCCGCCGACTTCGCCCCCTTGGGGTTCCACGGTGTGCTGACTCCCCTCGACGTAGATTTGCGGCTCTTGGCCACCGCTGGAATCCACGCGCATGGCATAAGCACGCTGCGAACCCACCAAAGCGTGCCCATCCACGGAGACGAGCAACGCTCCGCTGTCCGTTTCGTTGACGGTGATGTCGACCTGCTCGGCCAACTCTTGCACGAGCCGACCGCGCTGGTCCCGCAAGTCGTTGGCGGGCAGCTGCGTAGCTTCCGCTTGCACGATCTGCGCGTTCAACTGCTGCAAGCCCTGCGCGAGGCGGTTGACCTCGCCCACGTGGAAGGTAAGCTCCTGCAGATTGTCGCTGCGGGCGTCGCGGATGGCGGTGCTGAGGTGATTGAACTCGTCGGTCAGGTTGAGGGCGGACTGCACCATCGAGTTGCGCAACACGATGTCACCGGGGTCGGTGCTGAGCTGCGAGACCGACGAGAAGAAGCCGTCGAACAAGGATCCCAGGCCATACTCGCCCGGCTCGGAGAGGAGCTCTTCTACCCGGCTCATGCCCTGCAGCTGGATGTCCAAACTGTGCAGAACGGAAACCTGCGCGGGAATGCGTCGACTCAGCAGAGCATCGGTGATGCTGCGGATCCCGGCGGTTTCCACGCCCGTGCCCTGCAGAATGCCGCGCACGTTGGTGGGCCTGGACGTGTCCAAATCCACGCGCTGGCGGGTGTAGCCAGGCGTGTTGGCGTTGCTGATGTTGTGGCCGACGGTGTCGAGCGCGGCTTGGGCCGCCCGCAATCCCCGCAAGCCGATGCTGAGTCCGAGGGTCATGGTTTAGGCCTCCGCGTCGAGCAGGTGACCTTGTTCTTCGAAGGGGTCGCCCGGCGTGGGATCGAAGATTTCGTTCAACACATCGAGGATGAGGGTGCGATGCACGCGAGCGGTGGCGAAGACGCGCTGGGCTTCGAGGCCTAGCTCGCCCATGACCTCGCGCAACTCCGCGCGCAGGGAAAGCAGGTGGCTGGCCTCTTCCGGCAAGCGCTCGGCCACCGTGCTGACCTGGCAGTTATCGGGTTCGATCTGCCACAACTCGGCAAACCGCCCGAGCAAGGCGCTCACCCGGGCTTCCCGGCTCTGCGCGCTCTTCTCTTCGGACTGCACGGTCTTCAGCAGGCTCTCACAGCTGCCGGGATCGGTCTGCGCCATGCTCGCGCGTAGCGCACGCAAGTTTTCCAGGCGTTTCTTCTGCGCGGGCAATTCGTCGCGCAACCACGCGGACAGGTGCTTGGTCAGGGCCACTTCGGCTTGGTTTAGGGTGCTCATGGGGTCTCCTCCTGGTTCGGGACTTCGGGGCCTGCGCCTCCGAGCTGCGCTTTGAGCTGGCCGAGCAATCCAAGCGATCCAGAGTCCGCCAAGGACTTGCCGACCGCCTCGTCGAACCAGCCGTTGTAAGCGTCGTTGCCGGGCCCGCTCGGGAAGAAGCCATCCTTCAAGGTCGAACGCATCTGCTTGACCAGCATGGTCGATAGCAAACGCTCGAACTCCCGGGCGGCCGTCTCGACGTTGTCGGTACGCGCGAGGCTTTGCGCCTTGGTCGTGGCGTTTTGCGCCATGCTCGAACCGAGCACGGACGGCATGGAAATTCCTAAGTCACCTTGCATGGTTAGATCCTGCGGATGTCGGCGATCAACAGGCCGCCGTCGGACATGGCCGTCAAAATGCTGATCAGATCGCGGGGAGAAGCGCCCAGGACGTTGAGCACGTCGACCACCTCTTGCAGGGTGACGGCTTCGGGGATCGCCACGAGGCTGCTGCCCTCTTCTTTGACGTTGACCTGGCTGCGGGGAAGGACTTCGGTGGTGCCACCGCTGAGCGCGCCGGGCTGGCTGGCCTGCGGAGACTCCGCCACGGTGACCACGATGGCACCGTGAGCGATCGCGCCGGGACGCAAACGCACATCCCCGCCGATCACCACCACGCCCGTTCGTTCGTTGACGACCACGCGCGGCATGTTGTCGGTTTCGATCTCCTGCTTGAGGATGGTGTACAGGTAAGCCACGTGCGACTTGCTGGGCAGGTCGGCGGGTACCGCCACTTTGATCGTGCTGCCGTCGGGCAAGACCTCGGCGGCGTTCGGAAAGAGTTTGTTGACCGCTTCCGCGACGGCAACCATGTTGCCGAAGGTGGCTTGGCCCTTTTTCGCGTCGAGCAAGATGTAGCCGTGCTCGTTGGTCACTTGCGTGGGTACGCTGCGCTCGACCTTGCCCCCGCCCGGCAGCAACGCCACCGTGGTGTGGTTCTTGGTCGAGCTGCCCGCTTCGCCGCCGGCGGAGAAACCGCCCACGGTCAAGGGGCCCGAAGCGGTCGCGTAGACCTTTTCGTAGCGCGGACCAAAGAGTTCGCACAGGTCCAGGTTGCCGCCCACGAGACTGGTCGCATCACCGACCGTGGATACGCGCACGTCGATGCGCTGCCCGGGCTTCGCACCCGCGGGCAACTCCGCATCCACGCGCACGATCGCGACGTTTTGAGAGCTCAGGTTGCCCGGCTCGACCTTGTGGCCGAAGCGCAGCAAATCGCTGGCGAGGAACTGCTTGACCAATTCCCCCGAATCGCCGGAACCGGACAAACCGGTGACGATGCCGAAACCGCGGATCGTGTTTTCTTCAATGCCGCGCACGCCCACGACGCTGGAAATCGGCGCGCGCAGGGTGCGGTGGGCCAAGGGCCGCGGTACCGCCGGACCACCGTTGCGGTCCGGCCGGTCGAAGATCGCCGAGGATTGTCCCGGCGCAATCGTGCCGCCAGGCAACTGGGGCGCATTCACGCGCAAACGTGCACCTTGTTGGGCCTCCACAGGGCCGAACCCCGCCCACAGGGCGAGGCCGGCTAGGCTCAGGAGAGTGAGGGTGTACTTCACAGAGTCAGAACGGGAGGGGTTTAGAAGGGCCACAAGAAGTCGAGCAAGCCGTGCAACCAGCGGGACACGCCGCGGCGCCGGGTCGAATCGCTGAGCGGGCCCATGCCGCTGTACGCCACGCGGGCGTCGGCCACCTGCTCGGACAGGATGGTGTTGTCGCTCTTGATGTCGTAGCGGCGGATCATGCCGCTCACCTCGATCACCTTGACCTCTTGGTCGATGCGGATCTCCCGACGGCCTTGGATGATCAGGTTGCCGTTCGGCAGGGTGTCGATCACCACCGCGGTCAAGCGGGCGGTGAAGGTGCCCTTCTTTTCGTAGTTGGCCGAACCCGCGAAGTTGTCGCTGCGCGATCCGCCCAAGCCGGGCAGGGTCGAGAAGGCGCTCGGGTTGATGTCGAAGTCGGTCAGTTGGTAGTCCAGCGACGAGGCCTTCGAGAGGTCCGACTTCTCCTCGTTCTTGACGTCTTGGGTCTCGCTGATGAGCACCGTCACGAGGTCCCCGGGCTGGCGCGCGGTCGGAGCCACGTTGGTGCGCACGGGGCCGGCGCTGATGTCGTAGATGGATCCGCGGCGGGTTTGGGCTTGGAAGGCGTCCGCGCTGGACACCAACAACAGAGCAGCGGTCAGGAGGGAGATCAGTTTCATGGGAGTTAGCGCAAGCGGATTTCGGCGCGGTTGCGGCCCACGACGGAGCCGACGATTTCTTTGTTCGTGGTTTCCATGCGCACGCGGACGGCATCGCCCATGTACGCGTCTTCCAGGGCGATCGCCTGGCTGCGAGCGGTCACGCCGCCGGCGATGACCTCGATCGAGACCCGGTTGCCCTTGGCGATCACCAGGTTGCGCTCCACGTCACCGGGGAACACCGGTTCGCCGGGGACGAGGTTGCGTTTGGCTTGCGCCTCGATGACCTCGTTGGGGCGCAAAGGCGCGGCTCCCGACGTCAAAGCCTGGCGGCGACGCTCGATCCGGAACATGGCCGGGGTCAAGGTTTTGCCCTTCTCCACCGGCATGGTCAGCACGGGCACTTGTTGCCAAGTGACGACCTTCCAGGAGGTCCACTGCGTGCGCCACAGCTCGCCGTCGATGATGATGTCGACCGCCACGCCCTGGGATTGGGTGCCGAAGGTGTTCGAGCCCTTGCGTCCACGCACTTCGGTCGTCTCGCGGCCTTGCGGCACTTCGAGGCCTTTGAGGGCGGTGCGCAACGCCAGTTCCACGTCTTGACCCTCAAAGCGCGGTTCGATGATGGCCCGCGCGGCCGTTTCGACCTGTTCGGGAGAGATGACCTGGGTTTTGGGGTAGACGCGGGTCTTGCCGTTCCCCTTGAAGGTGAAGGTCTCCTCGGGGAAAGCCTGTTCCAAGGTGGTTTGTAGGTAGGCTTCGTCGATCAAACGGCTGAAGCTGGGCGCGGGCATGTAGCCCAAGTCCACTTCGTTGATCTTTTCGAGCAACTCGGCGTCTTCACCGGAAACGCGTACCACGTCGCCGACCTTCAGGCTGACACCGCGGCATTCGACCTTTTCGGGCAAGTGCAGCGTGACGCCGCCCGTCAGAGTGAGGAGCAAACTAGCGAACATCATGGCTTAGCGGATGATTTGGCCGACGGTCTGCAACATCTCGTCGGAGACTTGGATAGCGCGGCTGTTCACTTCGTAGTTGCGCTGCGCCACGATCAGGCTGACGAGCTCTTCCACCGTGGTGACATTGGAGCGCTCTAGGCTGCCCTGCTTGAGCATGCCGGCGCCGTTTTCCCCGGGTACGACCGACTGGGGGGCCCCCGAACTCTCGTTCGCGGACAGGTAGTTGCCGCCTTCGGCCTTCAAACCCATCGGGTTCGGGAAGCGCGTGATGCGGATCTCACCGGCCAACTGGTTGTTGCCCTGGTCGTCCACGAAGCTGACCGTTCCGTTGGGCGAAATGGTCACTTCGACCACACCGTCCTCGAGCGTGATGCGCGGGGTCAGGTAGCCGCCCTCCGCGGTGACGAGCTCGCCGTCCACGTTGCGCCGGAACGATCCGTCGCGGGTGTAGCGCACGTCGCCGTTGGCCAAGGTGACTTCGAAGAAGCCCGGACCGCTGATGGCGAGGTCGAACACGTGGCCGGTGGTCTCCAACTGGCCCTGTTCCATCACCATGGCGGAGCCGGAGATCTCGGTGCCGCTACCCACTTGCAAACCCGTAGCATCCACGGCGCCGCCACCGAGGGGCGCACCCTGGTTGCGGTACGTTTGGTAATACAGGGATTGGAACGAGAGGCGGTTCTTCTTGAAGCCGTTCGTGTTCGCGTTCGCGATGTTGTTCGCGATCGTGTCGACCTGCATCTGTTGGGCTTTCATGCCCGACGCAGCGGTGAGGAGGGATCTCAGCATGGGGATTTCAGGAGGGGTGTGCGGGGTGGGGACCTACCGAGCGATTCGGATTACTGCGGGCGGTGCAGGCGGCGGTAGGACTGGTCGATTTGGGTCATGGCTTGCGAGGCCTGTTCGAAGCTGCGCTGCACGGTGATCATCGCGACCAATTCGTGCACGGCGTTCACGTTGGAGGCTTCGAGATAGCCTTGGCGGATCAAGCCGGTCGGCTCTTCGCGCTCCATCTCTGCGTCGGCCGTCCAATAGCCGTTGTCGGTGTGGCGCAAGCGGCTGGGCTCGGCGAACTCGACGACTTTGAGCTTTCCGATCTGAGCGCCGGCTTGGGAGAGGACCCCTTGCGGGTCCACCAAGATGCTGCGGCCCGTGGCTTCGAACACGCCAGCGGCGCCTTCCCATGCCACGGGATAGCCTTCGGGCGTGATCAACACGCCCTCGCCGTTCAGGTGAAACTCACCGTCGCGGGTGTAGATCTCGCCATCCGGACCTTCCACGGCGAAGAAACCTGGACCCTCGAAGGCCAGGTCGAGCTCTTGCGCGGTGCGTTGCATGGTGCCTTGGGAGAAATCGTTCGCCCCCTTGACCACCAACCCGACCTGTTCCGAACCCTGACGCCCGACGAGGTCTCCGTGGGTCGTCGTCAGCCGGCGTTTGAAGCCGATCGTCGTGGAATTGGCGAGGTTCGCCGTGATGGATTCCATGCGCTCTTGTTGCGCAACCATCGCGGTAGCCACCTGGGAGAGACCGTTCATGCTTCGCTAGGAAGCAACCGGCGTGCCAAGTGGCCTGACAGAGCCCTACGGCAGATCTTTGCGAACTCCTGAGCGAGATTCGGAAAGGATTTCCGGTCGCCAGCGGGAAGAACCTTCCCGGTCCGCGCAATGCCTACGCCCTACCAGGAGCTGTTTTCGAGCCCTTCGAGGGCGAATTTGCGCCAAGGGTTCGGCCAATCGACGAGGAGATCGTCCGGCTCGGGCGGGAAACCCGATTGCCGCATTTGCTCGATCAATAGGCCCATGCCGCGCCCATCGCGGCGCTCGAGTAGACGGGCCCACAACAACGCCTCGTCGAACAAGCCCGCCTGCAACGCATCCTGCAGAGCCGACTCCACCCGCTCGATCGGGACTCGCTCGCCGTTTTCGTTCGCTAGGCTCCCTGCGCCCCGCAGGAGATCCACGAGCTCTTCATCCACTCGCCCATCGAAGCGCTGGGACCAATCCGCCTCCACCCAAGCCTCCGAGTACGCTCCGAGCGCCAGCTGGGCGCGCAACCGATCCTCCCCAAAGCGTTGCACCATCGATATGGAGTAGAGCACCACCACCAACGCGCCCAACACGACGCCCGCGCGGCCCAACAAACGGATGCGCCGCAGGAAACGCAGGCGAAAGACCTCATCAAACGCCGCCCGATGCAAGAAGCGCACGCGTCGCTCCGTGGAAAAGTGCCGCCAGCCGCTGCGGTGGCGTGCCCCGCCCGCCACGCGTTCCAAGGCTTGGATGAGCGCTTCGGGGTCGCCGGTGAGCTGCATGCTGTACAGGTCCGCCTCCAACTCGAAGCGCCGCGACATCCAGCCAAAACACACGTACCACAAAGCGAGGGACGCTCCGACGATCAACATGCTGATCCAGTCGGAGGCCACCCATGCGATCCCCGCGAGCTGGTAGCCCCCCAGGATGAAGAAGAGGGCCCAACCCAAGTAGATCGGCACGTGATGACGCTTGCAGTGCCCGATTTCGTGCCCGTAAACGCACGCGAGCTCTCGCGGCCCAAGCATGGCGAGCAACGAGTCGCTCAGCAGCACCACACGATGCCGCGCCGAAACCCCGACGATCGCGGCGTTGGCCATCGTGTGCCCGGTTTTCCAGAGCAACACGTCCTTGGAGCGAAAGTCTGCCCGGCGCGCCACGTCTTGAAAGAGATCCCGCGCCTGGCCCGGAGGCAAGGAGTGGGTGTCCCAGGTGTGGCTCAACAACATGGGCGTCAGGGCGCTGAACAGCCCCAACAAGAACACCATGTACACGCCTTCGATCAACCGCACGGACTCGATGTGCACGCGCAGCACCTCGCTGCCCGCGAGCGCGATCGAGATCAAAAAGTAGATCAGAAACGGCGCCAACGCCGCCACGAACATGCGGGCCTGAAAGCGCGTCGAGCGCCACATGGCTCCGCGCGACCCGTGCACCGCGAGGCTTTCGGCGTGGATGGCGGCGCACTGGTACAGGACGAAGGGCGCAAACGTCCAGAGCAACGCCGGCTGCGGCCATGCATCAAAGGCCAACTCCTGGCCGGTCCACTGCCGCACGGCTTCGATCCAGCCCAAGCCAAACACGCAAATCGCGTAGGCCCACACCCCCGAAAAGTGGCCCAGGCGCGTCAGCAGGTAGGCCATCCGAAAGCGTCCGCGCATGCCACCGCGCTTGGCCGTCCACGACAGGCCGTAGGGCAAAAGCACGAGCAGCGGCACCCAACGCACATCCGGCTGCCCTTCGAACGGCAGCATTTGTCCGCCCGCGTGGATCGCGACGGCCATCAGGATGTGCACCAGGAATTTCATGAACGGAACATTCTAGAACGGAATCCAAGACCTCGAATCCGGAGGGTTCGAGATTTCGGGTCCGCAGCGCGGCATCGCGACGCCCCGTGGGATGGAGCGCAGAGTGATTTCAGGTTTGGGGCCCCGAAGCTTTGCAAACCTCTTCGAAGGGTGCTCCCTTGCTCCGCCACCCCGGCGAGGAGCATCGCATCCGACATCCATGGGGCAACCCCTCCGATGGGAACCACGCGCGTTCTTTGCAAGCTAGCAGGTTCATGAACCTGGCAGCGGGGCTGCACCTTGGCGAAAAGCATAAGGCTCGACGCGCGCCGGCCCGCTGAGGCGCAGGCCTCCTGAAGTAGCCGTCACGCGCAAACGACCGCCGGGCATGTGTACGTCAAGCGGGTCTTGAGCGCCGTGCTGGAAGTGGTGTACGTAAGCCGCCGCGCAGGCACCGGTACCGCAAGCCAAAGTCTCCCCGACACCCCGCTCCCACACCCGCAAGCGCAATCCATTCCCGTTTCGGTAGGGAAACTCGACGTTGGTGCCCTCCGGGAAGGTCGCGTGGGTGCTCAGCGCAGCGCCTACCTCAGGCACACGCCAATCCTCGACACCGTTGAGGCGCAGGACGAAGTGAGGATTGCCCATCGAGATGCGCCAACCGGACCAAGTTTCGTGGCCAACGCGCACCGTGTGGGAGCCTGGCAGGACTTCGGGCGCACCCATGTCCGCCCACGGAAGCCCCTCGCCGCCCAGCCCGACCGAGCGCGGCCCGGCGTCGGTCGCGATGACCCACACACCGGCCATGCGTTGTTCTTGCCCCAGCCATCGCGCGATGCAACGCAGAGCATTCCCGCAAGCCTCGGGTCGACTGCCGTCCGCGTTGAGGAGCACCATGCGTGCGACAGCCTCCGGACCGGCATCGCACAACACCAACCAACCGTCGGCGGACCGCTGAAAGCCGGGCTGGACTTCCGAAGTCCAAGCGCTGGGACCTCGCTCGCACACCGCGGGGCCCTGGGCGACGGCTTCTGGGGGCAGGTCGGGCCACACGCCGCGGGCGTCGAGCATCCAAAACGTATTGCCCGCGCCGTCCGCCCGAAACCAGCGCGCGGGATCGGTGAGCTCAGGCCATGCGTCCACGTATCTTCTCCGTATTCTTGAAGTGCAACTTGGCCACCTTGCGGAGCGCCTCGAAGCCATGCTCCGCCACGAAGCGTAGTCCGCTTCGATCGGTTGGCGGACCAGCGCCCTTGTGCAGGGGAACGTCGAATTCTTCGCTCAGCTCGGCCAATCCCAACAGGAACTCTTGGCGGGCCAAGATCGAAGCGGCCGCCACCGCCATGTTGCGCTCGGCACGCGTGGCTTGCTCCAAGGTGATGTCCAACCCGCGCAGGGCCTTTTGCATGACCCGCTCGTTAGCGAAGCGGTCGACCAACACGCGCACGCCCGGCCGCGCGACCTCAGTGATCGCTTCGGCGTGCAATTCGGCCAAGAAGGGATTCAAGCCGGCGAACTGCGGATAGCGCTGGTTGTAGTCCTCTGGATCCACGCGCACGATCGCGTAGGGCACGCTAGCGCGCAGCGCGGCTCCCATCTGATGCGCTTTGCTGTCGGTCAGCCGCTTCGAATCCATCACCCCGCCCGCAGCCATCTTTTTGGCTACCTCGGGCTCCAACCGCACCGCCGCAACGACGAGCGGCCCAAAGTAGTCGCCTTTCCCGGCCTCATCGGACCCCACGGTCGTCACGTGCAGCGCGGCCACCTCGTCCTCGGCTTCGCGCCGATCGCGGCCCGCCTTCTTCGACGCTACGGGTTTTGCGCCGCCCACAAAACGGTCCACAAACAGCTGAGGATCCGCACCTTGCACCACCAGCTTGCCGGAACGGTACTGGGTCGCCACCACCCCTTCGCCTTTCACCGAAAAGCTCGCGTGCGGCACTTTACGCCAAGCGAAATCCTCGGCGTTCAACCGTTGCCGCAACGCCGCTTGTTCCGCCGCCGATAGTTGTACGACGATTGTCTCCTGTCCCATTGCCCCGCGTGGCCCCCTAGTCCACCGCTCCCCATCGGGCGGTACTCCCTTAAGACCGCCACGCGCAGCGCATGGTAACGCGGAACCGGGATTTCTTGGTTCCGCCAAATCGGTCCAGCGGAGGCGCGGTCCCGCATTTGTCGCCGCGTGTTAGCGCGGCGCCATGCCCGGTTGACTCGCAAGGTCTTGGGCCAACTGACGCGAAAAGCGGCGCGCCCCGCCGACCCCCAGGTGACTACCGTCGCTCGTTTCGCCTTCCACGACGCCGTAATCCAGGTAGGGAAGCTGGAGCCGCTCGCACAAGCCCTCAAACAGGGCGGGATCGAAGGCCTCGTCCTCGATCGCTCGCATGGGACCGTAGGTGGGGATGCGCACGCACACGATCGACCAGCCCTTGTCCCGCATAGCGCCCAAGAAGGCTTCGACCTGCCGCAGTTTCTCCCTGCGCGGCTCGCGCGACTCGGGCCGCAAACTGTGCCGGAAGGCTTCGAAGAACTTGTCCTGTCCGAATCCGCCGAACCAACCGAAACGCCAAGCGGGCGGCAAGACCGGCTCGGCCAGCCGACGGCGGAACATGTCGGCCCAGTCGGCCGTGAAGGCATCCAAACGCCGCGGGGGATAGGGCTCTTGGGGCGCTTCCCCTAACGGCGCCGCCTGTTCGTTGTGCAAACCGAGCGGCGAAAGGGCCACGACGAGCCGCGCGGGCATCTGCTCGTCCACAAGGCGCAAGAGATCCAAGGTTTGGGCCGCCGGCCGCGTCCACGCGACGGTGGTCCCCATGCCAGCGTCTTCCATTTCTCCGGTGACGATGCCTCGCTGCACGCGGCTGTCCCCGATCACGTGCAGGGCCCCTGGGGTCGGGGTCCCGTACCGGAAGATCAAGCCGTGCTGTCCCGGACGCCAGAACTCGACCGGCTTCACCAACGCCGGCTCCCCGAGCCGCAGCGGAGAAAAGTGCGGCACGGCGAATGCATTCCACAGCCAGACCCCCACCCCGTACACCAACAGGACCCAACCCGCGCTGCGCAGGGTGGATCTCCAAGTGGCGATGGAATGGCGGGAGGACATGGGTTTCTAGAACTGGAAGTAGATAAACGCCTGATTGATGATGCGCCGCACGAAGGTCAGCAGCAGCAAAGAAACGATGACGATCGCGACGCGCCCGCTGCGGCCTTTTTGCAAGCCGTACCACTCGTGCAGCAAGCGGAACGCGTGAGGTAGGAAAACGAGCGGCAACAGCACGATGTAGCGCCAATCGACCCACTCGCCCAGCCCCTCGGTCCACGGCGAGATCCACATCGTACCGATCACGGTCCACGCCGTTTCGAAATCGCGCGCGCGGAAGAACACCCAGCCGGTGGTCACGAAGCACCACACCAGCACGATGCGCAAGAGCCGCACGGGCACCTCCAGGCGCTTGGGTCGATCACGGCGACTACGGTTCCACCCCAAGCTGCGCTCGATCGCGAGACCCACTCCGTGCCACAGGCCCCACGCCACGAACGTCCACGCCGCCCCGTGCCACAGGCCGCCGAGCAGCATGGTGATCATCAGGTTCACGTAGGTGCGGCTAGGACCCTTTTTGTTACCGCCCAGAGGGATGTACAGGTAATCGCGCAGCCATTGCGACAAGGTGATGTGCCAGCGCGTCCAAAACTCGCTCAGGCTCTGCGAAATGTAGGGGTAGTTGAAGTTTTGCGGGAAGCGCAGGCCCATCAAGAGTGCCAAGCCGATCGCGATGCGCGAATAACCGGCAAAGTCCGCGTAGATCTGCACGCTGAAGCCCGTCACGGCGATCCAAGTCTGCGCGACGCTGGCCTGGGCGGCCTCTCCCGCCTTGTCGAACAGCATGTTGACCGGCGTCGCGATCCCGTCGGCGACCACCATCTTCATGCACAGCCCGGTGATGACGCAGTACAGGCCCTGTTGCACGTGCTCAGGGGAAAGCCGCTTGCGCTTCAGAAACTGCGGCAACAGCTCGCTGGCCCGCACGATCGGACCGGCGACGAGCTGGGGGAAAAACGCGACGTAGAGCAGGAAGTCGCGGAAGCTCTGGGCTCGATCGATGCGCCGCCGGTACAGGTCGATCGTGTAGGAGAGGGTTTGGAAGGTGTAGAAGGAGATCCCGACCGGCACCACCCAATTCGACAGGGTCGGGGCTTCGCGGAAGGCCCCCGCCTCCTGCAACCAGGGCGCGACCGTGCGCACCACGAGCGGCGTGTACTTGAAGAACGCCAGCAGCCCCAGGTTGAGGGTCAAACTGACGATCAACCAGGCCCGGCGCCGCCAGGGAGTCGATTCCTGCACGAGCCGCCCGCCGACCTGGTAGTCCACGATGGCCGAAAACAGGATCAGCGGAACGTATTCCAGCCGCCACCAAGCGTAAAAGCACAGGCTCAGCAGGCAGGTCAGCGTCTTGGCGACCCCGAAGGGCGCGAATCGCCAGACACCCCAAGCCACGGCGAAGAAGAGCCAAAACGTGACGCTATCGAAGCTCATGGTGGGGCGTGGGGAGTTCCGGCGGGGCCAGGGACCGTGCCCACCGACTCAATCCTACCCCGCTCTCGGACTCTAGACCCCAGGAGAATTCGCCTCGGGAACACCGCTGCCACGATGCCGCAAATCGAGAGGAAGGCGCTTCCCCTTCCTGCTGTGCGCTGGTCTCGAAGCGCTATGCTGCACGCGATGTCCGCATCCCCGTCTCCCGAACCGCACGACACGGGGCTCGATCCGGCCGAGCTGCCCGCCGACCGGGCCGTCCCTTTGGAAACCCCGTGGGGCACGTTTGCGCTCTACCCAACACCCGGCGGACCGTTGGCGGCGGAAGCCTTCTGTCCCCACATGTTCGGACCGCTGTGGGAGGGAACCCTGGGCGAAGGCCGGGTGACCTGCCCATGGCACCGCTGGACCTTCGACCTGGAAACAGGGCTCTGCGTGGACTCACCCCGGGAAGAGGGAGCCACCTGCCGCCTGCGTAGGCTGGAAATCAGCGTGACCGACCGCGGCACCTTGGCCGTGAGCCCCCTCCCGGACACTTTCTCGGGGCCGGACCGTGGGGCCGCTCCCGGCGCTGGGATATCATGCTCGCCCCCAGAACCCGCCATGAAGACCATCGACAACATCCTGCAATCGGTCGGCCGTACGCCGCTCGTCCGTCTCCAGCGCCTCGGCAAAGAAACCGGGTGTGAATTCCTCGCGAAGTGCGAATTCATGAACCCGGGCGGCTCCGTCAAGGACCGCATCGGCAAGCGCATGGTCGAAGAGGCCGAAAAGAGCGGTCGCATCAAGCCCGGCGACACCCTGATCGAAGCGACCAGCGGCAACACCGGCATCGGCATGGCCATGGCAGCCGCCGTCAAGGGGTACCGCATGGTCATCACCATGCCCGAGAAGATGAGCCACGAAAAGCAGGTCGTGCTCGAAGCCCTCGGTGCCGAGATCATCCGCACGCCCAACGAGGCCGCCTGGGACAGCCCGGAAAGCCACATCGGCGTCGCAAAAGAGCTGCAGCGCATCATCCCGAACGCGCACATCCTCGATCAGTACTCCAATCCGGACAACCCGGCCGTGCACTACGAAGAAACCGCCGGCGAGATCCTCGAGCAGACCGATGGCGGCATGTTCGACTACTTCGTCGCGACGGCCGGCACGGGCGGCACCCTGAGCGGAGTCGCCAAACGCCTGAAAGAAGACGCCCCGCACGTCGAAATCGTCGGCGTCGACCCGGTCGGCTCGATCCTGGCCGGCCCCGGCGACATCACTCCCTACAAAGTCGAAGGCATCGGCTACGACTTCATCCCGGACGTCTTGGATCGCAACCTCGTCGATCGTTGGATCAAAACCGAGGACCGCGAATCCTTCCTGACCGCGCGCCAACTGATCCGCCGCGAAGGCCTGCTCGTCGGCGGCTCCTGCGGTTCGGCCATGGCCGCGGCCATGCGTCTCGCCCGCGAAGTGGGCCCCGGCAAGCGCATCGTCATGATCCTGGCAGACTCCGTGCGCAACTACATGACCAAGTTCATGGACCCGGGCTGGATGCGCGAAAACGGCTTCTTCGAAGAGCGCTGGGAAGACGACACCGTCGGCGACATTCTGCGCCGCATGCCGCGCCGCGACCTGATCACCGCCTGCGGTCCCGACACCGTGGCCGATTCTGTCCTGCGCATGAAAGAGGCCGGCATCAGCCAACTCCCGGTAGTCGACGAAGGCCACCTCGTGGGCATCGTGACCGAATCCGACCTGCTCGGCGCGATCGTCGAAGGCCGCGCCCAAATGAGCACCGCCATCGCCGAGGTCATGTTCCGCCGCGTCGAAACCATCCAGGAAAACGCCCCCGCCCGCTCCCTCTTCGACGTTTTCGAGGGCGGCTCCGTCGGCCTCGTCGTCGACGGCCACGGCAAACTCGCGGGCATCCTCACCAAGATGGACTTGGTCGAACACCTCGCCAACCCGGCCCTGGCGTAGCCTTCGGCACCTTGTCCATGAATAGGGCCTTTCGAAAGGGGCCACTCAAAAGGCGAGCCTTCGACGGGCTCGCCTTTTTTGGTTTACACCCCCAAACCCAAAGTCTTGGCGGCGTGACCGAGGGTTAAGGCTAAGGCCTGGCCCAGAGCGGGGGGGACCTCTTCGAGGGGGTGCTTGGCGTTGAAGGTGTGGTTGACCCCTTCCAGGATGTGAAGCTGGGCTTCGGGCAGGGCGGCGGCAATTTGGTGGGCGCTTTGTACGGGCACGGTTTCGTCGGCGGCGCCGTGCAACACCAAGGTGGGGGCCGTGATGCGGCTCGCTGCGGCCAAGATGTCGAGGCGTTCGCGGTTTTGCTCGAAATCGTGCATGGCGTCGAGACCGAGGCGCATGAGGTCGCCGGTGCGCGTATTCGGAATCTCGAGGTAACCCTGCTCGCGCCAGCGTTCCACGATCTTGTCGTCGAAAAAGGCACCGTCCGCGATGGCGGCCCAAGTGACGACGCCCCGGTACTCGTGCTCGGCAGCGTGCAAGAGTCCCATGCCACCACCGCGACTGTGGCCGATCAAAACGCCTTGACTCGGGTCGAGCGCGCCGAATTCGCCGCTGTCGATCGCTTCCCGCACCAACGCAAAATCTTCGAGCTGACGCGAGTAAGTGTCGCGCTCAAATGCCGCGGGATCGGAGTAGTACTCGAGGTCCTCACCCACCCCCGAACCGGAGTGGTTGAAGCGGATCGTCGTGATGCCACCTTCCGCCAAGCCGCGCGCCAAGAGCGGGAAGAAGGCCCAATCCATGTAACCCTTAAATCCGTGCAAGAGCATAGCCCACGGCCCGCGGCCGGTTTGTGCGCCGGGTGCGCAGACCTTGCCGCGGATCACGCGGCCGGGTTCGTCGTCGTAAGTCAGATCAAAGCGTGTTTCTTGCATAGGGGTGGCACCTTACTCGCCGCATTCTCCGGAGTGATGACCCAAGTAGGGCAAGAAGCGCAAGGTTTCACCCGCTTTCCAGGATCCCCCGGCCGCTAGGTCGAGCAACCCGTCGGCGCGAGCGGCCGAGTAAAAGTCGCCGCTGCCGTTCCAAGCCACCGGTTCCACCGCAGCGCCTACTCGGCGGGCCGGCAGGAACAAACGCCGCCGACCGCGGTGGGTCCAATCGCAGGCCAAGGACGCTGGTTGCCAGCGAGGACTCCAATCTCCGCAGAACCGGCCGATCAGTTTCGCCAGGAACAGGTGCGCGGTGACGAGCACGCTGACGGGGTTGCCGGGCAAGCCCAAAAAACACTTGCCGTTGGTATGTTGCGCCAAAAGCACTGGCTTGCCCGGTTGGATGGCGACTTTGTGCAGCACGGGATCGAAGCCGAGTTCGCGGGCCGTGCCGGGCACCAAATCGGCCGTGCCCATGCTCACACCGCCCACCGTGACCACGATTTCGCTGGCTTGGGCGGCTTGGCGCAGGGTGCTGCGCAGGGCTTGGACCTCGTCGACCGCGTGGAAACTACGATGCGGGACGCGCAGGCTGTCGCACAGGGCGGCCAGGAGCGGACCGTTCGAGTTGCGCACGGCTGCAGGACCTTCGGCGCCCACTTCGTCGCCCGTTGTGACGATGCCGATGCGCGGGGGCACGTAGATGCTCAGGCGATCCGCGCCCGCCATGGCGGCGGAAGAGATCGTTTGCGGGGCCAGCCGCGTGCCCGCACGCAACACGCGTTCGCCTGCGCGGGCGTCTTGGCCCTGCCAAGCGATGTTTTTGCCCGGTTCGAGGGCTTCGGGATCGATGCTTACCGTGCCCGTGGGCCCTTGGGGGCCGCCGTCGGTGCGTTCGATGGGCACCACCGTCGTTCCGCGCGGGCAGGGGGCGCCGGTCATGATGCGGACCGCTTGGCCGGGGGCCAATGCCCCTTCGTACCGCTCGCCCGCCAAGACCGTCGCGACCACGTCGAAGGTGGATCGGCCTTCCTGCAGCACGACGGCAAAACCGTCCATGGTCGTGCGATCGAAAGGCGGCTGGTCGCTGGCAGCCAGCACGTCTTGGGCCAGGACTTGACCGAGGGCTTGGGCTAAAGGCACGTGCTGCGTTTGCGTGCGCACGGCGAGTCCGCCCATCGCCGCGAGCGCTTGTTCCAAAGACCGCATGCCGTATTAGACTCAAAGTGGCCCTGAAAATTGTTGTTGAACCGTCCGAAACGACTGCGCACCAAGGGTTTGCGCGAGGAAAACCTGCGCAAGGGGCTCGGAGCTAGGTGGCGCTCCGAGCGGTGAACGCAACCCCAGCGGACGGCCCGAGTTGGGTTTCGCGCCGCCAAGGCCAACAACATTTTTCAGGGCCAGTTCTCTCGGTCCTCTGGGGCCTAGAAGCCGGTGGGACCTAGAAGAGCGTGCCCTGGCCTTCAGGAATGCAGATGTCCTTCAGGTGCGGGTAGGTTTCGCACAAAGTGGCCGGCGCGGGCAGTTTGCGGCGACCTTCGAGCAGATAACGTAGTTCGAGGGCGTTCGCGACGGCTTTGCCCTCGAAGTGGTTGTTGGTGACCACATAGGTTTCGTCGCTGCGTTTCGCGATCGAGTCGACGCGGTAGGCGAGTTCGCCGATTTCGGGCTTGCTGTACAGGTA
>JAUHXY010000306.1 GCA_030426785.1 bacterium
CCGGCGGGCTGTCCGTCAACCTGGTGATCGACCTGTTCGGTGAGTGCAACACGCGCGTGGACGGCGATTTGCGCGAGCGGCGCTCGGATGCGCGCGAGGTGTTCGTGCCCGGTGGACTGAGCGAGGGTGGCATCCTGCCCCCGAACCTGGCGGACAGCCGCTGGCGCGAGTTCCACGGCAAACACCACTTCCTGCGCATGCTGAAAGAGTCCCAGAAGAACGGCGCCGCGTCCGTCAAGGGCAAGGACCGCAAGGACAAGGTGCGCTACTTCCAACTGCTGGCCGACGACGAGATTCAGAAAACTGTCACGGAAGCGCCCATGCTGGGCAAGGGGGCCGCGGGGCTCGGGACTCTACCGCCCGAGTACTTCGGCGACCGCTTGGAGTTTGCGCGCAGCTACTCCAGCGCGTTCTTGTACTGGCTGCGGGAGAAAGGCGGGGGTCGCAAGGCTCCCGAGTCGCGCCAGAAGTTTGCGGACCTGCTGCGCACCTTCGCCAATTCGGAGCTGCCGGACGCGGGCGGCATCCTGGCGGAAGTGCCCGAGAGCAACTTCGACGAAATCTTTGCAGGCGCCTACGACCGGCTTCTGAGCGACCCGGAACTGGACCCGGACGTCTCCCTGGAGGGCGCGTTCCTGCACTGGTTGCCGAAAGCGCGCTAGCCGAAGACCCTTTCTTCGGAAGCAGGCGACGCGCGCTCGGAGCAGCGCGCGTCGCTCGTTAAGCTGCACGGGATGAAACGCATCGACGTGCCCTGGGGACCCAACGCGCTGGATCGAGCCGCCCAGGCTCTGGTGCAGCACATGGGGGAGGACGCCGGCCGCTATTGGTTCGTCTTGCCCGCCAAACGGGGCGTGCGCAAGTTTCGGGAAGCCCTCGCACGGCACTTGCCGCCACATAGGGAGCCGCCTCGAGGCATTGGGCAAGGCGCCTGGCTGGATGCTCTGCGGCCCAGCGATTTGGCCCTCATCGACCGGCGCGATGCCATGCACGTTTGGGCCGATTGCCTGCGGGACTGGTCGCCCGCTGACTTGCGCCGCGCCCTAGGGCAAGAGCGGCCGGCCTCGGACGCCGCCACCGCTTGGTTGGCTTTGGGGCAGCGCGTGCGCGATCTGCACGCCGAACTCGTTCAGGCCGGTTGGAGCTTCGCAGGGCTCGCCAAAGCCCTGCCCGAAAGCGCTTCGCGCTGGAAGCTGTGGGCCGATCTGCATTCGCGCTATCGGGCACGGTTGGCGGAGCAAGGCTGGTGCGACGGGTTGGAAGCCCGGGCGGAGGCCCCGATCCTGCCCGGCGCGCACGTCGCCTTCGTGATGGTGCCCACGGCGACCGCGGTCGAGCGGGAGACTTTGCGCGCTTTGGGCGATCGCGCGGTGGCCTTGGTTTTGTGCGACGAAGACCACGCCGCGGGTTTCGATGAGCAAGGCTTTTTGCGACCCGAAGTTTGGGCCAGCTCGCACCTGCCTCTGGAGCGTGCCGAGTGGAGCGTGGTGCACGACCCTGCGGCGCAAGCACAGGCTGCCCAAGAGTGTTTGGCGGCGTGGACGCAAGCGCAGCCTACGCAGCCGCAAGACGTCGTCTTGGCCGCGCCGGATGGGGAGAGCAAGCCCTTTCTCGCACGTCGCTTGGCCACCCTGCCGGCCCAGTTGCACGACGCGGCCGGTGTGCCGCTCGGGTCCACCCGCGTCGCTGAACTCCTGCGCGCGACGGCCGCCGTGTTGCCGGCCTGGCGCTACCACGACGTGGCGCGCCTCTTGCGGCACGCGGACCTGCACGCCTGGTTGTTGGCGAACGCGGGGGACGACGAAGCGGGCGGAAAGGGTCCGCTCGTCGCTGCGGATGCCTACCAAGCGCAGCACTTTCCTTTGCACCTCGCCTCCCTGCACGGTTCGAGTCGCGGAAAAGGCTTCGAAGCGCACTGGGGACCGTTGCAAAAGGCCCTGCAAGCCCAGTTTCCGCCCGGGCGCCAACCCCTGACGGAGTGGGCGCCGGGGTTGCAGGCATGGTTGGTGGAAATCTATGGCACCCGGCGTTGGGACGAAAGTCAGGAGAGCGAACGCGCGGAACGCATGGCTTTGGAGGCCTGCGCCGCCGCTTTGGGACGCTGGCAAGCGACCGCCGCTCCCTGGTGGCCCGAGGTGCCCGCCGGCGCAGCGTGCCAACTGTTAGCGGCGGAATTGCAGGGCCAAAGCGCGCAACCGCTGCCGTCCAGCGAGGGCGAGGGAGACGGCGTGTCCCTCGAATTGTTGGGCTGGCACGAACTCTTGTGGGATGACGCGCCCGACCTGATCATGACCGGCTTTCAAGAGGGGGCCATCCCCGAGCCCGTGCCCTTGGATCCCTGGTTGCCGCCGGCGCAGCGCCGCACCCTCGGCTTGCCCGATTCCGACCAGCGGGCGGCGCGGGACGCGTACTTGCTGCACTCGTTGTTGCGCTGCCGTAGCCGCGTCGCGCTGATCACCGGTCGGCAGACGACGGAGGGAGATCCGTTGCGCCCGTCGCGCTTCGCGTTTCACCGACCCGACGATGAAATCGTGCCGGCTTTGCGGCAGGCCTTTCCGGCCGAGGAGGCGGTGCCCGTGGGTGCCCCCTCCAGCGACGAGTTGGGCCACCAGCATGCACTTCCGAAGCTAGCCGAACTGCCGGTTTTGACGCGCATTTCGGTGACCGACTTCAAGACCTACCTCGCTTCCCCGTACCTGTACTACCTGCAGCGCCTGCTACGCCTGGATACGGTGGATGATCGCGCTCGCGAAATGGACGGACGATTGTTCGGCACCTTGGCGCATACGGTTTTGGAACGCTTTGGCAAAGGGCGCGCGCGGCACAGCACCGATGTGTCCGAGATCGAACAAGCGGTGTGGAGCGAGCTCGATCAAGAGGTGGCGCGGCGCTTCGGCGACAATACGTTGCCCGCGGTGCGCCTGCAGATGGAAGGCTTGCGCCGGCGACTGGGCTGGTTTGCCCAACGACAGGCCCGATGGGCCCAGGAGGGCTGGCGCATTCAGGAAGTGGAATGGCCCGAACGCGGCACGGCCCTGCCGCACTTCGATGGCGACCCTCCCGTGGACTTGGTCGGCACGATCGATCGCATCGACCTGCACCCGACCGAGGGTTACGCCATCTTGGATTACAAGACCGGGGACAAAGGCGAAAAGCCGCGCCAAACCCACGGCCCGAACAAAGCTGGCGAGTGGAAGGACCTGCAGTTGCCGCTCTATCGGCACATCGTCCGCGAGCTCGTGCAGGACAAGCCGGTGCGCGTGGGATACTTCACCTTGGGCAAAGAGCCCGAGGCGGTCGACATCTTGTGGGGCGAGTGGAGCGAAGAAGAGCTGGAAAGCGCCGACGAGCGCGCCCAGGAGATCGTGCATGCCATCCAAGCGGGGGCTTTGGACCACAAGCCTGGCGCGCGCGTGCAAGACCCCATCTTCCAGGCGTTGACCGGTGAGGCGTTGGTGGGCGTGGTCGACGACGGCGAAGAAGAGGAAGGGGTGGGACCAGCATGAACGCGGAATTCCGCAACCAACTCTTTCGGGCTTCGGCGGGAACGGGCAAGACGTATCGCCTGAGTGCGCACTTCGTCGGCTTGTTGGTGCGCGGAGTGGCTCCCGATCGCATCTTGGCGACCACTTTCACCCGCAAGGCCGCCGGCGAAATCCTGAGCCGGGTTTTGCAACGTTTGGTGCAGGTAGCCGAGGACGACCGGGCCGCTGCGGAGCTAGCCAAGAACGTGGGGTTTCCCGTGCGCTCGGAGCATGCGCGCGCAGTGCTGCCGGGGCTCGCTCGCCAGATCCACCGCTTTCAGGTGCGCACCTTGGACTCTCACG
>JAUHXY010000042.1 GCA_030426785.1 bacterium
CCGGCGCCATGACCTACCCGCTCTTGCTCGCGGTGGTCGCCACGGGGGTCGTGGCGGCGGTGATCACCTTCGTGATCCCCAAGTTCGATGAGGTCTTTCGCTCGTTTAGCGTGACCCTCCCGCGCTCCACGCAGCTCCTGCTCGATATCTCCGACTTCGTGGTGCGCTACTGGTACGTGGTCTTCCTCGTGCCCGTAGCCATCTTGCTGTTGCACTGGATTCTGCTGCGTCGCAGCCACGGTTATCGCTACCGCATCCACGCATTGCTGCTGCGTTTCCCCTTCTTCGGTTCTTTGCTCAAGGACCAACTCACGGGGGCCTTTTCGCGCACCTTCGGCACGTTGGTGCAGGCGGGCGTGCCCCACCTGGATTCCCTCGGCATCGTGCGCGACACGGCGAGCAACGAGGTCATGGTGGAAGCGGTCGGTGAGATTCGCCGGACCGTGCGGGAGGGCGAAGGCATCGCGCGCCCCATGGGAGAGACCGGCCTGTTCGATGACGTGGTGGTCAACATGGTGGACGTCGGGGAGGAAACCGGCGAGCTCGACCGCATGCTGCTCAAGGTCGCCGATGCTTACGAAACGCGGTTTGATCGGCGCACCGAGGGCTTCCTCAAGCTGCTCGAGCCCATCATGGTGTTGCTCATGGCGGCCTTGGTCGGCTTCATCGTCGTAGCGCTCTTCATGCCCCTGATGGAAATCATGAACTCGATCCAGGGCGCCGGATGAAGCGCCCGCCAGCGTCCCGTCCTGCCCCGGCAGCGCGCCGCGATCGGTGGGGGATCGGCAGTGGCTTACCGCGGCTGGGAGGTATTCTGTCGTGAAGATTTCTTTGCGCTGGACTCTGATCTTGGGGGTGGCCCTGGCCAACGCCCTCGTGTTTGGCTTGGGCGTGGCGTGGTTGTCGACGCGGGTCGAGTTGGAGAACAAAAAGCTGTTCGCGGGCTACGAGTCCATGGTGAGCGCCAACTTGGCGGCCAACATGAACCCCGCCGGGCAAATCTGGTCGGCGGGCTTGTTGGCTTGGCCGGGCTGGCCTGCGTACCAGGACGTGCTGTTGGTGCACCTGCCCGAATTGCGCGATCCCCGGCGGGCCGGAGACGTGGGGCTGATGTTGAACCCCAAAGGCTCCTGGCACCGCGGGGTGGATTTTCCGGAGCAAAGCATCATCGATGCGGTGCGCAGCGCGCACCGGGAAGGTCGCAGCGTTTCGGTGGCGGGTGGGCTCGCTAGCATCATCCGTACCCCCGATGGGGAACCCTGGGGTGGAGCTTGGGTCGTGTCCGAGAAACCCATCGAGGACGCGACTTGGCTGCGCTGGATGTTGCCGTGGTTCGCCCTTTCGGTGCTGCTGCTGACCGGTTTGACCTACGTGTTCACGAGCCGTCTCCTGTTGGCACCCCTGCGGCGACTGTCCCAGGCTTCCGACCGCGTCGCGCGCGGGGATTTCACCGTGCGGGTCCCCGAGGAGGGTCGGCGCGACGAGATCGGCAATCTGGAACGCACGTTCAACTCCATGACCGCGGAAGTGGAAGGGTTCGGCAGCCGCTTGAAGCGGGAAGTGGACGAGGCGACCGCTGCGGTGCGGCGTGCGGAAGCGGCCGCGACGACGCAAAAGCGTTTGGCCGCGACGGGGGAATTGGCCGCGGGCATCGCCCACGAGATCAACAACCCTTTGGGGGGCATGTTGAACGCGGTGGAGGTGTTGGAACGCGAATCCTTGCCCGAGGAAAAGCGCCGCCAGTACCTGGAACTCGTCCGCCACGGGCTCGAACGGATCCAGCGCATCGCGGGTGGGGTGCTGTTGCTCGCCCCGCGCAGCCCTCAAACCGGCGCGGTCGACTTGGCGGCCACCTTGGAGGCGAGTTTGGGCTTGGTGCGCCACCGTTTGGACCAACAAGGCGTCCGTGTTTGGATAGGCGACGGCCAAGCGGAATGGGAGTACAGCCCCGGCGCGCTGCAGGATGCGCGCTTGTCCTGGCCCGTGTTCCAGGGCCAAGGGGATGAGCTCGGGCAAGGCTGGCTCAACCTGTGGGTCAACTCGTTGGATGCCCTGGCAACCTCGCACCCCGAGGGTGGCGGTCGCATGGGGGTCCACGTGGAGCGGCTGCCCAAGGTTCTGCGACTCACCTTTTGGGATGACGGGCCGGGCGTGGATGCCGCCACCCTTGCGCGGGCGGCAGACCCCTTTTTTAGTACCAAGGACGTGGGTCAAGGCACGGGCTTGGGCCTTTCGTTCCTGCACCAGGTCGTCGACGCGCACCGCGGACGCATCTCCTTGGAGAGCGAACCTGGAAAGGGCTTCCGCGTCTTGGTGGAATTGCCCCTGGAAGAGGCAGCACGCTAAGGTCCGCGCCGGACCCGCCCTGCCCACCAACCGTAACGCATGAACCCAGGGGGATGGAATCTGGCGGTGCTCGTGGAGAGCGCGTCGACCCAGGCAGAGGCCGGCGGGTGGAATCCTTGGATTCTGTTCGCGCTGGTCCTGGTGGTGCTGTCGGGCTTTTTCAGCTCGGCGGAAACCGCCTACTTTTCCCTGACCGAGGAAGATCTGCGTCCCGGAGGCGACCGGCGCGTGCGAGCGTTGATCGGTGAGCCGCGCGAACTGTTGGTGTCCTTGTTGGCCGGCAACCTGTTCATCAACGTCACCTTCTTCGCCTTCGCGGAGCGGGCGCTGCCCTTCGATGGCTTCTGGGCGGGCTTAGCCGCGCTGGTGTTCATCCTGCTGTTCGGGGAAATCCTCCCGAAGGCCGTCGCGCTGCGCATGCCGATCGCTTTGGCGCGCGTCGGGTCCCCGTTCTGGTTTGCTTACATTCAATTGATGGCGCCCGTTCGGCGGGCGGTCAACGGAACCCTCGAACTGTTCCTGCGAGCGATCGGCGAAAGCGAGCGGCGGGAAGAAGGTCTGACCTCCGAAACCTTGGCGGGTGCGCTGGAGTCCAGCCCATCGGAAGGCGGGCTCGCGCAGGGGGAAGCGGAGCTGCTGGGGGAGATCATCCAGCTCTCCAACCTGCGCGTGCGGGAGATCATGACCCCGCGCGTCGACGTGCTCGCGCTCGACCTCGAGCAGACCCCCGAAGAGCACCAGAGCGTCGTCGAAGCGGCGCGCCGCGGGCGCATCACCTGGTTGCCGGTTGTGCGCGGGGATATGGACTCGGTCGAGGGGGCCGTGGAACTGCGCGACCTGTACGCTCACGAAGGCAAACCGCTCGACCAGCTCGTCATGCCAATCCAATTCGTACCCGAAGTGGCACCCGTGATGAGCATGCTCGGGGTGTTGCGCGAGGCGCGCACGGCGGAGGCGGTGGTGGTGGACGAATGGGGTGGGACCGCCGGCGTGGTGACCTTGGAAGACTTGCTCGAGGAGCTCGTCGGGGAATTGCGGGTCGAAGGGGAAGAAGTCGTCAAAGAGGTCATTCCCCTGGGAGAAGGGCGGTATCGCGTGTCCGGGGACCTGTCGATTCGCGAGTGGAATGAGACCATGGGCCGCAACGTCGTGCCCAGCGCGTTCGAAACTTTGGGCGGCTACGTCTTGGCCCTGTTGGGTCGCTTGCCGCGGCCCGGGGACCGGGTGGAGTTGGGTGCCGGTTTGGTCGGCGTCGTCTACGAGGTACGTGGTCGTCGGATCTTGACCGTCGATCTTTCCGTGGAGAAGAAGGCATGAGCTGGCTGTTGATCCTCGCCTTGCTGGGCTTGTGTTTGCTCGCCAGCGCCCTGTACTCCGGTTCGGAAACGGCGTTTTACTCCGTGTCCAAGGTGCAATTGGACCTGGACGCCGAGCGCGGCAGTCGCACGGCACGTTGGGCTCGCTGGCTGTCCAAGGATGACGCCGGGCTCCTGATCGTGATCTTGATCGGCAACAACTTGATGATCGAGTTGGCCACCCACTTGGGCGAAAGTTTGGGCGTGGCTTTAGGCGCTTCCCACGACGCCTCCGCGGTGGCGGTCGGATTTTGGTTGAGCCCCTTGGCGTTTTTCTTCGCCGAACTGCTCCCCAAAGAGATGTTCCGGCGCCGTCCGCACGGGCTGCTGCCCTTGCCGATGCCGCTCTTGATGGTGTCGCGTTTCCTGTTTTGGCCATTGGAGCGCTTGCTGCGGGTCATCACGGCCGGGGTGGAGTACCTGTGTGGCGTGCAAGCGGAAACGGCCGACGTGCTGCACGGCCGTGAAGGCTGGCAAGCGCGCTTCGAAGAGGTGCGGCGGGCCGGGGTCGTCAACGACCGCACCTATCGGTTGATGCGCAACGCCATGACTTTGCGGAGCACGCCCGTGACTTCGGCCATGTTGCCCTGGGACCAAGTGGTGGCGTTGCGCATGACCGATACGCCCGAACAGCAGTGGCAAGGCTTGCGCCAATCGCGCTACTCGCGCCTGCCCGTGCTGGATGCCGAGGGGCGCGTGCTGGGTTACCTGCACCAACTCGACGTGATGGCGCGGCGTGCGGGGGAGAGTTCGTCCGGCGGGTTGCGGGCTTTGGGACGGGACATGGAGGATGAGGCACAGCCCGATCCCAAAGACCTCTTGGCGGGCCGGGTCGACGTGCCCGTGCTCGATCCCAAGCTCTCGGTTTCCGAGGCGCTGTTGACCTTGAAGGGGCTGGGCAAGCGGGCCGCCGTGGTAGGGAGCCTCGATCAGCCCCTCGGTTGGGTGACCCTCAAGGACTTGGTGGAGGAGCTGACCGGCGACTTGGTGGGGCTCTAGCCCTATCGGTCGGACCAGCCCGCTGTGCCGCTGGTAACCGCGGCCTCTGGGGGAGCTAGAAGCCCCCTGCCCGCGCGCCGGACCCCTACCCGATGCCCCAGGCCGGCCTCCCGATTGTGCCGACCCGAGCCCCTCGCTAGAATCTGCCCCATGCTTCCCGAGCCCACCGCCGCCTCCCAGCCCTCCGGCACCCTGTCCAACGGGGTCGCCCGCGCCGGTCTAGGCATTCTCGCGGCCGGCTTCGGTTTGGCTGCCATGGCTTGGGCCTTCCAGCCGGGCTCGCAACCTGGTTTCCAGGGAGTGCAGGACCCGAGCCAAGCCTCGCGCGTCACCACCCTCGGCGGGGGCGTGAGCGCTGATTCCAACCGCGACATGATCGCGGTTACGGGCGTCGACGTGACCGGCGTCTCCGTGCTCTACCTAATCGACACCAAGTCCAAACACTTGGCCGTGTACCAAGCTTCGGGCGGATCCGGCGGTACCCAAGGGGTCAAGCTCGTGGGAGCGCGGGACATCAGCCTCGACTTGCAGCTCGAAGGCTTCAACGACAAAACCGAATACAAGGGGCGCCCGTTGCGCTTCAAAGACCTGGAAAAGCGTTTTTCCGGCCTCGAATCCGGCGGCGAGAACCCGTCGAGCGAAGACTGACCGCCCGACCCTTTTTCTTTCCGCGAAACCCCAACGCCAACCCGCTTGGCCTTTCTCCCCCCACCCCCAGGAGTAACCCCCCGTGTCCGACGAGTTTTTTAGCTTTGAAGAAGCCCTCAACGAGCTGCGCCTCAAAGAGGAAGAGCTGAAGCGATTGGTCTCGGAAGGCGAGATTCGCGCTTTCCGCAAAGGTGAGACCATGAAACTGCGCCGCAGCGACGTGGAGAGCCTGCGCCAAGAGTTGCAAGGCGGCGAAGTGGTCGATCTGGGCGAGGACTTGGTCGAAGAGCTGGTCTTCGAAGAGGATCCCAGCGACTTGAGCGGTATGGCCACTCAGGAGATCTCGCAGGTCGACACCATCCTGGAGGATGCCCTCGACGAGGATCTGCCTTCCCCTGCGGCCACCCAAGTGGTCTCGGACGACCTGGACCTGGATGACGATCTCGATCTGGAAGAGGTCTTCGATGACGAGATCGAAGAAGCGGTCCCGCTGGTCGCTGGCGCTTCCTTGGGCACCGGCCGCGTCGCCGACAAGGAAGAGGAAGAACTGCTCTCGGCCGGCTACATGGCCGCGGTTCTGGTGACCACCCTGATCATGATCCTGATCATTCCGATCGCGATGTCCCTCTCCACGGGCCGGGCCACCACCCTGGCCAAGACCGTGGCGGGTATGTTTGTCGAGATCCCCGAGTAGGGGGCCGATGCCTCCCCAGCCGGGGAGAATGCGCCTTCCCAGCCTTGCACCTGCGCGGTGTCGGCTGGGAAGTCTGTTTTTGGAGGAGCCCTCCGCCCGTTCCTACACTGTGCCCAGGAAAGCGGCCCTCCAGGCCCTTTCCCGTGCCAGGCCCGCCTAGGAGGGGGGGCGGCAGTTACCAATCAAAGGGGGAGGGGCGCCCAACCGTCGTTGGAACCGTGGGCCACCCTGCGCTCGAACCCTTCGAGCTCCCCAGGAACCTCAAGGCCACCACCCATGAAAACCGCTACTCTGCGCGCCCGCTTGGTCGGATGCGGAATGATCGCTGCCCTGCTCGCATCCTGTGTGAGCCAAGACGAATACCAGCGCGCCGTCGACCTCGCCGAGCTGTACCAAGACCGAAACCACGAACTGGAAGCCGAAATGGCCCGTTTGGCCAACCAGCGCGATGCGTTGGAAGGCGAAGTGCGCTCCCAGGAAGCGAGCTTCCTGCAAGCGGGCGGCAACACCGCTGACTACGAAGCCAAGATTTCGGCCTTGCAGGACCAACTGCAAAACCTGGGCCGCGCTCCGAAGGACATCGAGCGCTTCGATGTGGATGGCGGCTACGTCTACATGATCCAAGACAAGGTCTTGTTCGATTCCGGTTCGGCCGAAGTCGGTGCGAAAGGCATCGCTGCGCTCAACGAGTTGGCCGCCAAGATCAAAGGCGAGCCCCACGGCCGCATCTTCGTGCGCGGTCACACCGACTCGGATCCGGTCAAGCGTCCGGAGACCCTCAAGAAGTTCCCGCACGGCAACCTGCAGCTCTCCGCCGCGCGCGCCGTCTCGGTGGCCGCGGTGCTGACCGAGCCGGGCAAGCTTTCGGGCCGCGATGTGGTCGTGATGGGCTTCGGTCGTTGGGATCCGGTGGCCGGCAACGATTCGGCCGACTCCAAGCGCCTCAACCGGCGCGTGGAGATCTTCGTGGCCGACGCTTCGGAGAACCGCTAAGGATCCACTAGCCCCCGGCGACGCGGGGCTTGCCAACCCAAGCAGGCGTTCTTCTGGAGCGCCCCATCGGCACAGGCCGCCCACCTCGGGCGGCCTGTTCCTGTTTCGTGGCGTCGCGACCACACCCGAATTCTGCGACGCAGGAGTGCGGGCGGACTAGGGACGGTGGGGCCGTGCAATCCCGCCTTCGTTTCCACTCTAGCCGCAGGGTCCAATCCGCCCGCATCCCTTCCATCTGGGCTTTCCCCTGGCAAGATACTCCCATGCTCGCCCTTTCGTCCCGCGCCACCACCCGGCGGATGCGCGCCTTGGCGTGGTCCGTGGGAACGTGGTTTGCTTTGGCAGCCTGCGGAGCGGAGGAGGTCGATACGTTGCCCATCGAACGCTTGGCGTTCGTGCCCGGCGGGCAGGTCCAGGTGGGGGGGCAATCCTTGGGGGCGCGCGAGCCGCTCTTGGTCGATCGCTACGAAGTGACGCGGGCGGAGTGGGCCGAACGTTTTCCCGAAGAGGCGTCCGACGAGGATGGCTTGGAAGCGATCCCCTTGAGCCATCCGCAGTGGCCGGCGGTGGGCATGGAGATCGCCGCTGCGCAGGAGTTCGCGCAGGCCCGCGACATGCGCTTGCCGACGGTGCGGGAGTGGTTGTGGATCGCGGGGGGCACGCGGGCCATGGCCTATCCCTACGGAATCAATCGGGTGGAGTCGGCGGCCAACACGCTCAATTTGAAACTATACCGGCCCACGCCGGTCGGCACCTTCGCCAACGGTCGCACGCCCGGCGACCCAATCTTTGACCTGCAAGGCAACGCCGCCGAATGGGCTTGGGCCGATCACTGGGAAGGCTCGTCTTGGAGGCCCTACGCGGGCGCGCCGGGGCAGTCCGTTGCCTGGGCCATGGGCGGTTCCTACATGACCCACAACCGGCCCTTGTACCGCTTCTTGTGGGATGGGGTCGAAGTCAACGCCTTGCGCTGCGACCCGGGCTACCGCTCCAGCGACCTGGGGTTGCGTTGCGTGGTCGAAGCGCGCGCCTACCTGATGGCACAACAGGCTCGTTGGCAAGACGAACGGTATGCCGAGCGTCTCCGCAAGGTGGGGGAACGTTGGGGCCGGCGGGCTGTCGAACTGCTCTCCGAGCTGGCGGAGCAATACCCCGATTCGGCCATGCTGCGCCAACTCTTGCAGGGAGCCCGAGGCCGATGAGCTCCCCTCCCGGCCGAGCCCCGCGGCCCGCGTGGAAGGAATTCCGCGCGGCCTTGGAGAGCCAAGGATTCCGTCCCTCCCGGCGTTTCGGGCAGAACTTCCTGCTCGATGAAAACACGGCGCGCGCCATCGTGCACGATGCGCAGGTTGCGCCCGGGGAACGCGTTTTGGAGGTGGGAACGGGTTGTGGTTTTTTGACGGTTCACCTTGGGCACGCGGAAGTAGAGCTGCTGACGGTCGAGGTGGACTTGCGGCTCGCCGACGTGGCCGAACCTTTCCTCGAACCCTATGCCAGCGTGCAGCTCCTGCGCGGGGACGTGTTGGCCTCCAAGCACACCCTGCACCCTGAAGTGCAGGCGTGGTGCGAGCGGGGGCCTTGGCACCTCGTCGCGAACCTGCCGTACGCCATTTCTGGTCCATTGCTTGCGATCGCGGCCCTGCAGGAGAATCCACCGAGTTCGGTGACGGTGCTGGTGCAAAAGGAGCTGGGGCAGCGTTTGGTGGCCTCTCCGGGAACCCCCGATTACGGCCCTTTGGCCGTCGCGTGCCAGTGGTCTTACACCGGTCGCTGGGTGCGAGATGTCGGTGCTGGATCCTTTTGGCCCCGGCCCAAGGTGGTTTCGAGCGTCATGCGCCTCGAACGCTTGCCGGAGCTTTGGCCAGGTACGGAACGCCGGACCGCGATGGAGCGGATTCGCCGACTCTTCACTCGACGCAGGCAAACCCTGGTGCGCGTGATGGGGGACTTCGGTGCCGATAAAGACGCCTTGCGGGCCCACTTGGCCCAGGCCGGACACGCACCTGAGACCCGCGCGGAGTCCATGACACCCGAGGAGCTGCGGGACCTCGCTCTCGGTCCGCTTTGGCCGCAATAGGGGAATGCCAGCTAGGCCAGTCCGTCGAAGGGGCCGTCTCGGGAACCAGCGGAAACCAGTTTGGTTTCGAGCGGATTATTCGCCCTGACGCACCGAATTCTTACGGAAAAACCATGGCTTTCGGGCCGTCTTGCCCCCTGGGCGGTATAATTCCGTGACCGAGTCGAGAACCGCATTCCCACCCCCGTATCGGCGCCTCTGCGCCTGCGCAAGTCCCCCCAGGGTGCGAATTGAGACCGGGTCATCGCCATCAGGGCGCGCTTTGCTTCGGATCCCAAGAAAGGAGATCGAGGACACGCCTGGGGCTTCCATGCGAACCGATTGGATCTGCGATCCCGTTGCGTTCGTTGTTTTCCTTCGGGAGCAAACGGAATTCTTCGCGTGCCGCGCCATACCACCATCTCCCGCGATGGTTGGGGATGAGTCCGGCGGTGCGCTCCGCGAGCCCCCGCCGCCCTTCCCCCCGCGAGTCGGAATCGGCTCGCTCGCATGTCCCACCCTTTGTCCCACGCGCGCCCGGGCCTTTGGCTTTGGCGGTCGGTTGGCCTCCTCGGCGATGCGCTAGCTCCTGTCGTCGCCTCCGACGCCCCGCGTGCGGGAAACGACGCGTAACCCTTTGCGTTCGCACGGGCGCCGGGCTTGAGCCTGTCCGCGCCTGTGCCAAGAAAAACAGCCCCTTCGCTCGACCTCTTTCGCCCTTGGCCCAGTCCCCCGAACTCTCCCGTGTGATCGACACGATCAAAGCGCGCGTCCCCCTGGAGGAGGTTGTGCGCGAATGCATCGAGGGAGAATTCGTGCAACGTGGAGCCAAGTTGTGGTGCACTTGCCCGTTCCACGACGAAAAGACGCCGTCCTTCCAAATCGATCCCGCTCGGGGTTTTTGGTACTGCTTCGGAGCCTGTGGCGAGGGCGGCGACCTGATCAGCTTCGTTCAGAAGCGTCACCAGACCGAGTTTTGGGACACCCTCGAGTGGCTGGCAGCCCGTGCGAACGTCGAGTTGCCGCAAAAGGGTCGCAAGGGCCCGCGCCGCGACGATCCCGCGTACGCCGTTCTGGAAGGCGCGGAGAAACTCTACCGCGCTCGCTTGTTCGGCCCCGAAGGTCGCATCGCGCTGGAGTACTTGCGTCAGCGCGGCATCAGCGATGGGGCGATCGAAGCCTTCGGTTTGGGGTTTGCACCGGCCCACGGTCGCACCCTTTTGGACTGGGCGCAACAAGGCCAGAGCGACACGACCACCGGGTGGCCGAGTGCGGCGCGGCAAGGAGCCGACGGGCTCGATCTGTTGGTCGCCACCGGCTTGGTACGTCGCGGAGACGATGGGCGCCCTTACGACTTCTTCCGCGGGCGCCTGATGATTCCGATCCGCGACGATCGCGGCCGCACGGTGGCGTTTGGCGCGCGACGGCTGGATCGTCCCGGGGAGGAACCCAAGGGCCCGAAGTACATCAACACTCCCGAAACCCCCTGGTTCCACAAGGGGCGGCTCATCTACGGGTACGACCGAGCGGCGGACGCGGTCCGGCGCGGCGGTCACCTGGTTTTGATGGAGGGTTACACCGACGTGATCTGCACCCACCAGGCCGGCGTTCCGATCACCGGGGCGGTCTTGGGGACGGCGACCACCGAGGATCACGCGCGGCTGATCCGTCGGGCGGGCACCCGACGGGTCACGCTGGTCTTCGACGGGGATGAAGCGGGCCGTCGTGCGGCTTGGAAGGCGCTGCGTGGTTTGTTGCCCCTGGAAATCGACTTGGACGTGGCGGTTCCGCCGGCGGGTCAGGACCCGGCCGACCTGGTAGCCGGCGGGCATTCTGGACCGCTCATGGCGCTTTTGGAGCAAGCCGATCCTTGGCTCGACTTCGTGATCACTAGCCTCGACGGACTGCAGGGGCGCGCCCTTTCCCAGGGCATCGATCGCATCCTGGAGCTCTTGGGCGCTATCCCCAAGCCCGTGCACTTGGACGCCTGCGTGAAAGAGCTCGCCCGGGCGGTCGACGTGCCGGTGGAAAGCTTGCGCGAGCAGTATCGCCAGCTACCCACGCGCCGGGCCGCTTCCCGCCACACCTCCCAGCGGGCGGCTGGCCCCGAGGCCGGATCCTCCTACGGCCAGTCGGGCGCTGCGATGGGGGTGGAAGAGCGCTCCGCGGGTGGCATGGTGGGCTCGCAACCTGAGGCAGCCCCGGCCGTATCCCAGCAAGAAAATCGCACTCGGTCTGTCGATCCCCGCCTCAAGAAGGCCTACAAGGGCGTTCTGGGGGCCGCGCTGTGCGATACCAGCTTGATTCCCCAGATCAGGCCGTTGCTGCCCTCCTGCGAACTGCCTGCGGCCCGCGCGGTGCTGCAAGCCATGATCCAGGTTTGGGATAGCGAAGACCTGGGCGAAATCGCGCCCCAACACATCATGAATGCGTTGGGAGACCACGCGATCCGCAACCACTTGGTGAGCATGATGCAGTACGTAGAGCAGGCCGAGGACGCCCAGGAGTTGTTGCGGGCTGAGCTGCGCTTTTTGGAGCTGCACGCGATCCAGCGGGAAAAGCAGGAATTGCTCGAAAGGGTGCAAACCCTCGGCACGCTCGGCGATCTCGATCCGGATGCGGAAGCGGAATCTACGCGATGTTTAACCCGCATGGGGGAGCTCAACCAGCGATGCTTAGAGCTGGAGCAAGTGGCGGTGCCAGCAGGCTCCGGCCCCGAGCCCCGAGGATCGACCCCCGCCTCTCCCTCCCTCCCGTCCAGCCCCGACCCGGACCCCTTTTGACCTTCCACGGCTTGCACCGCCTTCCGCGCGCTCGCCGTTCCCAAGCCCCGACCCCGCCCCCTTCCGACCACCCCCCTACACGAGCCTTCCTCGGTCCTCGCGTCGACGCAACCCCACGCCGACGCCCGCGAAGGTTCGCTACCTCATCCCGACTTCCCCATGAACAACAAGATCGAATCCACGGTCAAGCTGCTCGTCGAAGAGAACCGACGCAAGGGTTTCCTGACCTACCAAGACATGTCCAAGTTGATGGAGGACCAGTACCTCCCTCCGGACCAGATGGACCAAGTGTTCATCGCGTTGGAAGACGCGGGCGTGGAAGTGACCGATGACTCCGACGCGGAGGTCGGAGACCTGCGTTTGCGCGCCAAGACGGGGCCGGCCACCGCTACGACGGGGACCGCGACGCCGACCCGTCCGGCTTTGGTGGCGCCCACCGCCGAGCGCATCGACGATCCGGTGCGCATGTACCTGACGCAAATGGGTGAGATTCCGCTGCTCACTCGCCCGCAAGAGATCTTCTTGGCCAAAACCATCGAGATCACGCGCAAGCGCTTCCGCAAGAAGTGCATGGGTTCGGCCCTCTCCATGGACGATGCCCTGGCCACCTTGCTCTTGGTGCGCGACGGCGAACTGGCGTTTGACCGGACGCTGAAGGTCAACCCCAACCCCAAGCCCGACGATGATCCCAAGATCGTCGAGACCCTGGGCAAGCCGTTCCTGGCCAAGCGTCTGCCGGTCAACATCGAGACCATTCAGCGCATCATGGCCCGCTTGCGGGATGCCTATCGTCCGATGTTGGATCCGGAATTGCCGGAAGATCAACGCTCCTTGGCGGGCCGCGAAGTCCAAAACCTGCGCCGCAAGCTGGTGATCCTGCTCGAGGAGTGCCACCTGCAGATCAAGAAGTTCAGTTCGCTGGTCGAGCTCATGGAAGACCACTTGCGCGAGATGCGTGCGGTGGAGCGCAAGATCGAAAACCAAGAGCGCTCGTCCCAACCCGACGAAAAGGTCTTGGCGGAGCTGCGCGACCGTCTGCTCGAACTCGAACTGAAGGCCATGGAACCCGCCGACCGCTTGCAGAAGCGCATCAGCGAAATCCATCTGCACTTCGAGGAGTACGAGGAGGCCAAACGCCAACTCTCCAGCGGCAACCTGCGCTTGGTCGTCTCGATCGCGAAGAAGTACCGCAACCGCGGCCTGTCCTTCCTCGACCTCATTCAAGAGGGCAACACCGGCCTGATGAAGGCGGTGGAGAAGTACGAGTATCGCCGGGGCTACAAGTTCTCGACCTACGCCACCTGGTGGATTCGTCAGGCCATTACGCGCTCCATCGCGGATCAGGCCCGTACGATTCGTATCCCGGTGCACATGATCGAAACCATGAGCAAGCTGCGCAACGTGACCAAGCGATTGGTGCAAGCCAAGGGTCGCGAGCCGTCCGTGGAAGAGGTGGCGGAAGCCACCGAGATCACGGTGGAGGAGGCCAAGCGGGTCATGAAGATCAGCAAGCACCCGATTTCCTTGGATCGCCCGATCGGCGAGTCGGATGACAGCTACTTCGGAGACTTCATCGAAGACGAATCCGCGGAGAGCCCCCTGCAGGCGGCTGGTCAAGAAATGCTGAAAGAGCGCATCGACGACGTGCTCTCGACCTTGACCTTCCGTGAGCGGGAGATCATCAAGCTGCGCTACGGCATCGGTGACGGGTACACCTACACCCTCGAAGAGGTGGGCCGCATCTTCCGGGTCACCCGGGAGCGAGTTCGTCAAATCGAAGCCAAAGCGGTGCGCAAGCTGCGCCACCCCGTCCGCGCCCGCCAGTTGGCGAGCTTCCTCGACGGGGTGCACATCTCCGACGAAGAGGGCGATCCCCGAGACCTGTAGGGTTCCACAAAGCCGTGCGGCCTCCCCCGGAAGGCCGGCGGAATCGAACGGACCGCTCAGGCGGATCTCACGAGGGGGCGGTTGGAATCCCACCAGCCGCCCCCTCGGCATGGGGGTGCCAGACTGTGCTTGGAAAAAGGATCGCCCGCGGGCTGTCTCGGTCGGGGTGCGAAGCTACACTTGTCCGCCCTCCCAAGCCCCAGGCCACCATGCAGGACACCCTCGCCGCCCTCCGCGGACTCCAAGAGATCGATCGACACATCTATCGAGTCCAAGCGCAACTCGAGCGCTTGCCACAAGAGTTGGAGGATCGCACGCAGGCCATGGCGCGCCTCAAAGAGGCCCTCGAAGAGCGCCAATACTCCTTGCGGGAGCTGCGCGCCCGCATCAAGGAGATCGAGGACACGACCACCGGCTTGCGCCAACGCCTGCGCAAGCTCGAGCACGAGTCCAACAGCCAGAAGGTCGACGCGGCCATGCTGGCTTCTTACCAGCACGAGATTCGTCAGGTGAAACGCACCATCAGCCAAGCCGAGGATGACGGTCTTCGGTTGGTCGGCGAGGCCGAGCAGGTTTCGGCCAACATCGCCGAGCTCGAGGCGCGCCAGACGGAAGAGCAGACGGTCTTCGAGGAGTTCCAGAACAACGTGGCCACCGAGACGGCTGAGGCCGAAAAGGAACTGGCCGGCTTGCAGGAGCAACGCCAAAAGGAAGCGGCCGCATCCATTCCTTCGGATGTCTTGGATCTCTACACGAAGCTGCTCGACACCCGCCAAGGGGAAGCCATGGCGGAGCTGGCCGATCGCATTTGCCAAGGTTGCTTCGTGGAGATTCCACGCAACCTCGCGATCCGCTTGGCGCGCAACACCGAACTGGTGCAGTGCCCGAACTGCCAGCGCATCCTGTACACCTGGGGTTAGGTCGCGTCAGGCTCAGGGCGCGCCGTTGCGAATCCCCAAGTCGTTGGGTGGATGGATCTTGCGGGTCGGTTCCGAGCCGCATCCATGGGTGGATGTCTAGAAGGGCCCCCAAGCAGCTTCCACGGGTGGATGTCTAAAAGAACATCCAAGCAGCTTCCATGGGTGGATGTCTAGAAAGACATCCAAGCAGCTTCCATGGGTGGATGTCTAGAAAGACATCCACCAGGCCACGCGGAAGTGGAAATCCTGCTCGATTTGGGGGCCGTTGAGGTCCTGCCAGATGGGGAGACCGATCTCCAAGGCCACATGGTGTCCCGCTTCCACTTCCATGTGCACGCCCGCGTTGAGCGCAAAGAGTTGGCCACCGGTGTGCTCGGGGTCCTCGCTGGGGTCGAAGGTTGGAGCGAGCAGAGGGTCGGCCCCTTCCACAGGTTCTTTGTGCTCGTACTCCAACCCCAGCACGATCGAACGATAGGCGTCCACCCGGCGAGAGGCCCAAGCTTGCCCGTGCAGGACTTCCCCGAGTCGCCAGCCTTGATCGTTGCGGTCGAAGGGCAAACTCGCATGGGCTCCGGCACCGAAGGACCAGTCTTTGCCCCAGCGCGTCCAGCGGAAGCCCGGCTCGACCGCGTAAGTGCCGCCACCCAGCTGCTGGAAGTATGGCAGTCGGAACCCTGTCCCGCTGCGTTCCGTCTCGCGCGTGCTGCCGGTGGGGACGCGCAGGCCCAGGGTGAATTCCGCCTGTTCGCGGTCTCGGAAGGACAAGCCCACCGATCCTGCCACCTGCACGTCGGCCAAGCCTTGGGCCGTATGCCGTTCGGTCGTGTCCGCCGCCGTGCGATAGGTGACTCGCCGGGACTCGAACGGGATCAACAGCCGTAAGGTCGAGTTTTCGCTCAGGCCGTACTCGGCGCGCACTTCGGTGCGTGCGACCGCAGCGGAGGAGGGAGCGCGGAAGTAGCCATCCGCGAAGACGCGGTCCTCCGAAACCGAGGAAGTGCCGTTCAGAAGGCCCGAATACTCAAAGCGCGCATGATCGATCTCGAGCCGGACGCGCCCCAGTTCCAACGTCGGCGCGCTGCGCGTCGCGAGGAAGCCGCGCGCATCGGGGCGCAGATTGGGGGACCAGATGGTCTTGTCGAGCAGCTCGGCTTCGCGAGTGTCTTCCGTGGGGATTTGCAAGGGCCACTCGGACTCCCCCTGCTGGCTGACCAGGGGCGTGAGCAGCAAAAGCGTGAGCATCATGGGCGCGTGGAGGTCGACGGGAGGGTCCGGGTGGGGGGAGGCGTTCGGCTTCCTTCGAAGCGGCTGCCCTGGCGGGTTCCCCGCCGTTGGAGTTCCGCGGCGAGCAGCTCGCGGACCTCGCTCTTGTGCACATTCCAGTGCGGCGCCAAGCGGTTTTCCGAAGGCGCGTCGCCGGTCATACGGTGCAAAACCTGGTCGGGGTGCAGGCGTTCGACAAAATCCGCGAGCCAATCCACGTAGGTGGGCGCATCGATCACCTCGACTTCCCCGCGCTTCCAACGCGCAGCCAACTGGGTGCGCTTGAGGACCATCAGGTTGTGCACTTTGACGCCGCTGCAACCCGCCGCCGCCAAGGCATGCGCCGTCGCGCGCGCCCCTTCGCGACCGTCTTCCGGCAGGCCCAGGATGGCGTGTCCGACGCATAAAAAGCCGCGCTCGTGCACCCGTTCGACCGCATCGTCAAACTCCTGGACGGTATGCATGCGTCCTATGTCGATCAAACGCTGGTCATCCGCGACCTCCAGACCGAGCTCCACCCAAATGGGAACGTGCCGACCCAACGCCTCGAGTGCATCCAGAGCCTCGGCGGGCAAGCAATCTGGACGGGTCGCGATGCTGACCGCCACGATGCCGCGCTCCAAGTAGGGGCGCACCACGTCCAGGGTTTCGATCAGGCGCTGCGTACTGACGTACGTGTTGGTGTAGGACTGGAAGTACGCGATCGCGCCCAAAGGCGGGTCGCCCGGCCTTTGCCGACGGGCGATGCGGCGCATTCCCGCTTCCAATTGTTCCGCGAGGTCCTGGCCCTCCCGCAACGCCCCGCTGCCCGATCCTTCCACGTCGCAATAAACGCAGCCGCCGAATCCCTTGCTGCCGTCCCGGTTGGGGCAGGTCGAACCGGCGTCGAGGGCGATGCGGTGGACGGGGCGCCCAAACGTCTCTCGCAGCCACGGCGCGAACGGGCGAAACGGCAAGCTCGTCATGGGGTTTACTCTACGTTTTCTTTGCGCAGCCCAGCGGGGCCAGAATCGATTTTTGGCGGTTCTACGCGGTGCCGCGCACGGCCGCCTGAAAGGGCGCTAGGCCGACCGAAGGTCGGAGCGAGAGTGCAAACGCCCCGCAAGGACCGTATCCTGTTCGCCCCGTGCAAATTCAGCCCATCGTCGTCGGAACCGCTGGTCACATCGACCACGGCAAGTCCACCCTGGTTCAGATTCTGACCGGGGTGGATCCCGATCGGTGGGAGGAGGAGAAAGCGCGCGGCATGACCATCGATTTGGGCTTCGCTCGCTTCGATTTGCCCGATGGTCGCCGCATCGGCATCGTGGACGTTCCCGGACACGAACGCCTTGTGCGCAACATGGTGGCTGGCGCCACCGGCATCGACCTCGTCATGCTCGTGGTCGCAGCCGACGATGGGGTCATGCCCCAAACCCGGGAGCACCTCGCGATCCTCGAGCTGCTGGGCGTGGAGCGCGGACTGATCGTCCTCACCAAAATCGACTTGGTGGAGGACGAGCTGCGCGAGTTGGTGGAATTGGATGTGCAGGAGACGGTGCAGGGCACGTTTTTGGAGGATGCACCGATCCTGCCGTACTCGGCGGTCACCAAGGAGGGCTTGCCCGAACTGCAGGCGGCCCTGATCGAGGCGGCCAGCGCGGTGCCGCCTCACAGCGACCAAGGCATCTTCCGCATGCCGATCCAGCGCGTCTTCTCCGCTCGGGGTTTTGGCACGATCGTGACCGGCATCCCCGTGGCGGGGCGCGTGCAGGTGGGGGATACCTTGGAGATTCTGCCCCTCGGACAGAAGGGCAAGGTGCGCGGCTTGCAGGCGTACCACGACAAGGTGGAGGTCGCGCAAGCGGGCCACTCCACCGCCATCAACCTGAGCGATGTGGACCATCACAGCGTGCACCGCGGCATGGTGGTGGCCAAGCCCGGTTACTTCGGTGCCGTGCGGCTCTTTGGCGCGCGTTTGAAGGCGGTGCCCAGTCTGCCGATTCCCATTCAAAACCGCATGTCGATCCGGGTCCACGTCGGGACGGCGGAGGGACTCGGTGAGGTCATTCTGCTCGACCAAGAGGTGATCGAAGGTGGCGGCGAAGGCTTGGTGCAGTTGCGCCTGAAGGAGCCGTTGGTCTGTGCGCCTGGCGATCGCTTCGTCCTGCGCTTGGCCTCCCCGATGATCACGCTCGGAGGCGGCGTCATCCTGGAGGAAAGCCGCTATCGGCTCAAGCGCTTCAAGGGTTTCGTGCTCGAAGGGTTGGCGCAGCGCGAAGCGAGTTTAGGCAGCGAGGAGGATTTGCTCGAGTCGATCCTCACCTCCGCCCCCGAGGGGTGGATGGATTTGGCCGCGATCGGGCACGCCTTCAAACAGCCGGTCGACCATACCGAAGCGCTGTTGCGCCGGTTGGAGAGCGAGCAGCGCGTCGCTCCCATGGTGGGCAACCGTTGGATCGCCGTCGAGGCCTTGCAACACTTCCAACAAGCGGTCCGGCGGGCGGTGACCGAGTGGTTCGAGGGACACGCGCACCGTGTGCGCATGGACATCCGCGAGCTGCGCTCCCAGGTCAAGATCGATCCTGGCTTGCTCGATGCGCTGATCGCCGAGATGGCCCGCGCGGGTACTTTGGAACGAGAGAGCGGGGGCGTGCTGCGCCTTCCTGGGCACGAAGCGCGCCTGCCCGAGGCTTGGCAGGCGGTGGCGCAAGGTTTGCGCCAGGCCTACAGCGAGGCCCAATTCCAGCCGCCTACCACCGAGGAGTTGGCGCCTGAGTGGACCCGCGATGGAGCGGCGCTGCGCGGGACGCTGGAGTACCTGTGCGATGCGGGCGAGTTGGAACATGTGGGAGCCGATCTCTACATGGATCACGAAGCCATGGAAGAGATCCGGCGGCGAGTCGTGGACAACTGCCGGCGCAATGGGGAGTTGGCGATCGCCGAGTTGCGCGATGGTTTGGGGACTTCACGCAAGTACCTGATCCCGGTGTTGGAGGCCCTCGATGCCGAGGGATTGACCCAACGCAAGGGCTCGACCCGCACGCTCAAAACCTAGGTCCGGTTTCGTTGGGTCCCGAAGGGAGGCACGCGGCGACAGCGCGCGGAAGTTTGCGCCTCTCAACCTGAGCCGAATCGCTGGGGATTCCTATTGGTGTGGATTTTGGTGCGCAGGGGCGCCGATGAGGGGGCTGATTCCCTTTCCCCAGGGAGGCCAACGCCCCATGGCGGGGCGTTCCCCATAGACCAGATTGCACAGAGCACCCATGTCGTACGACGCGAACTCGAACCAGAACCAACCCCAGCCCGGGAACCCGCATCCGCAGCACCGCCCGGCGCAACAAAACTCCTCCGGAGACGGGAGCTGGTTGCTGGATGGGGCGGACCCCTCGCAGCAGGCGTCCGAGTCCGAGTCCATGCCCCAAGAGCCCGATGCCGTCCAGGCTTGGGCGCTGGAGCGCGAACAGGCGGCTCAGGCGGCGCAAACCTCGCAGGAAGCTTGGATGCAGGACATGCAGGCGCGCGGGGAAATCACGTTGCACGAGGACGAGCCCGATCCCGCGGCATCCTTCTCCGCGTCTTACTGTGAGCCCGAAAGCACCACGACCGTGCTCTCGCGCATGCTCGTTCCCGGCGTGTTTGTCGCCGCGATCAGCGTGGCTGGCATGATCCTATGGAAGTCGGTGTCCGCTCCGACCGGGACGGGAAACTCGGTTTCGACCGCCGGCATCGAGCGCACCGGCGGAGCCCAGGACGATGGGGTCAAGCTACAGACCCCGAACCTGCCTGCAAGCAAGCCGAAAACGGAAGCGCCCTTGCGCGGTCGCATCCAGCGCGACGGCTCCATTTCGGTGGTGGAGTCCACTCCGAAAGCGACCACGCCGGTGGGCCAAGGCAGCTACACGCCTTCGAAAGGAGGGCAGCCTACCTCGCAACCGGTCGTGACGGACAGCTCGGAAGTCGCTGTGGAGACCTCTGGCAACCCGTCCGAATGGGTCGGTGTCCGCCCGATCGAGGTCGGCCCCGAAGCGCCCGTGTTTGTCGGAACGACCGTGGGAGAGCTCGTCCAGGAAATCCCTGCCGACCGCGAGCCGGAAACGGACTCCACGGTCGAAGAGATGCCGATCGAATGGATGGCGATGGGCGGGTTCCGTCCGTTGCCCTTGGTCGCTCTGCCCCTATGGGGACCGCAAGGCCCCGGGGAAGAAGCGGAAGCCATCAACGCCGAGCTCGAAGCCATGGGTTTGACCCAGGCCGACGAAACGGACGATTCTCGCGGTGACCGAATCCACGACGACGCAACGACTGCGGAAGACCCCTCCGAAGACGCCGCCTTGGCCGCGTTGGAACAATGGGAGGACGCGGAATTCGACGGAGAAATGCCCTTTGTATGGGTGGATGAATCCACACCGGTCGCCACGGTCGACGAGGGGACGGTCGAAGAAACCGAGACCCCGAACGACTTCGAATCCGATCACACCATCACCGATGCCCCAGCCGTGGCCCAAACCCGGGTGCCGGTCGTGAACGAAGAAGAGACGCCAAGCTCCTTCGACTTCGACTCCGAGCAGTGGATCGCTTCTTGGATGGGCGTTTGGGGAGAAGGGCACCAAGCCGACGATTCCGAGGATTTCGTGGTCGTCGATTCCGTGGAGGCCCCCGTGGACAGCACCACCGAAGACGCGTGGGAGGCTCCCGTTTGGATGGAGCCCCAAGAGACCGTGGCCTTCGAAGAGGTGATCGAACCGGTAACCGAGGATCCCGACGGATTCGGTCCCGAGGACATGGTGTCGTGGGATGAGTGGAGTGAGCCGCAGCACGAACCGGCCTTGACCGACGAGGAAATGGCTTGGCTCTTCGCGGACCAAAGCACTTCGAACGCGGGCGGTGGCATGATGCTCTTCCCGAACGGGGAGCATCCCGAAGACTCCTTCTTGGAGGATTCTCCGGTTCTTGAGGAAAACGAGGTGCAAGACTTCGCGCAGGCGACGGAAGTGGATTCCGAACGTTCGAGCACTCCGGAGTTGGTCGCAGAAACGAGCCCTGTCGCGCAAGCCAGCGAGGACGAGGCGGGCCAGGCCGAGGCTTTCGAAGTCACCGAAACGCCTCAGGAGGAAGACAATGTTTGGACCGATTGGCGGTCGTTGGACCTTGCGGTGACCGATCGCGTGGAGCTG
>JAUHXY010000307.1 GCA_030426785.1 bacterium
GAGGGGCGCCCGCGAGGGAGCGAAGTGCTCGACCAAGTCGTAGTGGAAATCGCGGTCCTCTCCCAGCAGGACGTCCTCGTAGAAACGAAAGTCCCGGTCGCCGAGGGCTAGCAGTTTGCGTTCCTTTGGGTCGAAGACCACGCCGAGGGCTTCGTAGTGCAACGGGTCGGCCAGCACGTTCAAGAGCGGCTCATAGTGCCGTTCGCACAGCACGACCCACTCGGGCTGCTCGTGCACGGAAACCCATTGGTAGCCGGTCGGCAGATTCGGGGCGGACCAACTGCGCCGTAGGGGATTGGGTCCGTCCCCGAGCGGTCCTGGTTGGATGTGCTCGTGCACCCAAGCATCGAAGCGATAGCGCGTGTCCGCTCGGTAGCGTTCGACCACCGTCCACGCCACGTGCAGGCTGGCCGCGAGCAGATAGAGCACCGCAGCCCAGCGCCACAAGGGGTGGCGCTGGGCCAACCGGGCTAGGAGATACCCTGAGCTCAAGGCGGCAAAAGGCATCAACGGGATGGCGTAATCCTCGCGGAAGGAGGGGGCCGTAATGAGCACATAAAGCGCCAAGCTGATGGCGATCGACAGCCAGGTTCGGGTGCGCGCTTGCACCGCGTACCAGCCGGCGCCAATGACGGCGGGAATCGTGATCCACAAGGGCATGCAGCCCAACCAACCTCTCGAAAACTTGCTCCAAGCGAAGGTCTCGCCGACCGCCTTGCCCTGAAACTCGTATTGAATCGAGAGCCAGAAGTGGTGGCTGTCGAACAGGGCCCCCGGCACGAACAAAAGGAAAGCGCCCGCCCCAGCCAAGGCCCCGACCCCGACCAGGCCCGCGGCCGTGCGTAGGGAAGCCGCGCCTCGCCGGTAGGCCCACCAGGCGCTCAACATGATGCCTACCGCACCGATAGCGGCGGTGTACTTCATAGCGGTCGCCGCACCGAGCCAGAGCCCGGGAGCCAACCCGTCGGTGGCTTCGACGCGCGCGCTTCGATCGATACGAGCCAGGGCCCAAAACACGCCCAACAAGCCGATCGCGGCGGGCACGTCCGTTTGCACCAGGGCGGTCGACGACACCACCCAACCTTGGATCGAGGTGGCCGCGATCGCCCACAGCACCACCGAGCGGGAAGCGAGGCGTTGGGCCGCCAGCCCAACCAGCAACATCCCGCCCAGCCCAAACAGCAGGACCTGCCATGCGCGGCTCGCGATCAAAGCTCGTTCGTAGCTCGGCTCCCCCGCGAAGGACTCCTCGGGCGAGCGCCAATCGAGCGCCGACCCCACGCCCCACCAGGTGAGCCCGTAGAGGTTGTGCAGGAAGGTGGGATAGCGGTAGTCGTGGTTCGCGGGCACCGACTCGGGAAAGTCGTCGATGTAGCGCACGATCTTGGGTTCATCCGGGTGCAGGTTGTACTGCACCTCGTGATAGAACTGCGACCCCCACAAGATGGGCACCGTTCGCAAGGCGGTTCCCACCACGAGCCACAGCAGGCACCAGCGCCAAAACGAGCGCGGAGGCGTCTCGGGGGACGGCGCTGGGGAAGAAGCCAAAGGACGGAGGTGGGGGAAAAGGCGCGGAAAGGAGCGCGCAGCCTACCAAAGTAGGGGGCGGGTCCGAGGGCCCACATCGGGAGTCGCGGGAGGGGTGCGGCTTGCGGTGGGATCGTCCGGGCTGCTAGCTTGGACACGCTACGAGCCGCTGTTCCACCGGGTACTGGCCCCATCGGGCTCACCCGGGAAGAGCGGCACCCCGCATCGAGCCTCGGCCGCCCACCATGAGCGAAACTCCTGCCCCCGATTCCCACCTGCCACCTCGCGGCCGGGCCGGAAAAAAATGGGCGATCGCCCTGTGCGCTCTGTTGGCGACCGTGCTGGCGGGGGAAGCGTGGGCCACCTGGAAACTCGGTGCGACCTTCGAGCGCGGTCGCTTCGTCGGCAACAATTGGCGCGCCGTTGGGCAAAAGGATCCCAGCTTGGGCTGGGCCAACCGCCCGGGCGCTACGGGGCGCATTTTTGGTGGTGTGGAAGGCTTCGAAGGCATCTTCGAATACACCGCGCGCATCAATGCGCTCGGCTTTCGGGATCCGGAGCGCACGTGGCGCAAACCAGCCGGCTTGCAGCGCGTCGTCGTGCTAGGGGACTCGGTGGCTTGGGGTTGGGGAGTCGACAACGGTCAACGTTTCTCCGACCTCCTCGAGGATCGTTTCGAGGGCCAAATCGAGTGCATCAACCTAGCCGTACCCGGCTACGGAACCGACCAGCAGTTTTGGACCCTAGAGCAAAACGGAGTGCGCTTTGAGCCGGACCTCGTGGTGCATTGCCTGATCATCAACGACGTCTTCGAAGCGCAGAACCTTGAATCGTATGGCATGGCCAAGCCGCGCTTTGAGCGCGATGGGGCAGGGAACTGGGTGGTGGTGCGACCGGAAGCACTCGATGCGGCGGGTGGTTGGAAGGACCGTGCGAAGCGTGCTTGGCGCGTGGCGCAAGCCAACTCCGCGTTGCTCACCTGGGCGACACAAAAGGATCTGCGCTGGGCCGGCGAGGACTTTTTCGCCACCCTCGACTTCCAACCGGCCGGACCGGAAGAGATTCAGCTCGTGCGCGATACGGCGGCGCGAGTTTCGGATCCCACGTCCCCGACCTTTCACGCCTTGCAGCGCATGCAAGCGCTGTGCGCGAAGCGGGGCATCCCGCTGGTCGTGTTTGCCGTGGCGCACGGACATGACCGTTTCCTATACGAACCCGCTTATCCCCAACCCGAGCCCTTGCCGGGGCCGGATTTTCGCAGCGATCTGAGCCAGGAGGTCGAGCGTGCCGCCGCAACGATCGGGTTCGAAACCCTGCACGTGGACGGAGCCATGGCCCAACGTGTGCAGGCGGGGGAACGCTTGCATTGCGGCGACGGACACCCCAATGCGCGCGGGCATGAAGTGATCGCGGACGTACTAGCGCCGTGGGTGGCGCGAGAGCTCCATCTCGAGCGACGCGACTAGCGGCGCGTGGGATCTTTGTAGAGCGACAGATCGAGGTTCGCGAAGTACTCGATCGTCTTGTCCAGGCCGTCCGCCAAACCGATGCGCGGTTCCCACTGCAGTTTTTCCTTGGCCAAGGAGATGTCGGGGCAACGCCGGGTCGGGTCGTCGGAACGGCCCGGGGTAAAGCGAACCTTCGATTTGGAGTTGGTGCGCTGGATGATCTCTTCGGCCAAGGCCAGCATGGAGATCTCCGAAGGGTTGCCCAGGTTGACCGGCCCGTGGAAGTCCTCGGGTCCGTTCATCATGGCCATCAATCCGCGTACCAAGTCATCCACGTAGCAGAAGGAACGGGTTTGGCTGCCATCCCCGTGCACTTCGATGTCTTCGCCCGCCAGAGCCGCGATGATGAAGTTGCTCACCACGCGGCCGTCGTAGGGGTGCATGCCCGGTCCATAGGTGTTGAAGATGCGCACCACGCGGATGTCGACTTTGTGGGCCCGGTGGTAGTCGAAAAACAGGGCCTCGGCGCAGCGCTTGCCCTCGTCGTAACAGGAACGCACGCCGATGGGGTTCACGTCGCCGTGGTAGGACTCGGGTTGCGGGCTAACCTTCGGGTCGCCGTAGACCTCACTGGTGGAGGCTTGCAGGATGCGTGCGTGGGTGCGCTTGGCCATGCCCAGCATGTTGATGGCGCCCATCACCGACGTTTTGATGGTCTTGATGGGGTTGTGCCAGTAGTGCACGGGGGAGGCGGGACAGGCCAGGTTGTAGCACTGATCGACTTCGAGCCAGATCGGGTGAGTGATGTCGTGGCGGATGAGCTCGAAGTGGGGGTG
>JAUHXY010000308.1 GCA_030426785.1 bacterium
GCCAAGTGGCTCGGCAACGACGTGGCGCTCATGGAGAGCGCGGTGTTCTTGATCGGCCTCGTGATCGCGGTTTTGGGACTGCAGGTGATCGGATTTGGCCTAGTTGGCGAGATCGTGGTGTTCACCCAGGCCCGCAATGTGCGGGAATACCGCATCGACAAAATCCACCGCTAGCGCCGCTTCGGCCCCGTGAGCCGGCACGGCCCTCTTCCGAACCTCGAGCGCTCCGCGCTGCCTGCCCCCGTCACGATTCACTCTATGCAAGTTCGCCTGTCCCGACCCGAGGAAGACGACCAAAGGGATGCTTACGTCCGCGCGCACGAACGCGGAACCTTCTTTCACCTAGCCGGCTGGGGACGCGTGGTGGAACGCATCATGCGCCACCCCCGCTGCGACTACCTCGCGTGGGAAGGAGACGAGATCGTCGGGGTGTTGCCCTTGTCGGTCTGTCGCAGCTTGCGCGGCAAGAGAAGCCTCATCTCCGTGCCTTACGCGGTGTACGGCGGTCCGATCGGTCGCGACCGGGACGTGGAAGCGGCGCTTTTTCAAGCGGCGGAGGCCAAGGCCATCGAGATAGGGGCCGGGCGCCTAGAGCTGCGCTGCCAGCATGACCCCGGCCTCGACCTGCCGAGCTCGGACCTGTACGCCACCTTTATCCAGGAGTTGCCAGAGGACCCGGACGAGGTGTTGGCCGCCATGCCAAAGAAGGCTCGCGCCGACGCGCGCAAGGCCCGCACCAAGTTCGGATTGACCTTAGAGGAGGGGCGTTGGTACTTGGATGACTTGGTGCGGTTGTTTCACCGCAACAAGCACAGCTTGGGGTCGCCAAGTTTGCCGCAGGCGTGGTTTACGGCCCTCACGCAGGAGTTTGCGGATCAGCACGTTGTGCACGAAGTGCGCCGCGAAGGAGAACCGCTCGCGGCGGTGCTGTCCTTCCTGTTCCGCGACCAGTTGCTGGCCTACTACTCCGGAACGGCGGACGGCGCGGACCGGGGCTACAAGGCCTCGGCTTTCATGTACATGGCTCTGAAAGAGTGGGCGGTGCGCGAGGGCTACAAGATCTTCGACTTCGGCCGCAGCCGTAAAGATTCGGGCGCCTACAGCTTCAAAGCGCACCAGGGCTGCCCGGCTTTCGACCTGCATTATCGCTATCGCTTGGTCACCGATGCGGAACCGCCCAGCTTGAATCCTTCGAACCCGAAAACGCACAAGCTGCAAAACGCCTGGCGCAAGCTGCCCCCGGGCCTAGCGCAAAAGTTGTCGGTGCCCGCCTCGCGCTATCTGCCCTAGTAGCTATCCAAGCAGGATGGGCAAAGCCGACGCGAGGTCGTCCACCACGTAGGTCGTGTCCGCCCATTCCGGCGGAAGGTCGGTTTCCTGGCGGCGCCCTTTGCCCGTGCGCACCAAAACGCCGGGCAACCCCACGGCGCGACCGGCTTCCACGTCCCGGAGGGAGTCGCCGACGATCCAACTGCCTTCCCAAGTCAGGCCGAGTTCGGCCTGGGCTTGCAGCAAGAGCCCCGGTTTGGGTTTGCGGCACTCGCAGGGGCCGCACCAAGGGGCCTGCCCCAAGCGTGGATGGTGGGGGCAGTGATAGATTCCGGCAAGGCGCACGCCGTCCCGAGCGAGGTCGGCTTGCATGCGAGCGTGGATCGCTTCCAGGGTCGCTTCGGTGAGCAAGCCTTGGGCGATGCCGCTTTGATTGGTGATGACCACCAAGGCAAAGCCCGCATCCTGTAGGGTCCGCAGGGCTTCGCGACTGCCCGGGATCCACTGGAAACGTTCGGGATCGGCGAGGTAATGCACCTCTTCGTTGAGGGTGCCGTCGCGATCCAAAAGGATCGCTTTGCGGAGCGGCCGGGCGCCTGCGCTCGAGCCGGAAGGAGCGGTCATCCCGCGCTGTTCTTACGCTTCATCTGCACGAAGACGCGACTCGGGCGTTCGCCCTTGTAGGTGCGGCGCTCTACGAAAAAGTCCGCAAAGTTGAGCCACAGGGGGAAGCGCCACGTGTTGTAGTGCAGTTGCCACTCGTCGAAGAAGATGTAATCGCGGCTCTTGCCCGTACGCAGGTCGCGGACGGCGGTTTCGTAGCCCGGCAGCACAAACTCCACCGTGCGATGCTTCTTGTTCGGGAGGTCCAGGGAGGTCGGCGTGACGAAGCCAGAGTCCTCCCCATCCAAGAGGATGCGGGCCCCGGGCGGAGCGGAAGCGAAGTGCACCGGGACCTGGGAAGCGCAGGCCGCCAAGGGCAGGGCCGCGCAGGCGATCCAGCGGCGTACGGCCAATCCGGACCGCAATCCGAAAGGCATTCCGAAGGGCTTGGACATGGGGATATTGTGGGTCGGGTACGGGAACCTTGCAAGCGAGGCGGGTCCCGAGCTGGGCCCGATTCCCAGGCGAGCGGGCGCAGGACCCGCGCGCCTGTAGGGTGGACAACTCCTGTTTCGTATGAAACGCTGCGCAAACCCATGACCTTTTCCCGCCCCTCGTCGGCATCCTCGGAGTCGGAGTCCCGCCAGGGGCCCTACGTCGTTCTGGCGTTGGCCCTGCTGATCGGCCTCGTGCGGTTTTGGGATTTGGGACGCTACAGCCTGTGGTACGACGAGGCTTTGACGGTCACCGATGCGTTCAACGGTTCGGGGCGGTCCATGCACGCTTGGGGCTACGATGCGATCGCCTGGGCCTCGCGCTGGTGGGGAGAGCCCTTCACGGAAGCGAGCCTGCGCTTTTTGCCCGCTTTGGCCGGGTACTTAGCCTTGCCGCTCGCTTTTTGGGCCTTCGCGCCCTGGGCCGGACCCCTGCGGGCGGCCTGGGTCAGCCTGCTGCTCGCCACGAGCGCTTGGCAGCAGTCCTGGAGTCAAACCGCGCGCGGGTACACCTTGGCGGAGTGCTTTACCTTGCTGGGGGCGGGCTGCTTCTTCCGCGCTTGGCGCAAAGGCTCGGGGCCCGGCAGTCTCTTCGGCCTGTTGCTGGTGGGGGCGAGCGCCAAGTTCCACCCACACGGCGCGGTGTTGGGATTGGGCTTGGCGGCAGGTCTCTTGTTGTTCGTGGTCCGCACGGAGGATCGGCGCAAGCACCGCAGTCCGCTGCTCTGGCTAGGAGCGGGGTTAGGAGCCCTCCTGCTTTGGCAAGCGCCGAAGTTGTGGGGGGCTTTCCGCCTGTACCTGCACGGCGGGGCGCTGGGCGGCTTGCACAGCTTCGTGCACTTGGTCAAGAGTACGGTGTTCTACGTCACCCCGACCTTGGCGGTCGCTGCGGGTGTGGGGGCGTTGTGGGCGCTGCTCGGGAAGGATCGACGCGGAGTGTTCGCGCTGGTCGTCGTGTTGGCTACGGTGTTGACGATCGCCGTGCTTTCCACCATGGGGATGGTCTCAGCCCAGTACGTGTTCAGCCTGCACCCCTGGATCCTGTTGCTGGCGGTGTGGCCCCTTCCGTGGATCGTGGAGCGGCCTGCGCGCTTCGCTTGGTTGGCTTTGTTGTTGGTGCCCAACGTGGCGCAGCTCGGACTGTACAGCACGATTCGCGGCGGGGAGCGGCCCCGTTGGACCGAAGCGCTCGCGTACGTCTGGTCGCAGCGCCAGCCGCTGGACCGAGTGCTCTCCATGCAGGCGGGCTTGGCCGACCTGTACTTGGAGCCGGGCTTTACCGATGTACGACACGCGCGCACGATCGGCTGGAACGACCGCATGAATCCCCAGAACTATCGCTCGGCCATGCTTTCCGGCCGACCCACTTGGATCATCATGCGCCCGGCCTTGGCGTTGCGGATGATCTCCTGGTGATCGATGGCCGCGGGTTCGTCCGTCG
>JAUHXY010000043.1 GCA_030426785.1 bacterium
GACCCTGCAGCCGCGCAGCACAGGGCCGCCAAGTAGCGGTCCACGGGCTCCCAGCGGGACTTTTTGTCCTGGGAGGTGGCGTAAGCCGCCTCCGCTTGCTTGCGGGTGCCGGGGTCGGGGAAGTGCGATACGCGCTCCAGTGCGAAGCGTCGCACGTTCTCTTTTTTGTCGCTGAAGTGTTCGGCCAAGAGGCGCGTGTGCGGCGCTCCGGTGATCTCGATCAAGGTCGCTTCGATGCGCTGGATGGCTTCCTTTTGCCGCGCGCGCCCCAGTTCGCTCAGCAACAGGGGGGCCGCCCCTGCGCCGATCTTGGCGAGTTTTTCGGCGGCGTCCTTGCCCATCTCCTCGGTGCGAGCCTTGACCAAGCGTTGCACTTCTTTTTTGGTGCCGGCTTGGTTTTCCAACTCCGGCCATTGCTTGAGGTGGGGGTCCTTCTCTTCGTCCCCTTTCTCCTCGTCGTCTTTCTCTTGGGGGCCCTCCTCTTGGGGCTCTTCGGGCGGCGCGGGCGGATCTTGATTCCATACCACTGGCGCTCCCAGGGCTGGGGTGCCGAGGGCCAGGGGCCAGCACAGCCACAAGGCCGTGCGCCATTTTGAAGGGTGCAACATGGGGAGCGGGGCTAGGGGTTCGAGGGGTCGTCGGTCGCAGGCACGGAACCGTCGACGGGCAAGCGGGCTTGGTGCAGGTAGATCGTCGGCATGTAGCGGCGCCACTCGGGGTCGACGACGCGGATGCGAGCCTGAGGAATCGCTTGTTTGACGGTCTCTTTGGCGTACTCGGGCGGCAAGTAGGAAACCGTGACGTGTTCCACGATCACTTCGCTGTTCGGGAGCCAAGGGTCGGGCGCACCGATCAGGCGCACCATGGTAAAACCACCCAGCGTTTCGAACACCTCAGACCATTCGCCCATCGGAGTTTGCCGCGCGATGCCCACGCGATCGAGGCCGAGTTTGGACTTGTAGTTCGCCTGCAGGGTTTCCGGTTGAGGATCCTCGAGGGAAAGGGGCTCGCCCGCCAGGAGTTTTTCGCGCACCCGCTGCATGCGTTCGCGAGCCAGGGCGCGGCCCTCGGGGTCGAGGGCTTGGGCGACCGCCACGGGCATGGACAGGTTGGTGACGATCAAGCGGCGCAGGGCGTGTTGGCTCTTGACCGGCTCCACCCAGCCGAAGGTTTCCAACCAGGCATCCACTTCGCTCGCCGTGATGGGGCGGTCCTCGACCAAAAAGACCGTGTCGGCGGGCAAGGCGGCTCGGAACGCTTCGGAAAAGCCGGCCAAGGGGTCCTCTTCCGCTGAGTCGGCGTCCTCCTGCGTTTCGGGTGCTGCCGGGGCGCAAGCCCCCAGGCCGTGCGCACCGCACCCCAGCACTGCGAGCACGCACCAAGCTCGTAAGGCGGTCGAAGGGATGGAAAACAAGCGCATGGCGAAAGGGAGGCTCGGTTCTAAACGGGCACGTCGAAGGATTCGATGAACGGCAACGTGCGGTTCTCTAGGTAGCGATACAGCTCGTTGACCCGCTCCCCCAGCCCGGCGGCGTCTTGATCGAGCGGTCCGTAGGAACCCTGCAGCTCCACAAAAACCGAACGTGGATCGGCGCTGTACGACTCGATGCGCAGCGCCACGGTGGCCGGTTCGCCGGGGCCGCCGGGAAAGGCCAGCCGCAGGCCGGCCAGCTCGGCTTCACGTCCGAAGTGTTCCGTGACGGGGGAGGGCTGTCCCGTCGGGGTTTCTTCAAAACCCAGCAGGTCGCGGCTCACGAATCGCCGCGCATCCTTGCGATGTTTGGGGCTCAGCAGGGCCCGCACCGTCACGCGCTGGCCTGCGTAGTTTTCTAGGCCGCGCGCCTGGCTGTATTGCCCGGCGATGTGATCGACACGCAGGGCGAAGGCCTCGTGCATGAGCGCCCCGTGCTCCTCGCGGAACTGCACCTGATCGGGCAGGAAGAGCACCTGGGAAACCCGACCGGGGATCGCCTCGGGATTGGAGAGCACGGGTCCCATCGGAGACACCGCGAAACTGCTGTAGGCCGGTTGCCCGTCCTGGAACATCTGGTTGTGGATGCGCTGGACCGGGGCCGGGTCCGGCTGCATGGGGGCGTGAGCCAACTCGCAGAGCAGCGCGATGGTGCGGGGTTCGTAGGGCATCAGGTGGGGAGGGCCGCGAAGGAAGGACCCTAGACGCGTGGGTGGCGCAGGTCACCGAGCCAGCGTGGAAGCCTTCCAAAGAGTGGGGTCGGGGGCTTGGCGCAGTGCCTTGGGCGGGTCTCGGCGGGCTGGGGGAGGCGTCGCAGGGGGCCCAAAAAGGCCCAAAACCAAATTGCGAAACCCAGGGGACAATATAGGGTCTTGGGCCGCTCCTTCGAGCCCTGCCAGGAAATCCTCTAACGGGGCCCGGGCGGGGCCGTATGCTACCGGGCCTTTTCGGCCGCCCGGGGCGCATTGGGGTCTCAGACCACCACGCCCCGCTTCTTTCGCCCGCGGCCGCCCTCCTTCGATCCGCCGAACCACCGTTCGACCTCGAATCTGACCATGTTCGTGAATCCCCTTTCCATCCAGTCGCGCCGCTCCCGCAAGGGCCGCGCCCACCTCTGGACCACGCTCGCCCTCGCCGCCCCCGCCTGCTTGGTGTTGGCGACGGCCTCTGCCCAAGAAACCCCGACCCAGCAAGATCGCCCCGTGACCGACGTGTCGGCCCCCGCCATCACCGGCGGCCCGGCCGAGGACCAAACCGCGTCGATCTTTGGAGAGCCCCTGATCGTCAACGGCAAGCGCATTTCCGATATGGAGATCAAGCGCTTCCTCTGCTACGGCAAGGGACGCTTGGGCCTCGAATCCCTGCGCTTGGGCATGCTGATGGATCAGGAGCGCGAGTTGCGCCGCATCAAGCAAACCGAACGGGTATTGGAAGAGGAGTTCGGGGGTCGCACCGTCGAGGAATTGACCGACGTCCAGCGCACCGAGCTCGAACAAGCCGTGGACTCCTTCATGGCACGCTTCGTCTTGGATCCGGGCGAGTTTGAAGTGCGCCTGGCCAAGGAAATGGAGTCCTTCCAGAGCCGCTACCCGACCCTGGACCTCAAGACCGAGATCGAGCGCGCTTACCAGAGCATGGACTGGTGGCAAGACCAGATCCGGATGACCCTGGAGTTCGACCAGCTCTTTTTCCCGGACCACCCCGATGGCTGGCCGGAGCTGTCGATCGAGGCGATCCACCAAGCCTCCCCGCAGATCGACCTCGTGGCCGACTACCAGAAGTACTACGAGCTGCGCCGCGACCAGTGGATGGAGCGCCGTAGCCAAGCGGAAGCCGCCGCCCTGGCCGAACACTTCGACGGCAAGCCCGCCGAAGAGCTGACCGAAGAGCAGCGCACCCGTCTGGCAGGCATGGTCGACGAGGAAGCCGGAAAATTCATGCCGCGCGAAGACGACATGATGATGGCCCTTCTGCGCGACGCGGTGCAGGGCATCCTCAACGACTTCGTGACCCTCAAAACCGCCAGCGACGGCTTGCCGCCGCACCTCCTGATGACCATCGAGGGCAACGGCCTGAGCGCCGAGTTGACCACCGAACAGGTCTACCAGGACATGAAGGAGGCCTTCAACGAGCACGACATCTACGAAGCCAAACTCTTCCTGGCGCTGATGGCGGCCACCAAAGACCGCCTCGCCGCCGAAAACAAGCTGAAGCCGGAGCTGCCCTTCCGCGAAGAATTGGCGGAGCAAAAGGCCGCGTCCGAAAACGCGGGCACCTTCGGTTCCTTCTCCTTCGTGGCGGTCAACGCTTATCGCTTCCCCTCGGTGGAGTCCTTCGAGGATTACAGCTACCTGTTCGACTCCTACAAGGCGAGCATCATGGATCAGATCGAAATCACCGATCCGAACGATCTGCCCGACGTCCTGGAAGAGCACTACCCGATCGTGCAAGGCATTATGGGCATCGCCCGCGTGCAGTCCGAAAACCTGTTGGTCTCGGCCTTCGACATCCCCAACAACCGTTGGAAGGAAAACGGCTGGGAACAAGCCTACGAGCGCGCCATGACCCTGCGGGCTGAAATCGACGCCTACGCCGACAAGTTGGCGGTGCAGGAAGCCAAGCGCTTGGAGGCCGAAAACGCCGGCGAGGTTTACGAGCCTGAAGAAGAGCTGCAGCCCTTCGACGTTTGGTGGGCGAACTTCTTGGATCTGAACTCCGACTTCTGGGATCCGCCCCTGCCGGTCGAAGGCAAGGCGCCGCCGGCTAACTCCATGAAGGACAAGGGGCGCTTCCAAGGCACGCCCATGACCCGCAACGACCTCAAGGGTGCGTTGGGCGAGAGTCCCTACACCCACTTCTTGTGGGACGCGAACGCGGTCGATGAGATCTTCTTCAACGTGCCCGAAGGGGCCGTCGGTGGTCCGTTCCGCTGCCCGAAGGGGTACTACATCTCGTACGTGAAGAAAAAGGTGCCCGCTTCTCGCAACCTGAGCCTGCGCGACGAGCGCACCACCAACGCCCTGCAGGACGACTACGCCTCCACGGCGTTCCGCGCCTACGCCCACGAGGCGCTGCGCAACGCGGAAGTCAGCGGCCTGTAAATCCTCGTCTTTTCGGCCCGTAGGAGCCTTTCCTCGGGTCGCTTCCCACGGGTTTCGCGCAAGCGGAACCCGTGGTCATTTTCTTCGACCTTTTGCGCGCGCCCCAAGGCACACTGGGCGCCCCCGAGCGGCCGCGCCGCTCGTTTCCGCCGCTATGGGATTCCTCCGCGACAACTCCCTCGTTCGCCTGCTTTGGCCGCACGCGAAACCGCACAAGGGCAAGCTCATCGGAGTGTTCCTGTGCTCCTTCTTCGGCGCCTTCCTCATGCAGAGCACGCTGCTGCTCTTGATGCCGGCTTGGGAGGTGATGTTCTACAAGGCTCCGCCGAACGTCGTGGAAGAGGTCGGGGGGCAGTTGCAGGGTCGCTTCGAGCCTCAGGTCGTCGAGGAAATCCAAGCGGCCGTGGAAGAGGCCCAGGCTCGCGTGTTGCTCGCTGAACAAGAGGCCGAAGAGGAGGTGGGCTTCTTTGCTGGCCTCAAGGACAAACTCACCTACGGGTTGATCGGAGATCCGGCCAGTTTGACGCCCGAAAAGCGCAAGCGTTTGCTCTGGGTGGTCGCCGGGATCGTTTCCCTACTCGCTTTGGCGGGGGGCGCGCTCACGTACGTGGGTATGCTGCTCAGCTCCACCGCGGGCCTCAACATCGTCGTCAGTTTGCGGCAAGAGCTGGTTCGGCACCTGATGCACTTGTCCTTGCGCTACCACGGGCGGCGGCGCTTCGGCGATCTGCTCTCCCGCATGAGCGCGGACGTAGGCAAGGCCCTCAATGTGATCAACATCGTCCTGCGGGATTTGGTTCAGGAGCCGCTCGTCGCCCTGATTTCGCTGGGTTTGGCCTTCTCCATTGCACCCCAAGCGGCCTTGGGGGTCGTGGTGGGGTTGCCGTTGCTGTTGATCCCCGTTTCGATCCTGCTCAAGAAGATGCGCAAGGGGTCGAACCGCAGCCTCAATGAGCTGGGCGCGACGACCCAAACGATGACGCAGATCTTCAGCGGCATCCGCACGGTCAAGGCCTACCGAGCCGAAGAGCGCGAGCTCGCCCGCTTCCACAAAGTGCAGCTCGGTTACGTGGCGGCCACCATGAAGATGGTGCGCGCGGGGGCTTTGTCCGCCGCCTGGACGATCGCCTATACCCACATCGGCATGGGGCTCATGGTCTTGATGGTGGGCTACATGATCCTGCATGGGATCCTGGATGACACCGGCGGCGGCATGTTGACCTTCTTCATGTACATCTCCGCCTCCTACAAGTCGATCAAGCGCACCCTGCGCGCCCAGGGCACCGTGGCGGAGGCAGAGGGCGCTTGCGAGCGTTTGCAGGAGTTGGTCGACGAGCAGCCCGACATCATCGAACCGCCGAATGCCCATGTTTTGAAGGGGCTCGGATCCGGTTTGCGGATCGAGGGGCTCGGATTCACCTACGAAGGGGAAAGCACTCCGGCTTTGTCCGACATCCACCTCGAGGTGCGTCCGGGCGAAACCTTGGCATTGGTGGGCCCTTCGGGAGCGGGCAAAAGCACCCTGATCGACCTCGTGGCGCGCTTCCTCGACCCCAACGAAGGGCGCATTACCGTGGACGGGCACGACTTGCGGGAGATCACCCTCGATTCGTGGACCTCGCACTACTCGATGGTCACCCAGTCGCCCTTCCTGTTCCACGAATCGATCGCTGAAAACATTCGTTACGGCAAGCCCGACGCCACCCCCGAGGAAGTGCGCGCCGCCGCCCGCGCGGCCGATATTCACGAGTTCATCGAGTCCTTGCCACAGCAGTACAAGACCAACGTGGCGGATGCGGGCTCGCGTTTGTCGGGCGGCCAGCGCCAGCGCATCACCATCGCACGCGCGGTGTTGCACGGCGCGCCCCTGCTCTTGCTCGACGAGGCCACCAGCGCGCTCGATACCGAATCGGAACGGGCGGTCCAAGAGGCGCTCGACGGCCTGATGGAAGGCCACACGTCGATCGTCATCGCGCACCGCTTGTCGACCATCCAAAAGGCCGATCGCATCGCCGTGCTCGATCAAGGCCGGTTGGTGGAACTGGGCACCCACGAGGAGCTGCTCGCCAAAGACGGGTTGTACGCCCACCTGCACTCCCTGCAGTTCCAGGCGGTGTAGCCCCAAGGCGGCCGTGCGCCGGCTGCGATCCTCACCGATGGGCCACAGCGGTCGGCAATGACGCCATGTTCAGCTAGGCGGAAGCGGGAAAGGAGTCTCGCGCAGCGCGCGAGGGTCTACGCGCAGGCCTGCGGTGCGAGCAAACATACGACCTGCACGGCCACTCCGGCTCCGTCGGCCAAGGCCCCAAGGCCTTCGAGGCTCTTGCCTTTGATGTTGACGCGACTCGCGTCCACCCCGAGCAGCTCCCCGAGCCGCGCGCGCATAGCCGCCCGGTGCGGGGCAATGCGCGGCCCTTCGGTGGCGATCACGATGTCCGTGTTGACCACCGCGAGCCCTTGGCGGCGCACCTCCGCCATCATGCGCTGCACGAATTCCGCCGAGTCCTGACCTCGATGCACCGCATCGTCGTCGGGGAACAGCGTGCCGATGTCGTCCAAGTCCGCGGCGCCCGCCAAGGCATCGCACAAGGCGTGCAGGACCGCGTCGCCGTCCGAGTGCCCGGCCGGACCGGTGGGGTGCGGCAGGGTCACCCCCGCCAGGATGCACTTGCGCCCGGGTTCCAGCCGGTGCAGGTCAAAACCCAAGCCGATGCGCAGGTCAAAGAGGTTCATGGGGTGTAGCGCAAGAGCGCTTCGGCGATCGCCAAGTCGGCGGGGTGAGTGATCTTGAGGTTCTCCGGCGGCCCTGGCACCAATTCCACCGCGCCCACCATGCGCTCGTACAGCGCCACGTCGTCGGTGGGCAGGCTGCCCAGCCGTTCGGCTTCTTGAAGGACCTTCAAAAAGGCTCGGCGCTGAAAGCCTTGCGGTGTTTGCGCCGACCAGAGGTTGCTGCGGTCGACCGGTTCGAACACCTTCCGGCCGTCCATGGAGCGATGGACCGAATCGGTGACGGGGGTGGCTAAGAGGGCGGCGCCCTTTTCGCGGGCGGCTTCTGCGACCCGATCGATGTCGCGTACCTGGATGAGCGGACGGGCCGCATCGTGAATCAAAAGCACTTCGCTCTGGGCGCTCGTGTGCTGGCAGCCCGCCAACACCGAGTGAAAGCGTTGCTCGCCGCCGGCGACGATGCGCGTCACCCGATCGGCGTAAGGGCCGCACAGGGACTCGATGCGGGCGAAGTGCTCCTCCTGGCCGACGATGACGATTTCGGCCACCGTCGCGGCTCGGTGAAAGGCTTGCAGGCTGTACTGCAAGATGGGCCGGTCCAGCAGGGGCAAAAACGGCTTAGGATCCGCCTGGGTCCCCATGCGGGTGGAACGCCCGGCGGCGACCAGCACGGCGGAGGCAAAAGGGGTCGTCGTCACGGCCGCATCCTACCCGGTGGGGGGAGAAGGGCATCGGAGGAAGACTCCGGGATGACGCCGCGATGACGGTGGGAAGGCCTGATCTGGGCGGAATCCCGAGGCAAAGAGCCCTCCGCAGACGCCCCGCATCGGACCGGAGCGAAGGCAGAGCTGGGAATCTTCCTCTTGCCGGCGTTTGGCGCGGGGCTCGGGGGCGCTACGGTGGGCTTGGTTTCCGACATGGCAGCGCCCGAATCCCATTCCGTCCGCACTTCGCGCCCCGAAGTGGTTTTGGGCATCGACCCCGGCACCCGGGTGGTCGGCTATGGAGCCGTGGCGCGCCGGGGCTCCCAATGTGCTCTGCTGGCTGCAGGGGTGATCCGTGCTGGTGGATCGAGCGAGATCGCCACCCGCTTGGGCCATATCCGCCAGTCCTTGGACGAATTGCTGCGCAAGCTCAACCCCCAGGTCGTGGTCGTCGAAAAGGCCTTCGCCCACCAAAACATCGCCTCGGCCCTGCGCATTGGTGAGGGGCGTGGTGTCGCGCTGGCGTGCGCTTCGACCCACGGTGCTTTGGTGCACGAATTCACGCCGGCCGAGGTCAAAAAGGCCCTGACCGGCAACGGTTCGGCCGACAAGAGCATCGTCGCGCGTTGCGTCGCTTTGGAGTTGGGCTCCGAAGAAGGGATGCACAAACTGCGGCACGACGCTACCGACGGCCTAGCCTTGGCTTTGACCTGGGTGCGACGCCAGCATCTGCAAAACCTGGGGTTGTAGGGGCGCATCCCCCTTCCCCGCGGCCCTCCCAAGGGCAGAAAGTGCTGGTTTTGGCCCGTAGGGCTGGGATGGGGCACCCAGGGGCCCGCTCTGGCCCCAAGTTTCGAGTGTAAGACTCCGTTCCCTCCGGGCTTGGATTGCCGAAGGCGGTGGGCGATACTGCGAACGTGGCAGCGATGGAAGAACACGATCCCGATCTGTGGGAAGATCCGTCCGGAGACGAGGTTTCCGAGGCGACCGATTTCGGCGGCCCAATAGAGCCCGCCGGCAGCTTTAGCCGTGGAGAGTTGGAGGGCGCTCTGCAAGAGTTTGCGCCCGAGCTGCGCGTGATCGATCGCGGGTTGATCCTTCGAGCCGACCTGCGTCCCGCGGGCAGCGATGGTTTGACGCACTTCGAGGCCTCACACGAGGACGACGAGGATCTAGCCGAACGCAGCGACGTTTGGATCGGTGACCTGATCGTGGATTGGGTGTGCGTCGATCCGGCAGGACGCCTCAACCTGGTCGTATGGCTGGGTTCGGATCGCGAAGCCTTGCCGGCGGAGCCGACGGACCTAGCGCTCGAAATCTTGCACCGGGTGAAAGAGCAGATGCCGTTCATCCTGCGCCACCTCGGCACGCGCGGCGTGCAGGCGCGCGTGGAGCCGCGCTTGGTGGCTGTCGCAACGCACTTCTTGGACGGCACCGTGCGCAAGTTGGCGGTGCTCGGCGCGGAGCGCGTGCGCTTGCTCGAAGTGCACGGCGTGGAATCGGAAAGCGGTGCTTCGTATCACCTGACGGCTCGTTGGCCCCTCGATACGGAAGAGTCGACGCCGAGCCCCGAGCGCTTCCTCGAAAACTTGCATGGCGAGCTACGCCACGTTGCGGAGACTCTGCTGGAAGGTTTGCAACACGTGGACGAACGGGTGGTCGTGTTGGGCTCGGGGCGTGAACTGCTCGAGTGGACTCTGCTCAACCAAACCCTGTGTCGCTTGGAACAAAACCAAAAGGGTTTGTTGGGCCGCGTGGGCGGCGATGGGGACGAGACCTCTTTGGATCACGAGAGCGCGCAGCGCTTTTTAGAGGCGGTTTTGCGACGCTACTTCGAAGTGGTTTCGGCGGATCCCGAAAAGGAATGGGGTGGCGAAGAAACCCGCACTTCGAGCGATTCCCTCGTCGATCAAGGCCTCGGCGTGGTGTTGAGCGCCGAGGAAATGGACGCCTTCCGTTAGGGCGTCGGAACGCCGCTCGGGCGGCTGATTCCCAGGTTCTGAGAAACGGAACGTTTCCGAACGCTTTGCCCCGACAACCCTGGAATTGGGGCCCAGCGACGCGGTAAAGGCCCCGAGTTCCCAAAATCCGGCCCAAGCGTGGGAGCCGAGCTGGGAATTGTTGACCCGAGGGTCCTTTCTTCTGGGGAGGGTCCCGGCCTTTCTGGATTCTTAAGGCGTCCGTCGCCGGGGCCTCATGGCCGAATGCCGGGGCGGTCGCTACGCCATGGTCTTGAATTGGGGAGTTCGGCAACGCCTTGCCTCCCTTCGCCGAAGCGCTTCGGAGAAGGGGGGAGAACGGAGTCGCACCCCGCTGCCCATCGATCGGGTGGAGGCGCACGCGACGGGAAAGACCCTGTGCGTGGTGAGCGGCAAGGGCGGCACCGGAAAGTCGATGATCAGCGCGTCGCTCGCCACCCTGCTGGCTCGGCGTGCTCCCACCTTGTTGTTCGACGCGGATTTGGGCGTCGGCAACGCGCACATCCTGCAAGGGGTTAGCCCGAAACAGACCGTCGCCGATGTGCTTTGCGGTCGCGTGAGCGTGCGCGATGCCTTGCAAGCTTGCGGATCGGGTCTGCAACTCCTGGCGGGCGGTTCGGGGATCGCGCAGCTCGCGAACCTTCACAGTTCCGAAATCGATTTGTTGGCGGCCGGCTTGTCCGAAGTCGAACCGGACTTTGCGTACTTCCTCGTCGACTCCGCCGCGGGCCTGTCTCGGCAAACGATGGCTTTTGCGGCGGCGAGCGATCTCGTGTTGTTGGTGACGACCCCCGCAGTGACATCGCTGACCGATGCGTACGCGTTTCTGAAAGTTTTGTGGGCGCGCAGCCCCGGAACTCCGGTGCGGGTGGTCTTGAACCGCGTGCACCACGAGAGCGAAGGACACGAGGCTGCGGAGCGCTTGAGCAGCGTGGCCAAACGTTTCCTCGGTCAGGACCTGTTGTGTATAGCGACTTTGCCCGAAGACCCGAGCGCCTTCCGAGCGACCCAAGAACGGCGTCCCGTCGTGCGCTGTGCAGAGCCCAGCCCTTTGGTTACGGGACTGCGAGAGCTGGAGGGTTTGGTGCGGGCCGAATTGGGCAACGTGGCGCACCGAGGCTTCGGTGGCCGATTGCTTGACCACCTGTTCGCCTAAGGCTCGCTAAAAGCGGCTGCCTTCCGAGCGGTATCGGAAGAGGTTCCAAACGACCCAGGCGCCCCAAACCACGGCCGCAAGGAACATCGTGATGGCCATGGCCCGAACGCATCCTGCCAGGAAGCGGTCCTGCTGCAGCAAGCCGAAACGGCCTAACAAGTAGGCCCAATCGTGCATGGCCTCTCCGGTCCCCAAGCTGACCAGGGGCAGGGATTGGGCACGGGCATCGCCCATGTAGATGGCTACCCCGTGCAGGTTGGTGCCCAACCAAGTGCCGGCGAATGCCATCCCAAACCAATCGTGCTGGCGCCAAAGCATGACCCCTGCAGCCACCGGGGCGGCGCACTGCAGCAGGGTGCCGCCCAAGAAGTGCATCAGTTCCCCCGCACCGGTGAACACCACGTGACCGATTTCGTGGATCCCCAGGTTGATGCCGTCGAACACGCTGTAGTACTGCGGGTCGAGGATGGAGCGCACGGCCCAATAGAACAGCAGGACCAGCACGGGGAGGCGCGGCCAAGGAGAGTGGTGCTCGCACCAATGCTGCCACGCGCTAGGCTGGATGCGCGGGAGCGGCTCCTGGAAGGGCCGATCCACCGGCGGACTGGTGCCGTAAGGGGAGGCGGAGAACGGGCTGCTGGTTCGGCTCGGGGCGGAGTCCTCGCAGGCCGGGCACCACACCGGGCCCGTTGCCTCTGCTTCGGTTCGCACCCAGGCCCGGCAACGCTCGCAGGGTTGCAAACGGGGCCGGGGCGCCGGTTGAGGTTGCCGAAGTGCGCCCATGTGATTGCTATCGGCAGTCGGCCAGCTTTTCGTGAGGCGCGGGATGCAACATCGAAGGGCGAGCGGGTTGGAGGGGGCTGGCGGCGGGGGCTTGGGAACATTGGGCCAGCTGAGTCGGCTTTTTTACGAGTGCACCGCTACCGCGCTGCGCGCGTGCCGGTCTAGAGGGCATGAGCGTTCTCACCAGCGTTTCCGCGTGGATGCGTGCCACCTCGCCCGTGCCCTTGGCCTTCCTCTTGGGGTGGTCCAGCATGGCTTGGTGGTTGGAATCGCGGCCGCACACCCCTCCGCACCAGCCCCCCGAGTGCGTGTGGGAGTTTGCGCCTGGGGAGAAGGGGGCAGGACAGAACCGCAGCGAGGACCTCGGACTCGACCCCGGGAGCGCGCTGCGATCGCCCCTCGCGCTGCGAGCCGTGCCCGGCGTCGGGCGTTTGCGGGCGCGGCGCCTCGCCGAAGCGGCTTGGCGCCAGGGCTGGCAGGCGCAGCAACCCGATTTGATGGGCCGTTTGCTCGCGTTGCCCGGCATCGGGCCGGTCACGGCCACCCAAGTGGTCAGATGGGCGTCGCAATGGGCTCAAGCGGCCTACCCCTCCGATAGGGGCGGGGCGTACACTGAGCGGGAGACGCCCCCGACCTCCTGTGACGACGAAGGGCCCTGCCAACCGGCTCACCCACCCTGAGGCAGCCCAGGCGTTCGCCGCCGACCGAAGCGCGGGGAGCGGACTCAGCCAGCCGGAAGGTCCGCCCTGCGCCTTCGAACGATGCCCCAGCGCCCCGTGACTCAACCCTCGTCCACATTGCCCGCACCTCGGCGCGGATTGCCCGAACCGTTGTCGCCGGCGGAGATGGATCCCATCATCCAGCATGCGCTGGAGGAGGACATCGGGGCCGGTGATATCACCGGCGAGGGGGCCGTCCCTATGGAAGCGCGCGCGCGGGGCGTACTGGTGGCAAAGGAGGAGGGCATCTTGGCGGGTTTGGGCGTGTTTCTGCGGACGTTTGCCCTAACCGATCGCACGATCGCCTGTTCGAGTTGGCTCGGAGATGGCGACGCGGTGACGCCCAAGCGGCGTGTGGCGATGGTGGAGGGAAACGCCCGCTCGATCCTGCGTGCGGAACGGGTGGCGCTCAACCTGCTGCAACGCATGAGCGGCACGGCCACCTTGGCGGCGCGCTTTTGCGAACGCGTGGCGCACGTGCCGGGGGTGCGCATCCTCGACACGCGCAAGACGACCCCCGGCTTGCGCGTGCTCGAAAAGTACGCGGTGCGCTGCGGTGGGGCCGAGAATCACCGCATCGGCCTTTACGATGAGGCCATGCTCAAGGACAACCACATCGAGTTGGCCGGCTCCACGATCGAAGCCGCGCTGCAGCGTTTGCGGGCCTACGTTGGTCCTAACGTGCGCATCACGGCCGAAGCTCGGAACGGCGAGGAGGCTCAAGCGGCGATCCGGGGTGGGGCGGATGTGGTGTTGCTGGACAACTTTTCGCCGCCCGGTTTGATCGATTGGTGCCCCAAGTTGCGGCAATACGCACAAGAGCATGGTCGTCGCATCGAACTGGAAGCCTCCGGCGGCATCCGATTGGATACGGTGCGGGCCTTCGCCGAAACGGGGGTGGATCGCATCTCCGTGGGAGCCCTGACCCACTCCGCCGCGGCCCTCGACTTTAGTTTGGAACTCGAACCCCTCGTCCCGCCGAGCGCTTGACCGATTCCTCCACACCCTTCCCGGGCGCGCATCGCTTGCAACTGCGCTTGCCTGCTCACCACCTCGCGGTGCGGCTGGCCCGTGCGCGAGTGCGGGAGTGTGCTCACGAAGCTGGGCTGGCCGAAAACGAGGTCGAACGTCTCGAATTTGTGACGGGGGAACTGCTGTCGAATGCCGTGGACCACGGCGGAGGCCAGGGCGCGATGGACGCCGATGCGTGGGGCGGCAAAATTCACATGCACCTCGAGTTGCAGTGCCAATCCAATGGGTGGCAACTGCGTGTCGAGGATGAGGGTGGGGGCGATCCAGAAGGCTTGCGGCACATGCTGGTTCCCGCCGATGAAGTGCCTGACTTGGAAGATGAGCGTGGACGGGGATTTTTCCTGTTGATGGCCATGCTCGATTCCTTACAGGTGGAGTCCGCCCAGCGCGGGGAGGGCATTGCGTTGATCGCAACCGTGCAACTCCCGGAAGCCTCGAGCGGCGGTTGATGGGCCTTGCGGCCCGGGAGACTTCTGGTGACTTCTTCCCACCTTCCCGCTTCGTCGACGACGCCCGCGGCGCGCACGACGGTGGGCGCGTTGCGCGCCATCGGGCGTGCGCTCTTGCGCCAACCGCGCTGGTTGGCGTGGGCCTTGCCGGGTTTGTGGTTGGCAGGGATCTGGAGCCTATCCACCCGCACCCTCGACCTGGATTTGCCGCACCGTTGGTGGACCGCGTGGCTCGGAAACGGGTTGCACGCGTTTGAGTTCGGGGTGCTCGCGATCCTGAGCCTGCCCCTGTTACGGCGCCGCGGGGATTGGGTCGATTGGCGCGGCCCAGGGCCCCGTTGCCTCGCGCTAGGTTGCATCGCCTGCGGTTTGGTGGACGAGTGGTGGCAGAGCGGTGTGGCGGGGCGTTCGGCTTCTCTTTGGGACCTTTTGACCGACAGCGTCGGCATCTTGGTTTCCATGGCCATGGCCTTCTTGTTGACCGACCCTGCTCTGCCGGCGCGGCGCTTGCATCGGGCGATTCTGATTGGGATCGCCTTGTGTGCGTTGGCAGCCGCCGTAGCGACCGCATGGGACAGCTTCTGGGAGCAAGGCTGGTGGCCGTTGCCCCGTCGCCAAAACTAGGCAATCACCATTCGATCAGCAGCGAAGCGGGCGGGGTTACCGTCCAACCGGAGCTGCATTGCACCGCGGCCGAAAAGCTCAGGGTGCGACCCACGAAAGGCCACAGCCGATTCGACGGTAGCGCAAGGGTTGCGCTAGCTCGGCCCTGGGCATCGAGCACACCGACGCTGCCGGAAAACGGGGCGGCGCCGCTCGCCGTGCGGGTCCACTCGAAGAAGGGGTCGGCGTTCAACGGCACGACTTGGCCCATGTAGGTTGTGCCCGGCGCCGTGCCACTCAAGCTCGCCAGCACGCGATAGGTACATTGCGGCGCGGCCGGAAGATGTAGGCGCAAAGGCAAACTCGGCCCTTGCCCGGTGCGATAGTGCGCTAGGCCGAGGCTCAAAGGGGCGGGAGCACGACTGACGAAGCGCACCTCGGGACGCAGTGGAATGCGATCTCCGTTCGGAAGGACCGCTCGTACTTCGAACCCCGCTCGCCCGGTCTGGGTGCTCGCGGTCCAGTCCACTTGGAACTGCCCGGAACCGAGGTCGGTGATGGTAGGGGGCTGCGTGATGGCGCCTCCTGCGGTGCGCTCCACCTCGAGGGACGCTGCGCCGCTCGCGATCGGAATCCCCTCCACGTCCCGCAAAGTCACCAGAGCCGAAATTTGATCTGTCCCGTCCGCGATCAGCGCGTCCCGCGGCAGGTCGATGGCGCTTTGGAAGTGATCGGGAATGCCAGCGAGTCCAGCCCGCCAAGCATCGTACTCCTGGCGCAACACGAGCACGGGGTCGAGGGTGCTGGCGTTGCCTTGCACGTTGAGGTTGACGTAGTAGTCGCCCGTAGCGCAACCCGCCGCACCCGTGCAATCTCCGTCCGTATCGCCAGGGCGCGCGACGATGAAAAAGCCGATGTAGGCGGAGTGGGTGAAGTTCGCGGGCGGCACGCCGCAGAGGGTGGGGATCGTCGGACTGCACGAGCAGCGGCCGTCGCCCCCCAGGACGCGTGCGGCTTCCATGGCTTCGATCATGCGGGCCGCCATGTCTCCGGGGGTATTGCGGAAGGCGGTCTCGGCCGCCAAAACCACTTCGTTTCCGGTCAATACGTTGCCTTGGATCGCGTAGTCGTAATCCCCGATCGAGCCCACGACACCAAAGCGAGCTAAGCCTGCTCCCACGCCGGTGAAGGTCACGGGCGGACCCACGCGGCTCACGATGCCGTACTGGCGCGTTTGATGACTCGAGTCCGTGCCGCCCAACATGTGCAGGATGCGCTCGGGAGGATAGCCCGCCTCCAGGGCGAGCCAGATCTGCTTGCGGTTGTTGGCTTGCGTATCGATGAAGGACTGCGCCGCGGCGGCACCCTTGCCTACGACCACGACCGGCAGGTACTGGCCCAGGTCCAGGTTTTCGATGCAGGTCGCCGAGGTGATCCCGACCTCGCCCGTCTTTCGGTTGACCACCACGATGGACCAGGTCGCCCAGGCGTGCGGAGCCAAGGCCCACCCGACCACGAGCCAACAAGCGATCAGCGCAAAACGAGGGAAACGCGGCATGCTCTTGAGTATAGCGTTCTGCCGAGGGTCGCTCCGCACACACCCACTGGCTCGCAGGATCGGCCGATCGGGCGCGTAGATTCCCGGATGGAGCCAAGCTTGGGGCCCGGGGCTCGGTTATAACCCGTGCGTTGCCCCGCGCAGCACGGCCCCAACGCCGCTCAACCGTCATGGATGCTACCACGTACCAGAGCCCTCTCGGCTCCCGCTACGCCAGCCAGGCCATGCGGGAGAACTTTTCGGACCGCAAGAAATTCCTGACTTGGCGGGATCTGTGGATCGCCCTGGCGGAGTCCGAACGGGAGCTCGGATTGGCCATTCGCGAGGACCAGATCGCCGAACTCAAAGCCAAGCGCGAACACTTGGATCTCGAGTTGGCGGCACGCTACGAGCGAGAGCTGCGCCACGACGTGATGGCGCACATCCATGCGTGGGGCGACGTGTGCCCGACGGCACGACCGATCATTCACTTGGGGGCCACGTCGTGTTTTGTGGGGGACAACACCGATCTCGTCCTGCTGCGCGATGGTTTGGTGTTGATTCAGCGCCAATTGGTGACGGTCATCTCGCAGCTGGCGGCCTTTGCTCGCGAGTGGCGCGAACTTCCGACCTTAGGTTTCACGCACTATCAGCCGGCGCAGGCGACGACGGTGGGCAAGCGCGCCTGCTTGTGGCTGCAGGATCTCGTGCACGACTTGGAGGACTTGGTGCACGTGCAAGGCATGGTGCGCTTCCGTGGGGTGAAAGGCACCACCGGTACCCAAGCCTCTTTCATGGAGTTGTTCGAAGGGGACTCGGGCAAAGTGCGCGCGCTCGACGAGAAGGTGACCGCCAAGATGGGCTTCGCCCGCTGTTTTGGCGTCACCGGGCAAACCTACCCGCGTCAGTTGGACTTCCGGGTGGGGCAAGTGCTCTCGAGCATCGCCCAGTCCGCGCACAAGTTCGCCACCGACCTGCGCTTGCTCGCGCACAAACGGGAGCTGGAAGAACCCTTCGGCAAAGCCCAAATCGGATCGTCGGCCATGCCTTGGAAGCGCAATCCCATGCGTTCCGAGCGCATTTGCGCCCTGGCACGCTTCGTCATCGAGACCTTGGGCAATACCGCTCACACCGCGGCCAATCAGTGGTTGGAGCGCACGCTGGACGACTCTGCGAACCGGCGCTTGGCGCTGGCCGAAATGTTCTTGGCTACCGACTCGGTACTGAACCTCTACCTGGACGTGAGCGGGGGCCTCGTGGTGCATCCCGCCGTGGTCCAGAAGCACCTGGACGCGGAATTGCCTTTCCTGGCAACCGAGCAGCTCATGATGGAGGCCGTCAAGGCCGGGGGCGACCGCCAGGATCTGCACGAGCGCATCCGAGTGCACTCGCACGCGGCTGCGGCCGAGATCAAGGCGGGCCGGGACTCCGACCTGCGGGCCCGTTTGGCCGGTGACCCCGCTTTTGCCGCTGTGGCCGGGCGCTTGGACGACCTGCTGGACGGATCCCGCTACGTGGGTCGAGCGCCCCAACAGGTCTTGGAGTTCTTAACAGAGGAAGTGGAGCCGTTGCTCGAGCGCCATCGGGACCTGGTGGGCGTGCAAGGCGAAGTGCGGGTCTAGCCGCAGCTCCCGTGGGGCGGGAGTGCGGCTTCGCCCACGCATCGGGCGCCGGCCTGCCGATGCGGGTCTCCGACTCTGGGCGGTTTCGATTGACACGGGCCCGGTGCATGTCCGATTCTTGCCTACCAGCGCGGGGTTCCAGGGGAGGGGGCTCGGCGAAGGCCCTTCTACCAGAGCTTCTCTCACCTTGACCAAGCCCGGAATCCCCAACGATTTCACCCTTTCGACGGCCTGCTATGGGCCTCGCTTGCGGGCCATCGACGATCAAGCCCTGTCGGCGGTGGCCATGGGTTTTCGACGCCTCGAGCTAGGGCTGAACGATAACCCCTCGGACCTCGCGGGCTGGGAGGACTGCCGCCGCGAAACGGGCATGTCGGTGGACTCGGTGGTCGTCGGTTCGCTGAAGCCAAAGTCGGACTCCTACTCGGGCAGCCAGTTGGGCTCGAGCGACGCGAATCAGCGCGAATTGGCCATGAACAGCACCCGCCGGCACATTCGCGTGGCGCAGATGCTGGGCGCTCCCACGATCGTGGTGCGTGGTGCGGCGGTGGGCAGCGACAAGCTGGACGCCGAGGCGCGACTGCTCGCGATCGAGTTGGATGAAGCCAATGCCGATGGGCGCATCCTCGTGCGCGAAAAGGTTTCTGAATTCGTGCAAAGGGTCCAAAAGCGCGGCCAGAAGCAGATCGAGCACCTATGTCGCTCGCTGCACAAGCTGCGCTCGGAGTTTCCGGAGACCCAGATCGCGATCGAGCCGGGTTTGGCCTTCAACGACCTGCTCAACTTCGAAGCCATGCAGTGGGTCTTGGACGACCTCGCGGGGCAAGGGGTCGGGTACTGGCACGACACCGGGCGCATCTACCAGCGCGAGCGGGCCGGGCTGCCCGGCCAAGGCGCTTGGCTCGACACCTTCTCGAAGCACATGCTCGGCATCCACCTGCAGGACGCCGACGACGAGGAGTTCGATTTGCCCCCCGGCGCGGGCAAGATCGACTTCCGGCTGCTGGCCGAGTACGTACCCAAAAACGTGCCCCACGTGATCGAAACCCACTCCAAGCACGGCCGGGCGGAGGTTCTGGGGGCGGTGCAGTTCTTGGTCGGACTGGGATTCTGATCTAACCCCCTCTTGATCAGGGGTTTACGTTCGAGGGGCTTGTTTGGGAGGGCCTGGGGGCTAGGCAAGGCCCCCCGAATGCGTACCTTTTCCCGCCCCAGATCGGGACGGAGCCAAAAGGTGCCTCGGGGCATTGGCCACCTGTCCGATAAGGGGCTGACCTTTCCGATGGAACCTTCCACTCGTCCTAGTCCAGACCGCACGCGTGCGGCCCGCCCTGTTTTGCAAGCCGTCGAGCCTGCCGAGGGGCCCAAGGAGCCGTTCGACGGCCTGCTGCCCTACGAGCACCTGCGCAAGGTGATCGAGCAAGCCAGCGCGGAAGCCGCGCCGGAGTTGGCGCAGCGCTTCCTCGTGATCACCCACCGCGGTCCTGACCCGGATGCTTTGGGAGCTTGCGAAGGCCTGCGGCGTCTCCTGACGGAGGGGCATGGCAAAGAGGTCGTCGTGGCGACCCTCGGCGAGATCCATCGGGCCGAAAACCTGGCCATGGTGCAGCACCTCGAGCTGGACCTGACCCCGTACGAGTCGGTCGACGCTTCGCAGTTCGCTGGCGTGCTCCTCGTAGACTCGCAGCCTGAGTTTGGCCACACGACCGTTCCGGAGAACGGGCGCTTGTTGGCCGTCTTCGATCACCACGTTCCGCCGAAGTCCGAAGCGGTCGCCGAGCGCTGCATTCCGCACGTGGATGTACGCTTGGGTCAGGGCGCGACGGCTTCGATCCTGTACGAATACCTGCGCGATGCAGGCGTCACGTTGGACGAGAAGACCGCCGGCGCGCTCTTCTGCGGCATCCGCTACGACACCGCCGACCTGTCCCGCAACTCAGGGCCCTTGGACGAAGAGGCGTATCACACGACCTTCCAGCAAGCGGATCGTGTCGTGATCGCCAAGATCAACAACCCGCCCCTTCCGCGGCACTACTACGTGGGTTTGTCCCACGCCCTTTCGCAGGCCCGCCAGCACGGCCCGCTCATCTTGGCTTTGCTGGGCAAGGTCGAGAACCCGGAGACCGTGGCGGAGATGGCGGACTTCTTTTTGCGCATGAAGGGTTGCTCGTGGGTGCTCGCGGGCGGCTGCTTCGGTGAGGATTACATCCTTTCTTTGCGCACGGACTATTCCTTCGGGAAAGCGCACCCGCTCATGCGGCGCGTGTTGGACGGCAAAGGCTCCTTCGGTGGCCATGGTCACATTGCGGGCGGTCGCATCTCGCTGAAGGACGCGAAAGAAAGCACGATCCGCTCCGTGGAACGTGAGTTGCGCGCGGCCGCGTTGGAAGTCATCGGTGCCGAGGCGGAAGACGGGATCCCGCCGGAAGGCCGGCTGTTGACGGAGTAGCCCTTGCCTCCGGCTTGGGTGTTGGCGATCGGTGGGCGCGACCCTTCTCGCGGGGCCGGCCTCACGGCGGATCGCGCGGCGGTGGAAGCGCGCGGCTTGGAGCTGCGCGAAGTGTGCACAGCCGAAACCGACCAGGACGATGCCGCGGTGCGTTCGGTGGGGGAGCGGGAAGCCTGGCGTTGGCAGTACGAAGCGTTGTCCGCGGTTTCGATCGAAAACCCCGTGGCCGTCAAGTTCGGTCTGCTCCCCAGTGCCGAGTCCGTGCGCGCGGCTCAGGCGGTGGTGGACCAGCTGCGCTTCGATGCGCCCGAACTCCCCATGGTGTTGGATCCGGTGTTGGCTTCGTCCAGCGGATTTCGATTCCTCGATGACGCAGGGGTCGCCGCGTTGCTCGACCTGAGCGCGCGACCCATGGTGTGGACCCCGAACCGCCCGGAGGCGGCTCGCCTGCTGGGTGTCCATGAGGAGCGGCTGAGCTCGCCTTCGGAAACGATCGCAGCGGCGGGTGCTTTGCTCGAGCGGGGCCTG
>JAUHXY010000044.1 GCA_030426785.1 bacterium
CCGCCGACCATTGGGCTTCGGCGGACCCTCCCCCCTCCGTCCCGAGGGTGCCCTGCTCGGGCAACTGGCCCGGATCCGGCAGTCCTTGGGGGGTCGGCGTGGTAAAGCCAGCGGTGACCACGGGCGTCTCGGCGGGGGCGGCCGAGCGCTCGCCCAACTGCCACCCCAGCACAAACGAAAGCAGGGCGAGGGTCAGGGAATAGCCCACCAAGACCCACGGCGAGAGTTCGAGGCCCATGCCACCTTTGCGGTTCGGGCTGTTCGGGTCGACCAAGGCCCGGGGCGGCGAAGGCTGCACGGGACCGCCGGGCACGACGGGCAGAGGGCTCGTCCCCGCGGAACGCGGCGCGGTCTGGGGCGGTTGTCCTTGCGGATTCACCTGCACCGTTCCGTCCGATCGCCCCGAAGCGCGGTTCCAAGTGCGCTGCAAACGCTCGCGAACACTGGAAGCATCGCCCGGGTCGGATTCTCGGCGAGCCTCCTTCGCAGCCTCGCGCTGCGCCTGGATGGCCTGATCCCTCGAGACCTTAAAGGCTTCGAGCATGTTTTGGCGGCGACGTGCCATAGTTCCCTCCGTGGGCTGACCGTGAGCCGGCCCTGGTTGACTTCGTGCAGGACTCGGGACGAATCCCTCTCGGGTCCGGTCGCTGCACGAGGTACGACTCCACCGGGCCCCCACGGCCTAGCGGTCCTCGTGAAAGGCAACCTAGGCGCCCCGAATGCGCGATGCAAACCCGACCCGGTCGAGGGATGGGAATTGGGCTCCTGGACCTACCGATGGGATGACCTTTCCGTCAGTCGGGCCCCACGCCCCCCATCGGAGCCTGCGATCAGCGCTCGGGCAGTTCGTCGAGCAGGCGGCGGGTGTCGTCGACAAACGGGCCTTCGGGTTCGAAGTCGAGGTAGTTCTGCAGGACGCCGCGGGCTTCCTCGAAGCGGTCTTGGAGCGCCAAAGCCCGCGCCAAATCCAGGTGCACCGGATCCGGCAAGGGCACGTTCATTTCGCGAGCCTGGTCGATGACCCGATGCCAGGCCGCGCTCGCTTCGGGGTATTCGCCGAGCTCCAAGCAGGCTCGGCCGAGCATCAACCGCGCGACCAAGGCGTGTTCGTCCCAGGCCAAAGCCGCCTCGAAGGCATCGCGGGCCTCCTCCCAATCCCCCGTTCGCAGCGCCTGCATGCCCGCGTCGGTGTTCAGGTCGCAGCGCATGGCGCGCAGGGAGGGCGTGTCCGGCCAGTGGCGTTCCGCCTGCTCCAACGCTGCCTGCATGGCGCCGGGGTCGGTCGCTTGCAGCTCCTGCGCCGCTTCCACCGCCGCTTGCGCTGCTCGGCGCAACACGGCGGCCCCGGTTCCGAGCTCCTCTTCGCTCAGCCCCAACTCGCGGGCGCGCGTGAAGTACTCGAGCGCCAAATCCTTGTGGCCTTGCTGCAAGGCGACGACGCCGGCCTGCTTGCTGAACAGCGCGACCTTGGCCTCAAGCGGCCGTCCCTCTCGCAGCAGGCCTTCGAACACCTCGATGCCGGCTCCCCAACGGTGATCGGCCATGTAGAGGTCCCCGAGCAATTCGCGGGCCTCTTGGTTTTCCGCCGAGAGTGCGACCGCCTTTTCCGCTTCGACGATGGCCTCCTTCGTGCGCGTGCCGCTCAAACTCTGCGCGTACAGGCGATGGGCTTCGGACAAGGGCCAGCGCAGGAACGGCAGGTCGGGATCCAGCTCTTGGGCGCGCAGAAGCAAGTCTAGACCCCGTTTGCCGTGGTGCAGCCCCGGCCGAAAGATCCAAAAGTTTGCTTCCGCTCGCAGGAGTTCGGGGGTTGCGCCGCAGCGTGTTTTGCCCTCCTCCAATTGCGCCAGCGCCGTTTCGAAAGATCCCTCCATCACCGCGAGCTCCGCCGCGGTGGCCCACACGCGCGCATCGCGGTCGTCCATGGCCCGCGCGTTTTCGACGTAGCGGGACGCTGCGATCGGATCCCCTTGCAAAGCGGCCAAGCGCGCACGCAGGAGGGGCGCTTCCAGCCCGAGTCGCGGATCGTCGCCCAATTCATCGAGCAATTCCTGCGCGACCTCGGCCCAACCGTCGGCCAACGCGGCTCGCAGCGAAACCACCCGCTCGTCCTGCCAACGCACCGCGCTCGCATTGGCCGCGTGCATGGACTCGGAGTCCGCGCTCGGCGGCGCCGCTTCGCTCCCGGAACCGCACGCCCCAGGGAAAAGCCCCAAGCAGGCCGCGAGGACGAACGGACCAGCGAGCGGCCACTTTCTCTTCTGTTCGGTTTGCATCGATCGAGTCCGCATCCTAGCGCAGGGCGGGCCTCGGGCTACGGGAAGTTTTGCCGAAGGAGCCCCCCCAAACCATGCTGTCGGCGGACGCCTAGTGCGAGCCCATGCTCAACCCGCGCTTTCCGTGTTGATCCCCAGGACAACGGCAAAGAAAGATCACGCCGAGCTCGTGCGCCAAAAAGGGGGCATGCTGCGACCAGGGTTTTGGGATAGGTTCTAGACTGTCCCCCGCCCGCTTGGCTCGCCCCCCCTACCTTTCCCCCCTTCCCTTGCAGAGCGTTCGTTTTGTCACCTTCGGCTGCAAAGCCAACCAATACGACACCCAGGTACTGCGCGAGGCCCTGCTGCGGCGTGGCATGACCGAAGCCCAATCGCAGGCGGACCTCTTGGTGGTCAACACCTGCACGGTGACCGCGGAGGCCGGTCGCAAGGCCCGCCAGTTAATCCGTCGCGTGCACCGGGAGGCCCCCGCCACCCAGGTATGCGTCACCGGCTGCTTGGCCGAGAGCGAGCCGGACGTGCTGCGCGAACTGCCTGGCGTGCAATGGGTCCTGGGCAACGGCGAAGCCAAACGACCGGTCCAATTCCTGCGCGAATTGGGCCACGAATTCGACCCTGAGGAATTGGGCATTCCGGCCGGCATTACCCAGTTTCAGGGCCATACTCGGGCGTTTTTGAAGATCCAGGACGGGTGCGATCAGAACTGTTCTTTCTGCATCATCCCCAGCGTGCGCGGTCGCAGCCAAAGCCGACCGATCCCCGAGCTGGAGCAGGAAGTCCAACGGCTCGTGGCGGCGGGGCACGTGGAAATCGTCCTGTGCGGCATCCACATCGGTCACTGGGGCCGGGACTTGGGTCTCACCTTGGCCGACCTATTAAATGCGTTGGTGCGCACCCCCGCCGTGGACGCCGAAGGCCAGCCCTGCCCGTTCCGCCTGCGGCTCTCCTCCATCGAGGCGACCGAGGTTTGCGACCGCATCTTGGCCATCATGGCCGAGCATCCCGACCGCATCGCCCCGCACCTGCACATGCCCCTGCAGTCGGGCAGCGCCGAGGTCCTGCAGGCCATGAATCGCTGGTACGGACCCGACGAGTACTTGGCGGCCTGCGAGCGCATCCGCGAACGCTTGGATCGCCCGGCCCTGACCGCCGACGTGCTGGTGGGGTTCCCTGGCGAGAGCGAGCGGCACTTCCAAGAGACCTTGGAAACGAGCCGCGCGGCCGGGTTTTGTCGCCTGCACGTTTTTCCCTTCTCCGCGCGCCCGGGCACGGCGGCCTTCGATCACCCCGATCCGGTGGCTCCCGAGGTCATTCGGGACCGGCGCATGCGCTTGTCCGAATGGGCTTCCCAGGCAGCGCACGCCTTCCAACGCTCCCTAGACGGAGTGCGCGAACAGGTCGTACTCGAGGGTTTTTCAGGGCTTTCGGGCCGCTATCAGCGGGTTTCCTTGCGTCCTGACGATTGGCCCGGAGCTTTGCCCACCGTGGCGGACGTGCGCGTGGAAGTGCGCGAAAAACTCGTGGAGCGGCAAGGCGGCACGGTCCCCCAACCGGAACTGATCGGGCTGCCGTGGGCACCCGCTGGGAACCTCGCCGATACCGGTTCGGGAGCCGCGCGGTGAGCGCTGCGTCCGGTCCGGAACCCGCCTCGTTCGTTGAGGGCTTGCGACGTCACCTCCTGCGGCGGGAGCGCATGGGCCTGCGCCGGGTGCAAACCGCAGCCCCGCCGGATGCGGCGGTCGCAGCTGCGGTCCCTTCCCCTGCGGAACCAGAGAGGCCCGTCGCGGGGGGGCCCGAGCCCGCCCAGGCCAAGCGACAAGAGCCGAGGCCGGGCCCCGGCCCGCAAGCCGGTGCCCCCACGCCCGCTCCCCCCGCGGAAGGGGCCCTCGCGCCCCCCCTGCCCGTAGACCTGGCCCCCAAGTGTCTCGATTGGAGACAGCTGCAAGAAGCCGTGGCCAGCTGTCAGGCCTGCGAGCTGTGCCAAACCCGCCAGCAGACCGTCTTTGCGGACGGAACCAGCCAGGCCGGGGGGGTCTTTTTCATCGGCGAAGCCCCGGGTGCCGAAGAAGATCGCACCGGGGTGCCTTTCGTCGGCCGGGCCGGCCAGTTGCTCACCGACATCATCGAGAAGGGCATGGGCCTGCGACGCGACCAGGTCACGATCGCAAACGTTCTGAAATGCCGCCCACCGGGGAATCGAGACCCCAAACCCTCGGAAAAGGCCCTCTGCACCCCATTTCTCGACCGGCAGATCGAGTTGGTGGCGCCCAAGGTCCTCATTCCTCTGGGCACCCATGCCGCCCAACACGTGCTCGGGGTGAACACCCCGATCTCCCGTTTGCGGGGCCGTGTGCACGAGCTAAACGGTCGCGCCGTGGTCCCCACCTTCCATCCAGCGTTTTTGCTGCGCAACCCGGGGGCCAAGCGCGATTGCTGGCAGGACATCCAATTGGCCATGCAGGTGGCCGGATTGCCTGTGCCGCCACGGGGCTAGAGCGCGCGCCTTGCCCGCTCGCACCAAAGCCTAAGCGACTATCCAGCAGCCACTTAGGCACGCGCTAGCAGGACGGGGTGGCCGGCCCTGCCGGAAACCGCAAAGAATCGCCCCCGACCGGGCCAGCGGCTCGGAGGCAGGTTTGCCACCCCGCTTGGTAACCCCGAGGCGACGCCCCGCTAGAGGTCCCGCAGCGCCCTGCGCGGGATGCTCGAATCGGCCCCAAGCGCCGTTCTTCGTGGAGCCAGCGCAGGGCACCGCCGTAAAAAGGACATGCGTCGGCGCATTGACCCCTCCGGGGCCAGAGCGCTATGCTCCCCAGCCTCTTTCTCAACCCCTTCGACTTGGAATCTGGTTGCGGAGCGGTCCGGGCCCCTCAGGGGTAGCCCACAGCCCGCTCCCCGTCCCTGCCTCGGGTCGATCTTTGCACTCCTTAAACGGGGCCGCGCCAGCGGTCGACCGGGTGGAGCGTTCGGATCGTCGAGGTGAGGATCCCTCGACACCGCTGCGTCGCCTGCTTGGGCGTCGGGCGCTGGGACGATCGATGGCAAGTCGTCGGAACGTGAACCCATCCAATCGGGTGCACGCCGCCACGTTTCCCCCAGGAACGCAGTGGCCCGCTCGATTTCTTCCCCCCCTCTGCATTCCCGTAAGACATCGACCGCTTTTCGCGAGCGGCGACCGTCCTCCCCCCTACGCCTTCGGGCCAGAGTCCTTATGCGCTTGTCGTACCTGTCGCTCCTCGCAGCGGCTTCCATCGCTTGCCATTCCACCGAGCCCAGCCAAGGGCCCCAAACCGATCTGCAAAACTCGACGGCGCAAGCCGAACAGCAGATTCATGACGCGGCGAAACTTCCCAGCGCCCCCGCGGGTTTGGCGGAAGGCATCCGCGTGGAAGCGAGCTTGCCGGCTCCCTCCGCTTCGGTCGGGATCGCACCTGTCCAAGAGGGCAGCATCGAAGACCAAGCGGCCGCCATCCAACGGCGCCGGGAGCAAAGCCAACTCGTCGCCCAGGAATTGGTGGCGGAAGGGGAAGCTCTGCTCAACCGCGCCTCGGTGGAAGAAGCGCTGACCAGCTTCTCCCGCGCGTTGGAGCTGAACCCGGCCAACGAAGGCGCCCGCAACGGCATCCGCAAGGCGCAATCCCTGCTGGGGAACGACCTCGGTTTGGCCGGACAAGGCATCCAAGACCAAGCGGACCGCATCATCGTGCAACGCGCCCAAGCGCGCTTGCAGGTGGAAGAGTACGCCGTCAAGGGTGACAACGCCTTGCGCGACGGGGACTACCAAGAGGCCATCGATCAATACCGTGCCGCGGTCAACCTGTTGAGCGTGCACCCCCTGATCGCCAACGAAGACCTGGACGCCACGCTGATGCGCGAGCGTTTGGATCAAGCCACGCAACTGCGCGATGAAAACCTGGAGGCGGAAGTCCGCCGCGCCGCGGAAGAAGCAGAGGCCGCGCGCCAGGCTCGCGAAGCCGAAACCGAGCGCCAACGGGAGCGCAAGCTGGCCCAACAGTTCGCCGAAGCCAACCAAGCTTTCTTGGCCGACGACTTCGAGCGCGCCGAAAACTGGACCAACATCATCCTGGCCTCCGATCCGGACAACGAAAAAGCGCGCCGTTTGCGCGACATCATCAAGGGCACGCAGTACGCGCGCCGCGACGAGCAACTGCGCGATCGTCACCGGGAAGAGTGGCTCAAGACCTTCGACGAACTGCGTTTCGAAGGCGTGCCGCAGACCAAGCCCCTCAAGTTTGACATCGACCGCTGGAAGCGCGTCAGCGAGCGCGTCCCCTTCGGCGAAGCCGACCTGCAACGGGCCGATGACCCCGATCGCGCCAACGTGTTGAGCGTGCTGCGCAACACGCGCTTCGAAGTGCGCTTCGGCGGCCCGGACGGCGAGGGCACCAGCATCGAAGCGGTGGCCGACTACTTGCAGAGCCTGACCGGCGTGAACTTCTACGTCTCCCCCAACGTCATCGATAGCCTCGATGAAGAGGAGACCACCATCGCGCTGAACAACCCTGAGAACTCGGTCTTCAACATCCTCAACCTGATCCGCGACACCCGCGAGAGCCTGACCTGGAAGGTCGACGACGGCATCGTGAAGTTCGTGACCCGCGACGAGGCGACCGGTGGCCAGGTTCTGGTGAACTACCCCGTGCACGACCTGATCACCCCGATCAAGGACTACCCCGGACCGATCATCAACGTGCAGCCCTCGGGCGGCATCGAGTCCAACGAAGAGGAGCCGGAAGAGCGCGAGTCCAACGTGATCAGCGGCGACCAGCTCGAAATCCTGATCCAAGGCGCCATCGCACCCGAGTCCTGGGACAACGACGTCGGCAACCAGATCCGCGTCGTCGCCGAATCCGGCACCATGGTCGTCAGCCAAACCCCCGAGGTGCACGCTGAGATCCAAGCCCTGCTCGAAGACCTGCGCGAAGCGACCGGCATCATGGTCGACATCCAGGCGCAGTTCGTGAAGGTCGAAGACAACTTCCTCGAAGACATCGGCGTCGACTTCCGCGGCCTCGGTCCGCCAGGACCGGGCGTCAACGGCCAAGACTTCAACGACTTCGGAGACCCGGCCGCCGCGGCGGAACTGTCCAGCGACATCGGTCGCGACAACAGCCTGGGCGTCTTCTTTGATGATGGCGGCGACGGCAACTTCCGCGGTCGCATGGAGAACCTCTACGACCGTCAGCTCGGCACCGACGAGTTCCGCGGCAGCGGTGGTCTCTCCTTCCAGTGGACCTTCCTGGACGACCTACAGTTGCAACTGGTGTTGCGCGCCGTGTCCAAGTCCGAGCGCATCGAGCTCGTGACCGCGCCGCGCCTCCTGGTGCACAACAACTCCCGCGCGCACTTGGCGGTGCTCAACCAGATCGCCTACGTGCAGGACTTCGACGTGCAGATCGCCCAAGCCAGCTCCATCGCCGACCCGGTGGTGCGCGTGACCCACGAAGGCGTCATCCTCGATGTGCGCCCGGTGGTTTCCGCCGACCGTCGCTTCGTGACCATGGAACTGCGCCCCACCGTCGCGACCTTGCAGCGTCCGATGAACGAGCGCGCCACCACCCTGGGTTCTCAGACCTCGGTGACCATCCAGTTGCCCGAGATCGAGTACCAGCGCGTGCGCACCACCATCCCGATCCCTGACGGCGGCACGGTGATGCTCGGCGGCATGAAGGAAATCGAGCGCCAGACCTACAACTCCGGCGTCCCAATCCTCAACAAGATCCCGATCCTGTCGGCCCTGTTCGACCGCAAGGGCAACTTCGTCTCTAACCGGAAGCTGCTGATCTTGCTGCGCGCGGACATCGTGATCCCCGCCGAGATCGAGCCGACCCCGGCGGAGATGGGCGCTACCGAGTAGGGCCCCACCCCGGGACCCCCTTCACCGTCCCGGAGCAGGCCTCCCTGCTCCGGGACTTTCATAGGGGGCCCTCCCTCGCCTCGCTGCCACTGGAGGCGTATCCCCTTCCCGGGGCCAATCTCGTCGCCTCCAAACGGTTACGAAGCGCACCCCGACCTCTAATCTCCACCTCCCCTGTTCGCTTTCGCACTGCTAGCCCGCGAACGGCTTCGCTCGCAGCGCCCCCACTTCACCCCAAGCGGTCCCCCGATCGCCCACCGGTAGCCAACAGACTCATGGCCCTTTCGATGCAATCCCTCGTGACCCCCATCGCCTCCCTCTTGGTCGCCAGCGCGGCCTGGGGCCTGCCCCAAGACCTGACCGATGCGCAGATCGAAGCCGATCTGGACTTTGCGAAGGGTCTGGCGGGTCAGTGGGGCTTCGTCGACATCGCGGAGTCGGTGCTCGAGAGCCTGGAGGGCACCAACCTGTCCCGCCGCCAGCAGGATCAAGCATCGGTCGTACGCGCCCAGCTCTACTCGGAAAGCGGCCGGCTCGAACGCGACCCCGCCAAGCGCCGCGAACTCTACGATCGCGCCATCGAGGAATACCGCGCCTTCTTGGACGGTCGCAGCGACTCCGACTTCACCGAAGACGCCCAAAGCGGTCTCGTCTCCGCCGCTTTTACCTACGCGCAATACCTCAACCAAGACCTGGAAGAGGCCGTGGGTGAAGAAGCCCAGACCCTGCGGGAAAAGCAGACCAACGTGCTCAACGATACGGTCAGCTTGACCGGCGAAGCCGTCGAGAGCCTGAAGGAGATCAAAGAAGACGAACGCACCGCCAAGCAGACCAGCCAACTCTTCGGCCTCTTGCTGCAGCGCGGCAAGATGCTCGCGATGATCGCCAAGAACAGCGAGGACGGCGAGTACTACTACGATCTGGCGCAAGACACCCTGGCCGAACTTTCGGCCATCGCCGGCGACGGCACCCCGGGCGCGTTCTTCGCGTTCGATGCCATGGGTGAAATCTTCGAGGACCAGGGTGCTTGGGAAGACGCCGCGGGCTTCTACGACTCCGTGCTCGAGTCCTGCGTCCCCTTCTCGATGGACGAGTGGAAGGCCCTCAAAGAAGAGTTCGAGCTGGGCCAAGCTGCGGTCGAGTTGCGCTTCACCTTCGTGCAAATCTCGGTCGATGGCGCCATTCGCGCGTACCGAGCCTTCGGGCTGGACGACGAGGCCATCGCGCGGGCCATGTACTTCTTCAATCTGTGGAAGATGGAGGGCATCAGTTTGAGCCAAGCTGGTCAGGAAGCACTGCTGGTCGCAGCGCGCGCCCTGTTGGACTCGAACGGCTTCGTGGGCGGCGACGCAACCGAAGGCAACGCCCAGTGGTTCGCCACCGAGCAGGAAATGAAGGACGCGGTGCGCTCCCGCCGCGACCAAACCGACACGACCACCTTGGCCATCGAACTGGCCACCGAAATCAACGACTCCTCCGCTTTCGGTTACCTGCGGACTCGCGCCCAGAAACTTTTGGCGGAGATCGCCGAAACCCCGGGCATCGAGGTCTCCCCCGAACTGCAGATGCAGGCGGTGCTGGGCGAATACCGCAGCGACAACCTGGACGCCGCGATCGACAAAGCGCACCGCTTGGCGGGCCAGCTCCTGTCCTCGGACAACAAGGAGGACCGCGTCGCGCTGATGCCCCAGCTCTACAACACCCTGGGCAACATCTACCGCAAGCAGGATCGCAACCTGGAAGCCGCCATGGCGTTCCGCGAAGGCGCGAAGGAATACGCGGGCACCGATCCGGAGGTCGACAGCCGTTCCGCCCGCGCGTTCAACAGCTTGATTGCGCGCATGGTGCCCCCGGGCGATTCCTCCAACCCCCTCGCCCCCCTCGTGCGCGAGTCGGAGCAACTCGTGCAGGCCCTGGACGACTCCAGCGCCGGCGGCATCCTCTACAACGCGGGCATGAAATTGATGCGCCAGGACGAGTTCGATCTGGCGATCAAGAAGTTCCAACAGGTCCCGATCGAGGACAACTACGGCGAGGTGGCTCTGACCCAGATCGGCGTCGCGTACACCAAACTGCGCCAAGCCGACGATGCCATCCAAGCCTTTGAGCGCTACCTGACGGAAATCGTCACCGATCCGCAGTACGACACCGAAAGCCAAGTGCGTCAAAACCTGCGCAAGGAAGCGCTGGCGATCGCTGAGTTCTACGCGGCGCTGAACCACTCCTTGAAGAAGGAGCACAGCAAAGCCATCCCCTATCTGGAAGGCTACGAGACCCGCCACGACACCCAGGAAGCCCTGCAGCGCAGCGCCATCAGCCTGCTGATGCGCTCCTTCTTGGAGTTGGGTGACACCCAAAAGGCGCGCGCCGCGCTCGAGCGCCTCGAAGGCTTTGCCCCCGATCACCCGGTCACCTCTCGCGCCGCCGCGTCGTTCTACCTGCAGCTCAAGGAGATGTACGACAAGGCCCAAGACGAGGGCGAAAAGCAACGCTTGTTGACCGAGATGGCCGAGCGCCTCGAATTGGCCAACCGCACCAGCGCTGACTACGGCACCCTGTGGAACGAAGGCGACCACTGGTTGGAGCTAGGCAACGAGACGAAGGCCTTGGTCGCCCTGCGCCGCCTGTACGCCAACTTCAAGGACTCCGAAGACGCCGAGACCGCGGAAAAGGTGACCAAGTTCGTCATCCCCCGCCTGGCGGAATTGCTCGTCAACGCGAAAGAGGTGGTGGAAGCTTCCGAGATGCTGACCCCGCTCATTCGCGCTGAGATCGCCAGCGAAGGCGCGGAAAAGGTCAACCGCAACACGACCTTGCTGTGGATCAAGACCCTCACCGGTTGGCTCGAGGGCGGCGCGAATGGCTCGGCCATCGTGCAGGTTCCTGGCACCAGCGGTGACTCCGAACTCTTTGAGCACGCCACCACCAAACTGGAGAGCTACTTGCGCACCCCGCGCAACTTCTCTTGCGCTTGGTTCGACCTAAAGTTCATGGAGAACTACACCTACTACATGTGGGGTGACGTGGACTCCAGCAAGGGAGACAGCGTCGGCGAGCGCCTGGCGGACATCCTGGCTCAGATGAACGGCTGGGAGGACATCGATCAGCAATGTGAGAAGTCCGACGACGAGGAACTCAAGGCCCGCACCACCGACAAGGTGCTCAGCGGCCACTTCCGCTGGCTGGCCGGCCGCACCCAGTAGGCCGATCGTTTCCCCCATGGACTCCCTTCCCCACCGGCACCACCCCGTTCCCTCGCTAGCCAGCGGGTCGACGGGTTCCACCGTCTCGACTCGCTGCACTGCGGGAGCGTGCTCGGCCCCGATGCTTGTGGGACCCCCTGCGCTGGCTATGATAGATGCCCCCCAAAACGAGGGTTTTTCAGCCGCCGGCCCTGCCCTCCGACACCGTACCGCACCGCTGCCCACCCCCGCCGCCCCATCGGGAACCACTCGTTTGATGAACTGCTTGGAATCGATTCTGACCCAAGGCGCCCGGCGCTTCGCTTGGTTAGGCCTCGCGCTGCTCGCTTGCTGGACCTTCGCCCCCATCGCGGCCGCCCAGGAAGCCAAAGACCAAGTCACGCACTACAACCCGCGCACCGAACGGGTCATCACGATCTCCGGCGTGGTCACGGTCAACGGCCTGGGCGGTTTGGAAATGACCACGGCGGATGGCAAGACGGCCAAGTTCGATGCGGATCGCGTGCTGCGCGTCGTGTTCGGGGGTGTGCCCCAAGCCTACAAGGACGGTCGCACCTACTGGGAGCGCAAGGACTTCACCAACGCCCTCGCGCAATTCCGCTTGGCGGCCAGCGACGGGGATGCTCGCGAAGTCGTGCGCGCCTCCGCCCGTATCGCTGCGGTGCGCACCCTGCTGCGCCTCGGCGCGAAGGACGCGGCACAGTTCGCTGAGTGCGTGGCCGAGGCGGATCGTTTTCTCGAAGAGTTCAGCACCGGGCGCGATGTGCCGGAAGCGATGCAACTCAAAGCCCGCGCCCTGTGGCTGAGCGGTAAAGCGACCGAAGCCACCAGCGCCTACTTGGAGCTGTACGAAAAAGGCCGCTCCGACACGCCCGGCTTCTCCAAAGCACAATCCACTCAGGCGGGCATGTCCGCCGCGTGGACCTCCCTGGATGCCAACGACACGGCGAAGGCCCGCGAACTCTTCACCGCTTGCAAGATCGCGTTCGAGGCGGCCGCCGAAGAAGCACTGCCCACCGATCGCAGCCGCTTGCTGGGCCAAGCCGCCATCGCGGAAACCGGCGAAGGCTTCTGCCTGCTCGCTTCCGGCGACCCCCGTGGCGCGAAGAGCTACTTCGAGCGCATGCTCGGCAAGGCCGAATTCGCCCCCCAAGGCCGCTACGCCGCCACCCTGGGCCTCGGCGAGGCCCTGCTGGCCGACAACCAAGCGGCCGAAGCCCAAATCCACTTGGCTCGCGCCTCCGCCCTGGACCCGTCGGGACGGGACCGGACCGCGCGTGCCATGTTGTCCCTCGCTCGCTGCCTCAAGGCCGTCGGAACCGATGATGCCAAGTTGCAGGCCAGCGTGCTGATCACGAAGGTCAAAGGAGCTTTTGGTGACACGCCGTCCGCGTTCCACGCGGCCAAGATGAACTGATCGTTCCTAGCCCCCCACTCCCCTCACTACTCTCTCTTCCTCATCGCGAAGCTTTCTCGGCCTCGCAAACTCTGTACCCCTGGACATGAACATCACCCTGATCCCCGCTCGGATTGCTTGCCAATCCCGCACCGCCGCCTACGGCTTCGCCGCTGCTGCTGTGAGCGTACTCCCCGCTTGGGCTCAAGAAGGCGCTGAAGGCGCTGCGGATGCCGCCCCGGCTGCTGCCGCCGCTTCGGACGACAACCTCTCCGTCGGTAAGTTGATCGTGGACGCCGGTCCCATCGGTTGGTGCATCATCCTGCTCTCGGTGGTGGCTTTGGCCCTGATCATCGAAGCCTTCGTTTCGATGAAGCGCGACAAGCTGGCTCCGCCGGACCAGATCGACGAGATCCAAGCCCTGTTCGACGAAGGCCAGTACCAGGAGGCCATGAACCTCTGCGAGGACGAGCCGAACTACTTCACCCGCGTGTGCGCCGCCGGCATCGCCAAGATCGGCCACGAGTTCGAGGTGATGGAGAAATCCATCGAAGAGATGGGCGACGAAGAGTCCATCAAGCTGCACCAAAAGATCGGCTGGTTGTCCCTGATCTCCAACGTGGCCCCCATGATGGGTCTGCTCGGTACCGTGTCCGGTATGGTGTCTGCGTTCAACACGATCGCGACCTCCGGCGGCCAGGCCTCCCCCGCCGAGCTGGCGTCGGGTATCTCGGTGGCGCTCTTGACCACCCTGTTCGGTCTGATCGTGGCCATCCCGACCTCGGCCGCCTTCGCCTTCCTGCGCAACCGCATGGTGCGCACCGTCATCGAGACCGGCGCCATCGTGGAAGACCTCTTCGAGCGCTTCCGCCCCGGCCACAGCTCGAACCAGTAGGTGGCCTCCAGGAGCCCCACCCGAGGGGTTGGGGCTCCCGGATGTAACCCCTCGCCGGTGAGCGGGTAGTACCTGCGGCCCCCGAGCCCCCCGCACCTCCGGCTGCCCCCGACGGACCAGGAAACCTAGATCTCATGAACCTCGCGAAGCACGACCCGGAAACGGATATGGACATGAACATGACGCCGATGATCGACGTCGTGTTCTTGCTGATCATTTTCTTCATGATCATCACCGACTTGACCCAGCAGGATTTGGAAGACCTGCAGCTCCCCAAGGCCACGGCCGCGGACGAGGACAAGCCGGATCCCACCAAGAAGCGCCCGATTTACAACATCCGCCACACCGGCGAGATCATCGTGCAGCGCGAGGTGCTCTTTGACCCCGAGGTGGACGAGGGCAAGCCGCAGCCGATGGAGAAGGTCAAGAAGTCCTTGGCCGCCATCGCGCGCGAAATGCCCAAGGCCGACGACGGGTTCCCCGACGACCCGCTCATGATTCGTGGTGACGAATCCGTGCCCTTCAAGTACGTGCAGCAGGTCATGCAGCTCTGCGGCGAGAAGGGGATTCAGATCTGGAAGACCCAACTGGGCGCCAGCATCCCCGAAAGCAAAGACAAGTAGTCCCCCCGAGCCCACTGAACGAATACCGGAGCCACCATGGGAATCCTTCAAGAACTCCAAGACGAGAAGCACGAGATGGAAATGACGCCGATGATCGACGTCACCTTCCTGCTGCTGATCTTCTTCATGTGCACGCTCAAGTTCAAACTGCTGGAAGGCAAGTTGACGGCGTATCTGCCCAAAGACGTGGGCGTCAATCAGACCGAGGCCGAGCCCATCGAAAAGGTCCAGATCGACATCCACGTGGACGAGCTTGGCATCAAGATGAACGCGGACAAGTCCGCCGTTTACAACGATCCGACCGGCGATTCGCGCCACACCTTCAAGGACCGCAAGGTGCGCTACGTGATCGGCACCCAGAACTACTACGACCTGGACAACCTGCAAAAGGCGCTCAAGCGCATCAAGGACGGCCGGGATGCGCGCGGTGACGAAAAGGTCCCCGCAGTGCTGCAGCCCTACGGCATGACGATCATGGGTGACGTGATTCCGGTACTCGACCGAGCGGTCGCGGCCGGCTTCCGCGACATCACGTTCGGCGGCGCGTTCGCCGACCACATTCGGTAGTCCGCGCGACCCGATCGATCGGGGGTCCTCCGGGGCCCCCGAAGCTCTTTTTTCTCTCCACTTCCTCCCCGCCAACGGATCCTCGCTCCCGCGGGACTCAGGGCCTGCTTCGACCGCCGGTCGAACGACCTAAGTCCCTTGCCAGCAAGGGCTTGTTTTCCTTTTCAAGCCTTTGACGGCCCACGAGCCGCTCAGGTATCTTTTGGCTCCCCCCGAACGGGCTGGAAACCCTGCCTTTACGGCTTCCAGCCCCTTTTCTTCTCACACGTTGCCCCGCGCTCGTGGACTGGGACGGACTTCTTCCAGAAGTCGGCCCGCCCTGCGGAGCAATGCTTCCCCCCTCCCCTCTGCGTCAGCACGCCTCCCCCAGCGCCACCACTCCGTTATGAGGATCGCCGGTTACGCCATCTCCACCTCCCTACTCATCGTCTGCGCTTGCAGCGCTCCGCAAGCCGACACGATGGGCGAGACTTCCACGAAAGATGCTCAAGCGCCCGACGCCCTCTTGCCCGAAGGCGTGCGCGAAAGCTTAGCCAACGGTCCGGTCGTCGAGGCCAGCATGACCAAGCCCCAGGACGGCAACCTGCAGGACGTGGCTGAAAAGCTGTCCCTGCAGCAGCAGGCCACCAAGCTCCTGGTCGAGCAACACTTGGCCAACGCCCAGAGCTACCTGGACACCGCCCAGCTTGAGAAAGCCCTCGAGGAAACCAACGCGGCCTTGAGCTTGGAGCGCGATAGCCTCGCCGCCCAAAACATGGCGGCCCGCATCGCTGCACTGATGGGGAGCCCGACCGGGGAGAGCATCACCGCCCCCGAGTTCATGGAACAGGCCTACCAGCTGCGCATCCAGCAGATCCACAGCCAGGCCCAGGACTTCTACCAACGCGGCCAACTGGCCCTGACTCGCAACGACTACGACGAAGCGATCACCGAGCTGACGCTGGCCGTTTCGTCGATCCGCGGCACGCCTTACAAGCTGGATTGGGACGGCCTGGACACCCGCGCCGTCGAGTTGCTCGAGCGCGCCAAGGCCGAAAAGGCCGCCGCGCAAGACCGCATTCGCATGCAGGAAGAAGAGCGCGCCTTCACGGCCTTGCGCGAGCGCGAAGAAGCCGACCGCGCCAGCCGCGAGCAGCGCGTGAACACGATGGTGCTCAACGCCATCGAGGCCTTCGAAGACCAGCGCTACAAGGACGCGATGGAGTTCGCCGACGACGCGCTGCGTCGCTCCCCGCGCAACGGCCAAGCCCTCGAGATCCGCGAAACCGCTTTCCGCGCCGAGCGCGACCAACTGCAGCGCCGCTACATCGAAGAGCGCCGCGAAGAGTTCGCCGAGTGGAAGCAGTACCTGCGCAGCTTGGAAGTGCCCTTCACCGACATCGTTTCCATGCCCGACGTGGACGAGTGGCGTCGCATCACCGAGTTGCGCCGCACCCGTCCTGGCCTCGACCTGACCACCGTGGTGGATCCGGTCGAGCTCGCCTTGCGCGACCGCATGGACAACACCTTCGTGACCCTGCGCTCGGTCGAAGACGAGGACAGCTTGTCCAACGTGATCGACATCCTGCGCAGCTTCAGCGACCTGCCCATGGTCGTCGACCCGGCGGCGGAAGACGCGGTGGCCTCGGCCGGCGTGACCTTCAAGCTGAACTTCACGAACGAGATTTCGATCCGCAACGCCCTGGACTTCCTGACCGCCGAAGCTGGTGAAGACGTCACGTGGACCATCCGCCACGAGACGATCATGGTCACCACCAAAGAGAAGGCGCGCGGGAAGCCCATCGTGCACAACCACGACGTGCAGGACCTGGTCGTCGGCCTGACGGACTTCACCGGTCCGCGCATCGACACGATCCGCTTGTACGACGAACTCGACAGCGATGAAGACGGCGGTGGCCCCTTCGGTGGCACCCTCGAAGCCCGTCGCGTCATCGAGATCGAAAACCTGATGCAACTCATCCAGGAAAACGTCGACCCGGATAGCTGGGGTGACGGGGTGTCCATCGAGGCCGGCGAAGGTTTCATCGTGGTCACGCACTCCCTGGAAGTGCAGCAGAAGATCCGCAAGTTCCTGGAGGACCTGCGCCGCCTGAACTCGACCCTCGTCACCATCGAGTCGAAGTTCATGACGGTCGGCGAGAACTTCATCCAAGAGATCGGCAACGACTTCCGCGGCCTCGACGGACGCATCCTGGAAGACGTGACCAACGGCTTGGAAGACCAAGCGGCTCGCGGCCTCGATAACGGTGGCACCGGTGCCTCCGGTCAAGACGCCGCCGGTTCGCCGGGCGCCGGTTTCTTCTTCGATGACGGTCAAGACGGTGCTTTCGCAGCTCGCGTCGGCAACTTCTTCGACACGAACCTCGGCAACGCGATGAGCACCATTGGTGGGTTCACCTTCCAGTGGAACTTCTTCAACGACTCCGAGGTCTCCTCGATCCTGCGCGCCGTCGAAAAGTCGAGCCAGTACGAGGTCATCAACAACCAGATCCTGAGCGTGCACAACAACTCGCGCGCTTACGTGGCGGTGGTCAACCAGCGCGCGTTCATTCAGGACTTCAGCGTGGAAGTGGCCCAGTTCCAAGCGGTCGCCGACCCGGAAATCAACGTGCTGCACGAAGGCATCGCCCTCGACGTGCGCCCCACCATCCAACACGACCGCAAGTACCTGAAGCTGGAAGTGCAGCCCACGATCGCCAAGGTGGTCGGCCTGCGCACCTTCTCCACCACGCTGGGTGGTAACACCTCGCCCGTGGAATTCCAGCTGCCCGAACTCGAAGTGCAGAGCATCAACACCTCGGCCAACCTGCCCGACGGCGGTTCGGTCCTGCTCGGTGGTCTGTCCTCCATCCGCAACGTGGAGCGTCGCGCGGAAGTGCCGTGGATCGGCCGCATCCCCGTGCTCGGCTTCCTGTTCAAGTCGGAAGGCTACAACGACGAGCGCGAAAGCCTCATGATCCTCATCCGCGCCCAGATCACGGACGTCCGCGAGGAAGCCGAGAAGCTCGAGCGCAAGGACATCTAAGGGCTCGAAGCCCCCTCGCCCCGCTCGTCGCAGCGGGGCACTCCGAGCCGCCCCCGACCTGGGGGCGGCTCGCGTTTAAGCGTAGCTCCCAGCGCTCCGCAGCCTTGGAGAACGGCGTTAGGACCAGCCCGCCTCGGCGGCGTTGGGCGAGCGAGCCAAGAGTCCTCGCGGCCTCCACTAGGCGACTCGCTCCTCACCGCACGATCCGACCCTGTCGTGCGCCCGGCACACCCCGTTCCAGCTACACGCGACCCGCAGCCACGGAAGCCACCATCCGCGCGGGCAAAATCGTTTGGGCCCCCTGACCTCCGCCCGCACCGCAAGGTACCCTGTCCCCCACCATGAGCTCCCTGCAAGCCATCCTGTTCGACGTGGATGACACCCTGTTTTCCACGACCGGCTTCGCGGCCAAGGCGCGCCGCAACGCGGTGCGCGCCATGATCGAGTACGGGCTGGACGCGACCGAAGAGGTGGCCATGGCCGAACTCGCCGAGGTGCTCAAGGAGTTCTCCTCGAACTACGATCACCACTTCGACAAGCTGCTGATCCGCTTGTCCGGTCAGGCCAAGGTGCCTGCCCGACGGGCCATGATCGTGAGCGCGGGCGTCGTGGCCTACCACAACACCAAATTCGAGGGACTGAGCCCCTTCCCCGATGTGATTCCGCTGCTGGATGGCCTCAAACGCGCCGGCGTGCGCCTCGGGGTCATCACCCACGGCTGGACGTCCAAGCAGAGCGAAAAGCTCATCCGCCTGGGGCTCGCCATGGAGTACTTCCCCTCCGAGCAGGTCTTCGTCTCCGACACGGTGGGCATCAACAAGCCCAACCCCAAGCTCTACGCCCTCGCCCTCCAGAGCATGGGCTTGCGCGAAGTTCCCGAGCAGGTCATGTACGTGGGCGACAACCCCGCCAACGACATCGCGCCACCCCAGAGCTTGGGCATGAAAACCGTTTGGTGCAAGCGCGCTAGCAAGGTCACCAGCACCGACATCCGCGCGGACCACGAGGTCGCCAACCTGGCCGAGCTGGGTGAAATCTTGCGTCGCGAGTACGGGCTAAGCTGGTAGCCCACGAGGCCCCCCGACTCCCGATTCAGCGTCGTAGGGCAGAGGAAGGACAGGCCTGCCACCCCGACCGCTCAGGTTTGGCCGATCCAGCCGATCAACTCCAAATGGGTCGTGCTGCGATGATCCCACTGACGATCAGCATCAGGAGGTCGGTCGGACCGAGGGCCTTCTTGGCGAGGTCCCAGTAGGTGAAGTTTTCGGAGGCCTGCTGGCGCGAGAATTGGTCCACCGCCTGTTCCCCTGCGGGTCCCTGCAGCAGCTTCCAGCGGGGAATCCATTGCTCCTTGGCGCGCTGAAGGTCTTGGTCGCTGACCGTCCCCCCCACGCCTTCGGGCGACAGGCCCACCGAGGAGAGAAAGGCCCGCAAACCCGCATCATCCTCGGGCCGATCGGCCAACGCCCATTGCTCGGCGTGAACCTTCATCACGGTCTTGGCCGTTTGCATTTCGTCCGCCTCGATCCATGACTCGATGCTTGCGAGTCGCGCCTGTTGGATCATGATCGCGCGCCCCCCTGCGTAGGCCAGGATGGCGATGCCTGCTGCTACCAAGGCGGCCTTGCGACCTTCCGCACCGGTGCGGTTCCCCACGATGCCGATCGCCAACGCCACCACCCAGATCAACCAGACGACCTCCCCTTGCAGCCGATGCGCGACGAGGGCCCAAATGGCGACCCCGGCCAGCGCCACAGCGATCATGGCCAGCCAAGAACGCAGCGGCAGCCCCTTCGCATCTCCGTAGTCCGTAAAGAGCAAATCGAATCCACACCGGGGGCAGTCGCCGCCGGTTTCGTTGAGTGCGTCTTGGGGCACTGCGGCGTCACAGGATGGACACAGGGTGGTGGGCATCGCGGTGCGGGCTGTCGTGGGACGGAAAGTGGAACCGAAGCTCGGACCCTACACCACCAGGGTAATCCACAGGACAGCCCACACGTAGGTCAGGAAGCGCCAATAGCGGCTGAGGCGGGCGAGTTCGGGGCCCGGGGTGCGTTCCGAAGTGCGGCCCATGCGCCACCAGCAGCGCGCCGCTGCCAACCCTCCTCCAACCACGTGCAAAGCGTGCAAGCTGGTCAAGACCGCTAACGCGGCGATGCTAACGGTTCGGTTGGCGCGAATCGCCACGTTGAAGTCGTGTAGCATCAAACTCTGCAAACCGACGTACCCGAGCACAGCGGCCAGGCCCCAGCCAATCGCGCGGCGGGCATCGGGGACCAGTTCGCGCCTGCGGGCTTGGGAGAATTGATAGTCGGCGGCCCATAAGGCCAAGGTGGCCCCCGCCGCGTACGCCAGCGTCGTTGGACTCCAGGGATGGATCCATTCGCTGGTCCCGTAGCGCGTCATGCCGTACCCGATCAGGGCCGCGCTGAAGAGCACACCCAGGGAGACCAAGAACACGGTCAGGCCGGCATCGGTGAGCTCCGACGAGAAGGCCTGTTTCGGCCTCCGCCTGGGCCCGCGCCCTTCCGGCGGCCAACCGCTCGACCCTGTGGTGGAAAAGAAAAACGCCATGGCCCTACGAGATCCCGGAGTCTTCGTTCAGGTGCCTTGGACCGGGTGCTGACCCGGGATCCCTGCCCCGAAGACTCTGCTAGGCATCCTATAAGACACCGCCCCTCGCGCGGTAGCGCCGAGGGGCGGTTCGTCGGTTCGGGACACCGCGGCTAGGCGCGGGTCGGGTCTGGGCTAAGAGCCCAGGCGGGAGAAAGCTACTCGTGGTCCGGAGTCCCCTCGGTTTCCCCTTCACCCGCTTCCCCATGAGCCTCGTGCGGCACGTGGGTCTTCACCTCAAAGCGGCGCGTCGTGGGGAAATCACGCTCGTGCGCGTCGATGGAC
>JAUHXY010000309.1 GCA_030426785.1 bacterium
CCAGGGCGCTTGCAAAAGATGCCCAAAGCCGGCGGCTGGATGAACACCCTGAAGGTGTACATGGGTTTCGTTGAACTCGCCGCCGCCTTCAAGTTCCTCTCCAACGCCGACATCGTTTGGAAGTGGCATCTGCTCAGCAACCAAGTCTTTCTGATCGCTGTGATCGCGATCTTCGTGCTGGCGGCCTTGTACCTCATCTGGCAGACGACGCGATCCGGCAGTCGCAGCGCCTTCCAATACAGCATCGCTTTGCTGACGCTCGTGTTCGCCGGCTACCTGGGCACCTTCCTGAACGGACGGCCCGCTGGAGACATCATGACGGCCATCCTACCGGGGTATCACCACGAAGGGCTGGTGAAGGCTTTTGGCGATCAGCGCCACTATACCCGTCACCAAATTGTGGTGGACGATTTGGACGGTGCTTTCGAGATGGCGAAAGCCGAAGGCAAACTGGTGCTGCTCAACTTCACCGGCCACACATGAGTGAACTGTCGCTTGATGGAGAAAAACACCTTCGTCAAACCGGCGGTCGCCGAAATCCTGGAACAACACTACGTCGAAGCGCGCTTGCACGTGGATGAGGAGCGCTTCATGGAGCTGGAAAGAACCTTGCTGCAATCGATCGCGCAGCCCGTCTACGCGGTCGTGCGTGCCGACGCGGTCATCCCCGTGGGAGACCCCAGTTTCGACGCCTCCAGCGTGCAAATCCTCTCGCGCCTCGACGGCGCCAAGGCCGACGAGTTCATCGACTTCCTGCGAGCCGGCTTGGCGGCTTCGGGGAGCGAGGTACGGGCCCAAACCCCCTGACCTTCCCCCAAGGGGACGAAGCCAACCGGCGGCATCGCAGCGTCTTCGTGGAGCGCGACGGTGCCGCCGCAGTGTTGGGGGAGCTCCCTAAGCCGGCGAGATCGGCGCGCCGATGCCAACCGTGTGGACGCGGCCGAGATACTCTCGGGCGGCGCCACCCTGAAAGCCGATTTTGGGGGCCACGAAAGTGACCGTGTGGGTGGCGCGCACGGTTTCGAGGCCGGGGTCGCCGGTGTTGGCATTGAGGCCCGAGGGAATGTCCACGGCGAGCACGGGGATGGCTTGTGTTTGGGCCACGTGATTGACCGTCATGACCAGGCTGAGCAGGGGTTCTTGCAGCTCGCCTTCAAAGCCGGTGCCGAGCAGCGCGTCGACGATCCAGCTCGCTGGTTGCAGGGCTTCGGCCAAGGGATAGCAGTCGTCTAGGTGGCGCATCGGCAAGGACATCGCCTGCGCAATGCGGGCGTTGATGAGGGCATCGCCCTTGAGCTCCTCCAAGCGGCGCGTCGTCACGATCCGCACGCGGCCGCCAGCGAGGTGCAGGTGCCGCGCCATGGCGAAGCCATCCCCACCGTTGTTGCCGGGTCCACACAGAAGCACGACCGTTTGACCCTTCGAGAATCCCTCTTGGGTCATCACCTCGACCGCCCCGCGGCTCGCGTTTTCCATCAAAACGATGCCGGGCATGCCCAAATCTTCGATCGCATGCCGATCGACTTCGCGCACTTGTTCGCGGGTGAGGTAGGGCTGCGGCATGGGGCGAACTTCACTCGAACCCGAGCAGTTTTCCACCCTGGTACGTCACGAAAGACGCCCCCCACGCGAGCGCGGTCATGTAGGCGAGCATAAAGAGCGGCCAAAACCATGAAGCGGTCTCTCGGCGCACGACGGCGACGGTGGACATGCACTGGCACGCCAGCGCGAAGAAGATCATGAGCGAAAGGCCCATCAACGGGGTGTAGACCCGTTCTCCGCTGCGGCGCGATTCGTTGCGAATGCGGTCGCGCAGGGAGCTGGACTCTTCGTCCACGTCCGCGCCGACGCCGTAGACGAGGCCCATGGTGGAGACGAACACCTCCCGTGCGGCGAAGGCGCCGATCAGGCCGATGCCGATCTTCCAATCGAAACCCAGGGGCTCCAAGGCCGGCTCGATCGCGCGACCCATGCGGCCGCCGTAGCTGCCGCGCAGGCGTTCCCCGGCTTCTTGGTGATCCAAACGCGCGAGGCGATCGGTCTTCTCCGCTTCCTCAAGACCGCTGTCCGCTTCCACTTGGGCGCGCACCGCGTCGAAGTTCTGGCTGAGGGGCACGTCTTTCGGGAACGACAGCAAGAGCCACAAGCCGATCGTGCAAGCCAGAATGACCGTGCCCGCTTCGGTCAAGAACACCCGACCCTTGGCCCAGGTCTCGCGCAGCACGGTGCGCCAGTCGGGCCAACGGTACGGGGGCAGCTCCATGAGCAACGGCAAGGACTTGCCTTTCAGCAAGGTGCGCGAAAGCACCGCGGCGGCAAGCAGCGCCACCAGAGTGCTAAACACGTACATGAACACCATCAAGAGCCCTTGGATCGGCAGGCCGAGCCAGTGTCCCACGGGGAACAGGGTCGCGATGACGAGGGTGTAGACGGGCAAGCGCGCGGAACAGGTCATCAACGGGATGACCATCATGGTGATGAGTCGATCCCGACGGCGCTCCATGGTGCGCGTGGCCATGATGGCGGGGATCGCGCAGGCGAAACCCGACAGCATCGGCACGAAGGCGCGTCCATTCAACCCGAGCAGCTTCATGATGCGATCCATCAAGAATGCGACGCGCGCCATGTAACCGGACGCTTCCATGAAGGTGATGAACAGGAAGAGCAGCAGGATTTGCGGCAAAAAAACCACCACAGAGCCCACGCCCGCGACGAGACCTTCCGTGAAGAAGTCGCGTACGATGCCTTCGGGCAACCAGCCGCCCACCGTGGATCCGATCCACCCAAACGCGCTTTCGATCCAACCGATGGCCGGATCCGCCCAGGAGAAGAGCGACTGGAACACGATCCCCATGGCCAGCAGGAAGAGCGGAAAACCGGTCCAAGGGTTGAGCAAGATCGAGTCGACCCTTTCACTGCGGCTGCGGCCCTTTTGCGGCGAGATCCGCAGGAAGTCTCCGGCGGCTCGGTCGATCCAATCGTACCGCGCCTGCACGATTTCGCGGTCGATGTCGCGTCCGGCTCCTTCCGCGCTAGCCCGCCGTTCGGCGACACGCGCGCGCAGCGTGTCGGGAATGCCGCGCAACTCGTCCCCATCTTCGACGGAGAGCAACGACCACAGCGCGATCGCACGACCGCGCCGCGGATCCCCATGGGTCCAGGAATCCGGAAGTTGGTCCGCGATGGCGCGCACGTCGGCTTCCAAGGCGGCATCCGGTTCCCAGTGGGGGGCTGCAATGCCCTTGCTGGGTTGTTCGAGCACGTCCTCGAGGGTGCGCAAAAGGATCGGCAACCCTTCGCCCGTTCTAGCGGTGATGGGCACCACGGGCACGCCCAAGCGGCGCGCGAGCGAGTCCGCGTCCACGCTCGCTTGTTCCGCATCAAGTCGGTCGACCATCATGTTGAGGGCGACGACCACCGGGCGGCCGAGCTCCAGCAACTGCAGCACCAAATATAGGTTGCGGGTGAGTTGCGTCGCGTCGACTACCACCATCACCAAGTCGGGTTGGGGGTAGCCGCCGGCGCCGCAGGTGGCGAACAGGGCGATCTGTTCTTCTTCGCTGCGCGCGGACAGGCTGTAAGCACCCGGAACGTCCGCGATCTCAATGTGTCGGCCGCTCGGCAGGGCGAGGTGCCCCATGTGGCGGTCGATCGTGATGCCGGGATAGTTGCCGACGCGCAGCTTCAGCCCCGTCAAACGGTTGAAGAGGGTGGTCTTCCCGGTGTTCGGGTTGC
>JAUHXY010000045.1 GCA_030426785.1 bacterium
TTCGCCGCAGATCGGATCGGCGAACATCACGTGGGCAACGACGCCTTCCCCAAAGAAGGTGTCCTTGCGGTGGCGCGTGCGATCGATGAATTGATCGATGAGCACGAAGTCGCCGGGTTCAATGTCCTCCCGCATGGAACCGACCGCGGAAACGGCCACCACGTGGGTCACGCCGAGGGCCTTGAGGCCCCAAATGTTGGCGCGGTAGTTGATATCCGAGGGGGTGTGCGGATGGCCCCGGCCATGGCGCGGCAGGAAGACCAGCTCCGTGCCCCCCATCGAGCCGCTCACGTAGGCATCGGAGGGCTCGCCGAAGGGGGTCGAAAGGGTGATTTCGGTCACGTTTTCGAGACCGTCGATGTCGTAGAGGCCCGAGCCTCCCAGCACGCCAATTTTCATGGCCGTAGGCTACGGAAGCGGGTGCACCGCGGGAAGCGGGATTCGTCGTTTGACCCGCCGCGGTGCTCGCCCGACCTGTCTACCACGAGTCGTTGCCTTCGAATCGGTCGCGACCGGTACCGGGTCCTCGGCCCCTTCCGCGCCCCGGACCGCGTCCACGCCCGCGACCACCCGAGCGCCGGCGACCGCCGCCGCGGCGAGGCGCGCCACGATCGCCGCCGCCATCGGTTCGCCAGCCCCGACCAGCACCGCGCCGCCGCGGGCCGCCCGAGCGGCGCGGACGATCTTCGCCACCGTACCCGCTTGCGGGGTGAGCCTCCTCCTGGCGGGGGGCTTCCGACGATCCGTGCAAGCTCGCTCCGCGGTCGTCGCGCCGCGCGCCGCGTCCGCGGCCACGTCCGCGCCCGCGAGTGCGCGTCCGCCGGGGCGCACCGTAGCCTTCGTTGGGATCGGTCGAACGCCGAGCCTTCCATGGCTTGGCTTCCTCCACTTGGTCGGGCATCAAACCGATGAGACGCTTCACCAGGAGCGAGGCGTAAGCGCCGCGCGGCAAGCTGAAGGAGAAGCGCACCATGCTGTAGTCCGGGTTTAGGCGGTCCGGCTCGGCCGGCCGAGCGCGCAGCTCTTCGGGCTGGATCGCGATCGGGCGCAGGTCCGACTTGAAGGCAAACCCCGGCACGTGCGGGATCTCGAACCCTTCGGGCTCGATGCGGTAGCGCGCCAAAGCCTCGGTGAAGAGTTCGCGCTGCAAATCGTCTTGCAAGCCTTCCAAACGCGCGCCCGGCAAGGGCAAAAAGCCCTGCCAGCCGGGCTCCACCGGCAGCGGGCCCTTCGAGAACACCAGCGGGCCTTCGATGCCCGGCAAGGTGAAGCGCTCGGGTTCGGGCACGCTGCGCTTGATCCAATTCGCCAGGACGCGGTTCCACAGGTGCGATTGAAAGGCGAATTGGTGGATGACGCGCTCGCGGGTCGCGAGCCGGCCCATGGCGCCCGCAAAGTCTTGCGGATCTTTGCGCAGGTGGTCGAACACCGAGTGGTGCTTGCCGAAACGGCCCGCCACGTCGCGCAACGCTTTCCAGTTGCCCCAGCGCTTCCAAACCAGCTCCTTGAAGGCCCGGGACTGGGGGTGCTCGTGGCGCGAGATGGACGCCATCATGCGCTTGAGCCCTTCCTCGACTTCGCCGCGTAAGAGGTCCAACGCGATCCAGCCTTGGCCGTGGCGCAGGTTGCCGAAACGCTGCTCGTCGAAGTAGTTGGGGTAGCCGTACTCCCGCACAGTGTCCAACCCGGCGCGCAAACGGCGCAACTGGGTCTCTTCGAGCCCACGCGCGACCACTTCGAACGCATTGCCGATGGAAGCGGTGCTCGCGATCGCTTCGTGCGCAAAGCCCACCGACTCGATCTTGAGGCCCGGCTCGGACACGAACACCTCTTTGCCCCGCGCGATCGTCATGAACTGTTCGGTCATGCCTTGGCGGTCTTTCAGGCCTGCCATGGCCACCTCGCTCGGCGGTACGCCCGCCAACGCCGCCAGTTCGCGGGCGGCTTCGATCGAGGTCGCTTTGACCTTGGAAACGCGGTAGACACGGTAGTCTCCGCGGGATTGCAGGAAGTCCTCGCGCAACCGTTCGCGCACGCGGAAGTCCTGGGGCTTTTGTTTGAGATTCATGGTCTCGGGGTCGTTTTAATGCGGGGGGCGCACCTTGCGCAGTTGCTGCAAGGTGCGGTGGAAGTCTTTCGGCAACGGGGCCTCGGTGCGGTCACGTTGCGCTCCGTCGGAGCCGGGTCGCGGCCAATCGATCGAGCGGGCGTGCAGGGTGAGGCGCGGCATGAGGGCCCGTTCGGTGGCGCCCTTTTTGGCTTTGTAGCCCGCCTTGATCTCGGACAACAGCAACTGGTCGCGCCGGCCGTAAAACGGGTCGACCATCAGCGGAAAGCCTTCTTCCGCCAAGTGCACGCGGATTTGGTGCGTGCGACCGGTGATGGGCGCACAGCCCACCAAGGTGAACCCGCGAAAGCGTTCCTCGACCCACACGTCTGTGGCGCAGGCTTTGCCCTGCTTGCTGACCGCGCGCATGCGGCCGATCTTTTTGGGATCGGGCGCCAAGCGATGTTCGATGCGCACGCGCTCCCCGGCAGCGGCGGGGAATTCCCCGTCCACCAAGGCCCAGTAGACCTTGTTCACCTGATGGGCTTCGAAGGCTTGCCGCAGGTCCCGCTCCGCGTCGAGGTCCTTGGCCGCCATCAAGGCGCCGCTGGTGTCCTTGTCGATGCGGTGCACGAGCCGCGGACGATAGTCGCCTTGGGTGGCAGCCCAATCGGTCAGCCAACGGGAAACGCAAGGACCTTCGGGGTCCCAGCGTTCTGGCTCGACCGCGATCCCGGGGGGTTTGTCGATCACCAAAACGCGCTCGTCCTCCCAGAGCACGTCGGGGGCGGGTTGGCGTGCTCCGCGGGAACCGGCGCGACGCGGGAAGCTCTCTTCGTCGAGGTGGACGCAGATCACGTCGGCGGCTCGCAAGCGTCGCCCGGGGACGGTTTCCTCCCCCACGACCTCGATCGAACCGTCGCGGATCGCGGCGCGCAGGAAGCCCTTCGACACGCCCGGGTAGAGCGCGCACAGGAACTCGTCCAGCGGCAGCCCGACCCGCTCCTCGGGAACCGGGTGGTATTGGACCATCGCGAGGGGCTACTGGGTGGCCGTCGCCTGAGCGTAGATCTCAGGCTTGAGGGAGCCCACGTAGGGCAGGTTGCGGTACCGGCCGGCGTAGTCGAGGCCGTAACCCACCACGAACAGGTCCTCGACCTCGAAGACCCGGAAGTCGGCGTTGAATTCGAGGGCCCGGCGGGAGGGCTTGTCCAAGAACACGCAGGAGCGCACCTCGGCGGCCCCGCGCTTCAGGAATTCCTGTTTGAGGGCATGCATGGTCTTGCCCGTGTCGAGGATGTCGTCCACGAGCAGCAGGCTGCGGCCGACCACCTCGCTCTCCTCCGGCAAGAAGTTGATTCTGAGTTCGCCCGAAGTGGTCCCCGCGCCGTAGCTCGAGGTGGCGCAAAAGCCCAACTCCAGGGGGATCGGGATCCGGCGGATCAGGTCGGAAGCGAAGATGCAGGAGCCTTTGAGCACCGAAATGACGGTGAAGTCCTTGCCTTGGTAGTGAGCGGTGACCGCCTTGGCGACGCGGTCGATGCCCTCCACGATGGCTTCTTCGGAGAAGAGTTTGCGATCGATGTCTTGATGCATGGGGCGCGGGGTCGGGGCGCGAGGCCCACCGTTATGCGGGGGCGGCAGGGGGCTGCCGGAAAGCGCCCAGTGTAGCCCAAGGGGCGAGCGAGCTGTACGGCCAGAGCGGGATTCCCGCTGGGGGGAGCGGGGCCAAGCAGTCCTCCCAACGGCGGCCGCGAGGCCCTGGGTTCCCGGCACTTTCCGCGCAGCGCACGATCTCCTATCGAGATCAGGAAATTCGATCTCGACGGGAACCACACCGAGGTTGGCAAGCACTCAACTTGCGACGCCCTGCCCCACCCGCACTGCGGGCGATGGACGCTGCGTTCCGCGTTGCCAAAGCCTCCTTCGGCATCGCGGAGCACCCCGTTAGGAATTCCTTCACCATCTCGCGATCGCATGCGGATCCACTCCGATCTTTGGCACGGCACGACCGGGGGCCGCGCTTCCGACAGACGGTGCGTTGCGTTTCCAAATGGCGTTCGGAATCCGTTTCGCGAACGAGTCGCAATCCTTCAAAAGCGCACCAATCCATGTCTATTTGAAGCTTTGAATTGGGCGCAGAATCTGATTGCGTTGCGTAGTCCGAAGTGCGAAGGTTTTCGCGTCATTCGCTTCGGAACGTTCTTGGATTCAACACGCGCAAAGCGCGTCAACGAGGAAACTCCATGACACAAACTGCCGCAGCACAAGGGTCGCCGAAACTGGAATCGTTTCGGTACGACGACGCCATTGTGCGCATGTTTGTTCTCGCCACCCTGCTTTGGGGCTTGGTGGGAATGTTGGTCGGACTGATCATCGCTCTGCAACTCGCCATGCCGGAGGCGAATCTGGGCTTGTCCTGGTTCTCCTTCGGGCGCTTGCGACCTTTGCACACCAACGCGGTGATCTTCGCTTTCGCGGGGAATGCCATCTTCGCGGCGGTGTACTACTCCTCCCAGCGCTTGCTCAAAGCCCGCATGTTCAGCGATGCCTTGAGCAAGCTGCACTTCTGGGGTTGGCAAGCGATCATCGTGGGCGCAGCGATCACCCTGCCCCTCGGGATCACCCAGTCCAAGGAGTACGCCGAGCTCGAGTGGCCCCTCGACCTGGCCGTGGTGCTGATCTGGGTGGTCTTCGCGATCAACTTCTTCGGCACCATCGCCAAGCGTCGCGAACGGCACCTGTACGTCGGCATTTGGTTCTACATCGCGACCATCATCGCCGTCGCAGTGCTCTACTTGGGCAACAACGCGGCGCTCCCGGTCACCTGGAGCAAGAGCTACTCGGCCTACTCCGGCGTGCAAGACGCTTTCATGCAGTGGTGGTACGGCCACAACGCGGTGGCGTTCTTCCTGACCACCCCGTTCCTGGGCTTGATGTACTACTACTTGCCCAAAGCGGCCGAGCGGCCGGTGTATAGCTACCGCCTCTCGATCCTGCACTTCTGGTCCTTGGTGTTCATCTACATCTGGGCCGGCCCCCACCACCTGCACTACACCTCGATCCCCGAATGGCTGTCGACCCTCGGCATGCTCTTCTCGGTCATGCTGTGGATGCCCTCTTGGGGCGGCATGCTCAACGGTTTGTTGACCCTGCGCGGCGCTTGGCACCGCGTGGCGACGGACCCGGTGCTCAAGTTCTACGTGGTCGGCGTCACCTTCTACGGCATGAGCACCTTCGAGGGCCCGATGCTCTCGATCAAGAGCGTCAACGCCCTGTCGCACTACACCGACTGGACCATCGCGCACGTGCATGCTGGCGCCCTGGGTTGGAACGGGTTCCTGACCTTCGGCATGATCTACTGGCTCGCACCGCGCTTGTTCCAGGTCAAAGGCATCTGGAGCATGAAGCTGTGCGTGACCCACTTCTGGATCGCCACCATCGGGATCTTGCTGTACGTCATCCCGATCTACGTGGCGGGCATCACCCAGGGTCTGCAGTGGCGCGCTTTGGACGCCAACGGCAACTTGGCCAACGGGGACTTCCTCAAGACCGTGATCTCGCTGCGGCCCTTCTACTGGGCGCGGGTGATCGGTGGCACCTTGTACTTGGCCGGTGCCGTCATGGCCGCGGTCAACATCTACAAGACCTGGCGCATGCGCCCGGCCACGTACGAAGAGCCCGTCATCCAAGCTCCGGCCTTGGAAAAGGACTACACGGGCCCCGTGCCCCACGTACAAGGCAACCCTGGCCCCATCCGCCGCTTGGCTTCGATGGCTTGGCACCGCTCCTGGGAGCGTCGCCCCTTGACGTTCACGGTCATGACGACCGTAGCGATCGTGTCGGCTTCGATGTTCGAGATCATCCCGACCTTCGCCATGAAGTCGGTGGTGGAACCGATCGCTTCGGTCAAGCCCTACACGCCCCTCGAGCTCGCCGGCCGCGACATCTACGTGGCCGAGGGCTGCTACAACTGTCACTCCCAACAGATCCGCCCCATGCGCCACGAAGTGCTGCGCTACGGCGAGTACTCCAAGGCGGGCGAGTCGATCTACGATCGACCGTTCCAATGGGGCTCCCGCCGCATCGGGCCCGATTTGGCGCGGGTGGGCAACAAGTTGACCGCGTCCTGGCACGTGCGTCACTTCAATGAGCCGAACGACACGAGTCAGGGCTCGATCATGCCTTCCTACTCTCACCTCCTCCGTCACGACCTCGACTTCGACGGCATCCAAGCCAAGGTGAATGCCATGGTGAAACTGGGCACCCCCTACGGCCCACGCGCCAAGGAGAACGCGCCGGAAGAGGCGCGCATCCAGGCTCGCGAAATCACGGCGGCCTTGATCCAAGAGTCGCCCGAGTTCGAGGGCCAAGGCATGGAGAACAAAAAGGTGATCGCCTTGACCGCCTACATGTTGCGGTTGGGTCGAGACATCCTGGAAGACTCCGAGGATCAGTCGGCCCAAGTCCCCGCTAGCGGAGCTCCCCAGCTCCAGGGGGTGAGCCATGATGAATAGCACGACCCTGACCCTGGCTCTCGCCCTGAGCGAGGCCCAGTACCGCTGGACGAAAATCGGCGTCCTGCTGTTCTTCTTTGTGTTCTTCCTGGGCGTGGTGATCCGCGTCCTCTCGCGCAGCCCGGAGTCCTACGAAGCCGATGCCCGCATCGTGCTGAACGACGCCCCCGTTGAGCCCACCAACACCCCTAACCAAACCCGGTCATGAGCCAATCCGTCGACGACCCCCTCTTGGACCACAACTACGATGGCATCCAGGAGTTTGACAACCCCCTGCCCGGCTGGTGGAAGATGCTGTTTTGGGGCACGATCGTGTTCTGCATCCCCTACACCTACTGGTACCACTTCGGACCCGGCTTGAGCATCCAAGAGAAGTTCGAGGCCGATATGAAGGCCAACACCATCGTGTTGAACCTGAGCGACGATGCGGAAACCATTCTGGCGTTGCGCGACGATCCTGAGAAACTGGCCTTGGTCAGCTCGAAGTTCGCTTCCCTCTGCGCGGCCTGTCACCAGCCGAGCGGCGCGGGTTTGCCCAACCTGGGACCGAACCTGACCGACAAGCATTGGAAGAACGTCCAAAAGCTGACCGACATCACGCGCGTCTTGCGTGACGGGGTGCCCGGGACGGCGATGGTCAGCATGGCTTCGACCCTCAACAAAGACGAGCGCATCTTGATGGCCGCTTATGTGGCTTCGCTTTCGAAGAACTACGTGGAAGGTCAACCGCCGGAAGGCGAAGAGATTCTTGTTTGGCCCGTGGAAAAAACCGCGGATACGCCTCAAGAGGAATAACCGCAACCCCCTTTCCCCCGACGCGCCATGGTTTGCCCGAACACACAGACTTCGATGCCCCCGGCTCCCGATGAGGATGTGTTGGCAACCATGCGCGCGGACGGCAGCCGGCGCTGGTTGCGTCCGAAGCCCGCGTGCGGACACTTCTGGAAGAAGCGGGCGGTAGTGGCTTGGGTGCTGATGGCACTCTTTACCATCACCCCATGGCTGCGCTGGAACGGTCAACCCCTGTTCCTGTTCGACATCACGGCGCGGCGCTTCACCTTCTTCGGCACGACCTTCCACGCGGACGAAACGCTTCCGCTGGCGCTCTTGGTCCTGTCGATCTTCCTAACGATCTTCCTGTTGAGCGCGCTGCTTGGGCGCGTTTGGTGCGGCTGGGCCTGCCCGCAGACCGTGTACATGGAGTTCCTGTACCGGCCGATCGAGCGGCTGGTCGAGGGCAAGCACTACCAAAACCCCGCCCGCCATCCTCTGCCGAAGTGGCGCGTGGTGCTCAAGTACGCCATCTTCCTGGTGCTCTCCCTGCACCTGGCCAACACGTTCCTCTCCTGGTTCGTGGGCACCGACCGCATGGTCGAGTGGACGCGCCAATCCCCCTTCGAGAACCCCGGCCCCTTCATGGTGGTCGCGGTGACGACGGGTTTGATGATGTTCGACTTCGCCTTCTGGCGCGAGCAGATGTGCACCTTGGCGTGTCCCTACGCGCGTTTCCAATCGGTGCTGCTCGACCGCTCCTCGCTGGTGGTGGGATACGACGAAAAGCGCGGCGAGCCCCGCGGCAACGCCCGCAAACTGGCCAGCCAAGGCGTCGAAGCCGGCGATTGCGTGGACTGCCACCGCTGCGTCACGACCTGCCCCACCGGCATCGACATCCGCAAAGGCCTGCAGCTTGAGTGCATCGCCTGCACCCAGTGCATCGATGCTTGCGACGAGGTCATGGACAAGGTCGGCAAGCCCCGCGGCCTGATCCGCTACGGCTCCCAGGACCAACTCGAGGGCCACAGCACCCAATTCTGGCGCCCACGGGTGATCATCTACCCTCTGCTGCTCATCGGGATCCTCAGCCTGCTGGTGTACACGGTCGCTACCCGCGGGGAAGCCCAACTCGACTTCCTGCGCGCCCGGGGACAGATCCCCTACCGCACTCTGGAAGACGGATCGATCTCCAACCTGGTGCACATCAACATCACCAACCGCACCAACGAGCCCGCCACGTACGATGTAAGGCTCAAGGGCGAAGGAGAACTGCTCAAGCCCCAATTCCCCCTGACCGTGCCCGCCCAAACCGCCCAGGATGTGAACATTCACGTGATCGTCCCCGCCGAGGGCTTCGAACAGGGCCGGCGCGAGATCCAGATGGAACTGTTCTCCGACGACAAGGTCCACGACACCGCCAAGCGCACGATCTTGGGACCCCTACAGCTCAACGGATCATGAAACTCTCTCCCCAAGTCACTTGGATCGGCCTGATCGTGTTCTTGCTGTCGGCCTCGGTCGCCTCGAACCTGTTCGTGCTGTTTGTCCACGCCGGTTCCCCCGGCGAAGTCCTGGAAGAGGATTGGGAAGCGCGCGCCGAAAACTGGGACGCCACGCAAGCTCAACGCACGCGCAACCGGGCTCTGGGTTGGAAACTGGCCGAAAGCGATTGGCAAGTCGCTGACGACAGCAGCTCCTTCCAATTGATCCTGCTGGATCGCGACGGTGCGCAGCGCCCCATCGATTCGGCCTCTTGGGTGGGCTTCGAGCGTCCGCGCCCGGACCAACGCTTCCGCGGCGAAGCGCGCGTCGAGGGGAACGGGGCGCGGATCGAGCTGCCGCTCCAAGCGGGCGCGCCCCTCGAACTCTCCATCGACCTGACCTCGCGGGGCGAGCGCTTCACCCACACCTGGATCGTCTACCCCCCGGCCCAGCCCTAAGCCCCCATGCAAGCCCTGTTCGCATCGGTTTTCGTCGCGAGCCTGTTCGGCTCGCTGCACTGCGTGGGCATGTGCGGACCGCTGATGCTGATCGCGACCCAGGGCACGGGCTCGCAAACGACCAGCCCGCGCGGCATGGGAAGCCTGTACCACGGGGGCCGCGCGGTTTCGTACGCCGCGCTCGGTTTGGCGGCCGGCGGCATCGGTGCGGGGGTGGATTGGGGCGGAACGCTCTTCGGCGTGCAGCGCATCGCGTTGACTTTGTCCGCCGTCTTTTTGGTCGCTATCGGCCTCTGGCAGGTCGCGCGCGTGCTCGGTTGGGTGCAACCCCTCGGTCACGCGGGAACGCGCAGCGCCCACCGCGGACTCGCCCATTTGCGGCAAAGGGTGCTGCGTTGGCCGGCAGCGCGTCGTTCCCTGGGCCTCGGCCTGCTGTCGGGGCTGTTGCCCTGCGGATGGCTGTTCGCGTTCGTGGCCGTCGCGGCGGGCAGCGGCAGCGCGTGGATGGGCGCGGGTCTCATGTTGGCCTTCTGGTTGGGCACCGTTCCGTTGATGGCGACTTTGGCGGGTGGTGCCAAACGACTTTGGCCGAATCTCCAAGCGCGCTTTCCTTTGGTGACGCCGCTGCTATTGATCGCAGCTGGCGTGCTTGTGCTGCAAAGCCGATCTGCGGTGGCCGCCCCGAACTGGCAAGCCGCCGCCCACGACCATCAACCCGAAGCCGCCCTGCAGCAAGCCTTGGACGAAGAGCCGAGCTGCTGCGCGGGGACTGAGAAGTGAAGGTGCAGCGGCCTGTAAGCGCACCGGCGCGCTGCCTGCACTGCGGTCTGCCCGCTCCGGCCCCCACCGAACCGGAGGCCCCTACGTTTTGCTGCTCGGGTTGCCGCAGCGTCTACGAAGCCATTCATGGCGCGGGGCTCGATCGTTTCTACGAGCTGCCTTGGACGCGGGAAGCGGCTTCCCCCGCCCAACCTTCCCAGCACCGCTACGAGGAGTTCGACGACGAGAGCTTCCTCGCACAACACGCCGAAGGCCTCGCTGGCGGCCGGCTTTCGGTCGAGCTGTATCTGGAAGGTCTGCACTGCGCTAGTTGCATCTGGCTCTTGGAGCGCGTTCCCCAAGTGTTGCCCGGCGTGCAATCGGTGCGCATCCACATGGGCCGACGCGTCGCGCAGATCGCCTGGGACCCGAACACCGTCCGGCTTTCCGAAATCGCACGCACTCTCGATCGCTTCGGATACCCCGTTCACCCCCACAACAGCCTGGAAGCGGCGCGCGCCCAGACCCTGGAAAACCGCCAACACCTCGCGCGGGTCGGTTTGGCGGGCGCCTTGGCGGGCAACGTCATGTTGCTCGCATTTGCCCTGTATGGCGGCGCCTTCTCGGGCATCGCCGAGCGCTACGAAAACCTGCTGCGCGGGACGAGCTTGGTCCTGACCTTGATCGCCGTCGCGGGCCCCGGGAGGGTGTTTTTCCGGGGCGCTTGGTCTTCGTGGAAACTGAAGCGCTTGCACATGGACGTGCCCGTCGCGATCGCCCTGAGCCTCGGGACAGGGTGGGGCGCGTGGCTGACCCTGCGCGGACACGGGGAGGTGTACTTCGAATCGATCACGGCGGTCATCTTCCTGCTCCTGATCGGCCGTTGGCTGCAGTTCCACCAACAGAAGCGCGCCTCGGAAGCGGTCGAATTGACGCGCGCTTTGATCCCGCGCCGAGCGCGTCGTTGGAACGGTTCGGACTGGGAGACCGTCCCCCACACGGCTTTGCGCTTGGGGGACCGCTTGCAGGTGCTTGCGCAAGAGTCCTTGCCCTGCGACGGAGAGGTGCTCGAAGGTCATAGCTCGCTGGACGCCTCGCGTTTGAGCGGTGAATCCCGTCCTGTTCCCGTCGGCCCGGGGGATCCGGTGTTCGCCGGCACGGTCAACCTGGGCAGTACCTTGGAGTTGCGCGCCGAAGCGGTCGGATCGGACTCGCGCTTGGCGGGCCTGATGCGTTTGGTCGAAGAAGGCGCCCGCAACAAACCGCGGCGCGTCTTGTGGGCCGATCGTCTCGCCCATCGCTTCGTTTTCGGCGTCTTGCTGCTAGCGGCGGCGACCCTCGGCCTATGGCTCTGGCGCGACCCGTCCCGAGCCGTCGACCAAACCATCGCCCTCTTGATCGTCACGTGCCCCTGCGCCTTGGGCCTGGCTACCCCTCTGGCCTACCAAGCCGCGATCGCGGCGGCCGCCCGTGCGGGGCTGTTGATCAAGGACCCCGATGCGCTCGAGCGAGTGCACCCGGGCGGGCTGTGCCTGCTCGACAAGACGGGCACCATGACCCACGGGCGCATGACCCTGGCCCATTGGTGGGGCTCGGAAGACGCCCGTTCGGCGGTGCTCGCTTTGGAGCGTGATGTGGAGCACTCCATCGCGCGAGCTTTGGTGGAGGGCCTTTCCGAACCGGGCGCATCCGCGCAGGCCAAGGACGTGCAAGCCCAACTCGGTCGCGGCATCCAAGGCACCATCGACGGCCACGTATGGCGCGTCGGGTCCCCCCGCTGGCTGGTGCAGGCGAATTCGGCGCGTCCCGCCTGGTGGGACGCGGCCTGGGCCACGCTCGAGGCCGAAGGGCTGTCGCCCGTGGTCGTGGAACGGGACGGTGCTTTGGTGGCTCTCGCCGCCTTGGGTGACTCCTTGGCCGAAGACACACCGGACGCGATTCGTGAGCTGCGCTCCATGGGCTGGGAGATCGAGATGTGGACGGGGGACAGCGTTGGGGTCGCCCAAGCCATCGGCCAAGCCGCCGGGCTGCCGGCCGAGGCGATCCACGCCGAGCAGCAACCGGAAGAAAAGCTGGCCCGCATCCAAGCCGCCCAACCGGAGCGCCGGGTGTTGATGGTCGGCGATGGGGTCAACGATGCGGCCGCCCTGGCCGCGGCGGACTGCGGGGTGGCGGCCCATGGCGGAGCCGAAGCCAGCCTCGAAGCCGCCGATGCCTGCCTGCTGCGGCCCGGATTGCGCAGCTTGATCGTTTTGCTGCGCGGCTCGCAACGCATCGAACACGTCGTGAAACGCAACGCCGCCGCTTCTTTGTTCTACAATGGCATCGGCGCTTGGGGTGCCATCGCGGGCTGGATCCAACCTTGGATGGCTGCCATCTTGATGCCCTTGAGCTCCTTGACCGTGATCACCCTTTCCTTTCGCTCCCACACCTTCGACGCGCCGGAAACCCACGCCGAGCGAAAGCCATAAGCAGCCGCCATGGACATTCTTTTTGTTGCGATTCCGATCGCCTTGCTGGTGGCCGGTTTTTTTGTTGCGGCCTTTCTTTGGGGCGTTCGATCGGGGCAATGGGATGACGTGGATACGCCGCCGATGCGCATGCTTCTGGAAGACGAAACCGAGACCAAAAACCGCGCGGACAAGGACAAGAACGCTCCGTAAAGATCGGAGCAAATCCACAAGAATGGGAAGCGCAATCCAATTGCCTCGCCGCGGGAAAACGTTCTCAATCCGTTAAAAAACGAACTTTCCAAGGGCTTTCAGGGTTGATTGCTTTGGGAACACCGCTAGGATTCGCTGAAGCGATGGGGGCCTGGACTCCTTCTGAGTCGGCGGGAAACCTCCTAATCCCCCCATATCCCGCCTACGTGCGGGAACGCGACTGCGGAAACATGGCAAGGCGATCGCACTCCCAGAGCGCTTCCACCCCAGAGTCGGGCACGGGACGCTGAACCAAGTCTGGATCGCGCAGCTTCCGCGCAACCCATCGGCGCTGAAACATCAGCCTCGCAAAACCGTACCGAAGTACATCCAAAAACCGTACCTCGATTCCTATGTCGAAACGCACGTACCGTCGTCGCACGGACCAAGAAATCATCGAAGATTATCAGGCTCAAATCCAAGCACTCGAAGTGCGGATCCAAGAGAAAGAGCGCAAGGACACCGCTGTGCTGAAAGAGCTGCCCAAGCTCAAGCGCAAGCTCGCCCAATTCGCGCAGACCTGCGTCGATCACGGTCGCAGCGATCTTTCGAATTCAACGCTGGCCTTCATGGCCACCCTGGAGCGTCAAGCCCAGGAAGTCGTCCACTCCTAGTGGAAAGAAACCGTCGGGGGCCCGCTGAAAGTGCCCCCGACAGAACTGCCACGCTCTAGCTCTACTTCCAGAGCAACGTACGCGTTGCGCGTGCTCCTTTTCAGGTCTCGGCCCGTTCGGATGCTCCGGAAGCCTCGCCCTTCGCACAGATGGCAAGGGACGTATGTCCGTTCCCATCCGCCTCCTAGCGAGCAGAAAGGCTGCGGCAGCACCCGTGGTTAGGGTGGTTGCAAGAGGACAAAACCTCCCTGACCGTAGAGCGGACGTCCACGCCCATCGAGCTTCCACAGAAACTCGGGGGCACACAAGAGCCAGCCGCGCGGACGCTCCCCCTCGCTTTGGGTCGAGATTCCCATGCCGCTCCCTCGCACCCCCCATCGCAAGATGCCGAAGGACTCTTGAGCGGCTCGCTGCACCGGTGTAGGCAAGGTGCTGTCAGGAGCCGTTTCCCAAGGCCACGCCGCCCCCTCCTGTTGCGACCCGGTTTGCCATCCCAACACCAGCGGTGGGTCCCCGACCCCCAGGGGCTCGCGCACCCGCCACCACGGACCGCCGGTGCGGTCCAGGCGTAACCACAACTCCCCGGGCACCACGGCAGGCCCTGTTCGCGAAGTCGAGTCAGCACTCCCCCCCACTCCTGGGCGCAATCCCACCGAACGGGCCATGCGCACGCCGGCGGGCAAGGGCCAACCGACGTCTTGCCTCGCCTCTTCGCCGGGGACCCACCATAGGGCGCCTGCGGGGTGCAAGGCAAACACGCCATGACGCGCCCCAAACAAGCGCGTGACGCCCGGCATGGGTCGCAACAGTCGGCCGTGGGGGTCGTCTTGCGCGTAACAGAACAACTGCACTCCTTCCTCGCCGCGCTCTTCCAAGACCCACAAAGTTTGGCCGCCCTCCCGAACGGTGCAGTCCAGAACTCGGCCGACCGCAAACTCTTGGCGCAGACGGTTCCCCTGGTAGGCGTACAAACGGCGCAGCTCCCCGTGCGCCCGCACGCACCACCAGCGGCCTTTTCGCCCCCACGCAACGTGATTCGCGCCGGGCAAGTGCCGAGAGCCCAAACGACCTAGCCCCTCGTCGAGCGACCAGACCCGCTGCGTCCCGCGCTCGAAGACTCGCAGGCGCGTGCGATCGAGCCCAAACCCTCCGGCTTGCGCACGGCTCCAAGCCTGTACCGTCGGTGGTTGCCACCGGTCGGGTCGAACAAAAGGTCCCCCCCCGTGTCCCCAACCCCCGGCAGCCAGCACCGCGCCCGCCAAAACGCTCCCCCACCAAGTCTTCATCGCAGGAAGGACCGGCCGACGGGTGCTCAGGTGTCACTGAATTTCAGGTGGCCTTCTACGAAAGGATTCGGGCCCTGCGTCCCACGTCGGCCAAGCCCACCGGTTGAAGCGCTTGGCTTGAAGGCTTCGGAAGTCAGCAGGTTCAGAAGAGTTTGTGTTGGCTCGTTCCGAAGTCGGCGCTCTCCGCTCCAGGCAAACACGCGCCCTCCAGCGCCAACAAGCCCACCTTCCAAGCCATCGGCCCCGAAAATCCACCCAACCCCCGGCGCGCTACGACCCGGTGACAAGGCACCACCAGCGGGCAAGGATTCGCTCCGACCGCTCCTCCCACGGCTCGGCTGGCTCCCGGCTGGCCGATGTGTTCGGCGAGCCGCGCGTAGGTCCAAACCTCTCCATAAGGGATCGCCCGCAACCCCTCCCAGACCCGCTTCCGAAAGTCCGTACCGCGCTGATCGAGTTCGCGCGGCCAGCTCACCCGCTCCCCCGCGAAGTAACTCGTGATCGCTTGGTCCCAAGTCCCCGGTGCTGGCCCCGGCTGGCAAACCCGGTCGGGCGCATAGCGTCGCAACCAAGCTTGCCAGCGCTCGTGGACCCCCTCGGATCCCAAGTGCAACGCTGCCAGCCCCTTCTCCGTCCATAGGGCATGCAAAGGGCCCAACGGAGTCTGCCAGACGGAATGCTGCACCGTGCTCACGAGTTTTTCCCTACAAATGCAAGACGGCGGGATCCACTTCGCTCAGCGCGCGCGGGCCTTCCCAAGTCGCTCGCGACAAAAACTCGACCACCGGCAGCAGACCCGAGGTTTCCACCAGCGTGGCCTCCGCCACGTGAGGCGGCAAGAGGCGGTGGAACGGCCCGAGTTGACCGAGGCGCACAAGCCGCGCTTTGTGTCGTCGCACAAAATCGCTGACAAACGACGGCTCGGGCGGCACCCAAGGATCGGGGGCCCGCGGGATGCGCAGAGTCACCGCGGTCGGCTGATCGGTGACCAACACGCCGATCTCCGCGAGGTAAGCCGCGAGCAACAGACCGCCCATCGTGCCAAGCCCGTGCACGAGCCACAGCGGGCCCTCCCCCCGCAGCACGAGCAGGCCGTTGGCGGGCGCGCCCAACTCGGTTGCCAGAGCCCGCCCTAAAGCGAACGAGGTTAAGGGGCTACCTTGGCTTACGTAGCGCACCCCGGCACCGCTCCCACCCGCGTCGGTCAACACGCGCCGCTCGGACTCGCTGACCACGCGGCGACCAGCGCCTCCCAGCTGCACGGTCCGGGCTCCATCGGGCCGTTGTCCGATGCGCGCCACCACCTCCCCCGTCAGGCGATCCACCACGTCTTTGCCCCCGGGATCCGCGAGGTTTGAGTGCAGCGTGCCACGGTCGTAGCGCTGCTCCCACTCCGGTGACAGGACGAAACGGCCTTCGCGACCGGGCTCCAAGGCCTCCGACTCCACCATGCGGCGCAAGAGATCCACCAAGTCTCGGTCGGGAAATCGGTCCGCCAACGTCGGCGGCAAACAGGCGCGCAAACGCGCCAGACTCACGTACCCCGCACCGCCCGCGATGCACGCGGCTTGCTGGACCAATACGCTGGCCCGAAAGCCATACGGTTCCACCAACAAGTCCCCGCGCACGCCCGCACGGGCCATGACGCGAAAGCGGAATTCCTCCCCGCTGTTGCGCCAAGCGTACCCAAAGCGAATGACTTCGCCGCGCCGGCCGCCGCGGCCGATGCGCTGCATCAAGCTCGCCACATTCGCCGGTGGTGAGCTGAGCAGCACGTAGTCGACCGTGCCGATATCGATGCCCAGTTCCAGGGTTTGCGTCGCGACCGCCACCGCCGCGGGCGCGTCGTGAAACTGACGCTCGGTGCGCTCGCGCACGGCTTGCGAGAGCGACCCGTGGTGCGCGAAGACCATGGGGCCGAAGGGTGTTTTGCCGTGCAGCGCTTGAGCCAGCTCGTCCACGTCGCGGCGGCTCGGCACAAAGATCAACACCTTGCGCAACCCGCCACGGGCCAACTCGGTCAAGTGCTTGGCCATGGCTTTGGGAGCGGTGCCGGCGAACGACTTGGCCTTGACCTTGCGCTCGCCTTGGGCTTCACACAGCCATGGATCGACGAGGTAGCGCCGACCCACTTCGGCCGCATGACCCAAGGTGGCGCTAGCGGCGATGCGCTGCAAGTCCCCTTCCACCGCGCGGGCCAAGCGATGCAAGAGCACCCGCAATTGATCTCCGCGCACCGTGCCGTCCAACACGTGCACCTCGTCGATCACCACCTGCCGAACCTGCGCCAAGACGTGCGCCCGGCGCGAGAGCAACGAGTCCAGGGATTCGGGGGTGCAGATCAAGGCGCGCGGCCATCGCGTGGCGCTGCGCTCCTTGCGCTCGCCGGTGTAGCGCCCCAGCGACAGGCCGACCGTATGCATGCGCGCTTCTAGGCGCCGATGCAAGTCGTTCGCGAGGGCGCGCGTGGGGCTGACGAGCAACCACTCCACAGACTCTTCGAGCTCGGACCCACGACCAGCTCCCCGCCGAGCCCCCGCGTCGCCCGGGTTGGCGCCCGCAGAGGGAGGGCGCGGCTGGGCCAACAAGCGCTCGGCGCAAGGCGCAGCAAACGCTTCGGTCTTTCCGCCCGCCGTCGGAGCGCACAACAACACGTCGCGGCCCTCCAGAATGGCGGGAACCGCCTGGGTTTGGATGGCGGTCGGCCTCGGAAAGCGCCCCAGGAAGGCCCCGAACGTGCGCGGCAGGCAGGTGCGCAGCGAGTCGTTCATGAAGCGCTGGAGCGCGCGGCGCGCTTCGCCTTCCAGCGGCAAGCGTCCAATTGCGATGCGAGCGCGCGTACGAGCACCCGCGGAGACGATCCCCGGTCCGCCGCAGCGTCCTGGACCCCTTGCAGCACCCCCGGCAAGTCGTCTTGCACCAAACCCGCATCGGGATACGCACGCAAGTAAAGACGCAAGACTCGCTCCATCAACTCCGCCATGTGCTCGCTGCGCAGGGGCTCCAGCCCGATGTTGTACAACTCGCTCGACAAAATGCCCCGGAACGCCGCTTCGATATCCGGCAAGGGGGTCAACGCGAACATGACGGTCAAAGGTTGGCTGGAGCGATAAAACAGGCGCAGCTCGCGGTGCACGCGATGGCCGCCTCGGTAGAGCGCGTCCGGATCGAACTCGAGGTCCGTCTTGGGCACCGTCACCGCCGCGTAGTGTTTGAGCACTTCCATGGCATAGCCCAACTCCTGCTGGCTCAAAGAATCGACGAACTCGACTTCGTCGAAGAGCAAAAACAAGCCCTGATAACCGGCGTCTTGCGCCCAAGCCGCCACGTTGCCGAGCAGGTGCATGTACATGCGCCCGTAGGTGCGATAATCGGACAGGGTCAACAATCGGGGTCCGGTCCAACCCAGCTTGGCGAGCTGGCGGTTGCCGTCCGACACGTCCATGTTGCAACCGTCGACGTAGTCGCGCATCCAATCCAGGAACTCTGGATCGCCTTGTTCCGCCGCGAACAAGTACGGCGAGAAAAAGCGGCTCGCAAAGTGCCCCTCGGGTTGGGCGTGCTCAGAACTGCCCGCCAGTTTTTGAAAGAGGGGCTCCAGCCCGTGGCCTTGGTCATCGGGGTACCGCAAGCGATCGACGATGGCCGAGTACAAGCGCCGTGGGTGGCTCGGCGGAACTTCTTGCGGATCGAGCACGATGCGGCTGGTGAGGTAACCACGCTCCAATGCGATGCGCTCGGTGATATCGAGCATGTGGGTCTTTCCCGAACCGTAGTCCCCCCACAACACGCGCATGCCCCCTTGCAACTCGAGGATGTCCTCGACCGCCTCCAAGGTCGCATCGCGCCCCACCGTGTAGTCCCGCACGAACTCCGCGGGAACCACTCCCAAGCGCATCGCTTCGATGGTTTGGCGCAACTCGGCGCGCACGAGGGAGTTTTCGGCCGGCTCCACCTGGGGCAAGGGGGGCACGGCGAGGCCCTCGATCGAAGGACCGCTGAGCCGGTGTACGGGCCGCTGCGCAACCGGCGGGGGTTCGGGCGGCGGAGGTGCAATGGGCTGCAATTCGACCAAAGGCAAGGTCCACGGCAAACCCGGGTCCCCATCCAAGCGCACTTTGGCCTTGCCGCCGGGCGTCATCGCCAACACCAGACCGTCCCCGCGCTGGCGGTGACGGACCCGGTCCCCCGGTCGGATGGCGAGCCAGCGCTGTTGCATCGTGCTTAGAAGAGGTCTTCTTCCCCTTCCAGGTCGTCGCCAAAGCCGTCGTCCGCGTCCCAATCCTGTGTGCTGAGCGGCTTGGGCTCGTGCAACTGCTGGTGCAGCATGTGCACCAGACGTTTGACAAACAAACGCCGGGAGCCCGACTCCAACGCGTTGAGCGCCATGTGGTCCGCCAAAGCGTCGACGTTGCGGCCTTGTAGATCCATGTCGATGGTTTCGGGGCGGCCGTGCTGGAACAGCTCGAGCAGCTTGTGGCCGATGCGTCGGAACAGCTCTTCGGGCTCCAGGGGCAGGGACTCCAGATCGATGACGGGCTCCAAAGGGCTCGCCACCGAAAAGCGCCCCGCCCCGCGCAAGCGCTGCTCGAGCGCGGGGTATTCGGGCACTACCGTTGTCATGAATTCGGGCGGCACCGCGTACACCCACAACAGGGCCGGCAGGGTCGCTTGGCCGCAATGGTCGATCATTTGGCGCAGGTTGTCACCGATCGCTTTGCGCCGTTTGACCGACAGGCTCATGACTCGATCCATTTCGTCGAACAAAAGGATCAGGCCGGGCACCGTCAATTCGCGCATGACCTGGATCAGGCTGCGCAAAAAGCGAAACGCGCTCTTCGAATCGAGCTCCTCGCGCAGTTGGAATTGGCTGCGTTCGGCCGCGGAAACATGGTCGCCGCGCAGATAAGCCGCCAAGATCTCCTCGGTCGCGTCGTCTCCATCGAGCACGGCTAAAGCGAATAGGTACACCGCGCGGCGCAGAGCATGGCTCTCGATCGGCGCGCGCTTGAACTCGCGTTGCAACCACTGGCGCACGGCGGCTTCCCCGCTCTCCTCCACCTTCTGCAGGATGAGCGTCGCAAGAATCGTCTCGACGCCTTTCGGGGCCGGTTGGCCCGCTGCGGGAGGCGGCAGTTCCAGGTTCTTGGCGACGGCTTGGTAGACCCGCAGGGTGTCGTCGAAGGGGCACTCCTGGGGAGAAATGCCCACCAAGGAGACGACGAAGCCTTCGTTCCAACCGATTTCGCGCAAACAGTGCAAAAAGTGTGTCTTGCCGCCGCCGAAGGTGGCTTGCACCAACTTGAACGAAGAGTTGCGCCCGTCTTCGCGGATCGGAACGAGGTACTCCTCGCGCAAGACCTGCAGGACTTCTTCGGTGCCCACGTTGACCGCCAGGGCGCCTCGTTCGGGGGGCTGGCCGGTTTCCCCCATGCGCTCCACGATGCTGCGAGCCTCGCGCTGGGTGAGGCCCTCGAGGGACGGGCTGGTGGGTTTGGAGACTTCCATAGGTCGGTGCGAGGGGGACGAATCGAGGTTAGGCGACTTCCGTGAAGTACACGTTCAGCTTGTACTCCCCTTGGCCGAGGTCATCTTCGAGGTAGATCACGCGCTTCTTTTGGGTCGCCGCGGTGCCGGTCGCTACCCCGAAGTTGAGGCGTTTGCCGTCCTGCTGGAGAGCCCGGGCCAACCGCAAACGATGCACATCGTAGGCAAATTGGCCGCGCGAATAGCCCCGATAGTTGGCCGCGGTCGGATTGACCGCGAAGGCAGGGCTCTGCATGCGGGTGGCTAGGTGCCCCAGGAACTCGGCCAACTCCAAGCGCTCGCCGAATTTCTGTCCGCGCACCACGAGGCCCATGCGATAGGCCGCGAGACAGCGCGCGAAGAACTCCTGGGGATCGAAAGCGCTGTTCATGCGCTTCTCGG
>JAUHXY010000310.1 GCA_030426785.1 bacterium
AAAGAGACGGCTACGCGAGACGGTTCGGTTCTTTAGGGGGATAGCGGCCCACGGGGCCCTATGGCTGGGTAGCGCCCCAGCGGGCCCGTCTCGTGCCCCTACAGCATGCTATCCTGAGGCATGGCTCTCGCATGGAATCGAAAGGGGGACTCGTGCCCCCGTTGGGGGACCCGGCTGCGGGTCGTTGCACTTTGGCTGGGCGTTTTGGCGTTCGCGGCACCGGCCTCGGCCAGCCAAGTAGGCCAACGCTCGGCGGCGCGGCTGTGGAATGAGGTCTTGCTAGAGTCGATTCGCAACGACTTTGCGCGACCGACGGTGCACGCCCGCAACCTGTACCACGTTTCGCTGGCGACGTGGGATGCTTGGGCGACCTACGACGACACGGCGCAAACGGTGTTGTTTCGGGAGGATCATGCGACGACCTCCCCCAACGTTGATGCTTGGCGCAGCGAGGCGATCAGTTTTGCCTGTTATCAGATCATCCAGAGCCGTTTCGCAAACTCCCCCGGAGCGTCCGTGGCTTTGCCGCTTTGTGACCGCCTGATGGATGCGCTCGGGTACGACCGCACGAACATATCGACGGTGGGGAACTCCCCCGCCGCCGTGGGCAATCGTATCGCGCAAGTCATCTTAGACTACGGTGCGCTGGACAATTCGAACGAAGCCAACGGCTACGCGAACCGCTTCTACTTGCCCCTCAACGATCCGCTCGTTCCGGATCTGCCGGGCAACCCGACTTTGGTGGAACCGAACCGTTGGCAACCCCTCAGTCTGCAATTCTTCGTCGACCAATCGGGCAACGTCGTGCCTTTTGGGTACCCCGATTTCCTCTCGCCGGAGTGGGGCATCGTGCATCACTGGGCCCTCTCCGACGACGACTTGACCATCCGCGAACGGGACGGCTTCCACTACTGGCTGTACCACGACCCGGGCACGCCGCCGTTGATCGATGATGCGCTCGATCGTTATCGCAACGGGTTTGAGATGGTGTCGATCTGGTCGGCGCACCTCGACCCCGCGGACGGCGTCATGATCGACGCTTCGCCGGCATCGATCGGGAACGCTCCCCTGACCGATCCGTCGCAAACGCCGACCTTCTACGACTACTACGACGGCGGCGACCTGGGGTCGGGTTATGCCACGAACCCCGTCACCGGGCAGCCCTATGCACCGCAGATGGTGCCGCGCGGGGATTACGCGCGGGTCTTGGCGGAGTTTTGGGCGGATGGACCGGACTCCGAAACGCCCCCGGGGCACTGGTTTGTGCTGTTGAACGAGGTCTCCGACCATCCTTCGTTTGTGAAGCGCGTCGGCGGCACCGGACCGATCGTGGGCGACCTCGAGTGGTGCGCCAAGTCCTACCTCGCCATGGCGGGCGCCATGCACGACGCGGCCATCTCCGCTTGGGGCTGCAAGGGCTGGTACGACTACCTGCGGCCCATCAGCGCGATCCGCTATCTCGCCGACCTCGGCCAGCGCAGCGACCCGCAACAAGCCAGCTATCACCCCGACGGCATCAACCTGCACCCCGGTTTGGTGGAAGTCGTAAGCGCCGCGACCACCGCTCCTGGACAGCGCCACGAGCACCTCATCGGCCACGAGGGCAAGATCGCTTTGCTCGCTTGGCGCGGACCCGAGTTCATCCAAGACCCGGCCGTCGACACGGCGGGCGTGGGCTGGATCCTGGCCGAGAACTGGTGGCCCTACCAGCGTCCGACCTTCGTGACCCCGCCGTTCGCGGGCTACGTTTCGGGTCACAGCACCTTCAGCCGCGCGGCCGCGGTGATCATGCATCAGCTCACCGGTTCGCCGTACTTCCCCGACGGATTGGGCGAGTTCGAGTGCCCGCAGAACGAGTTTTTGGTGTTTGAAGAGGGGCCCAGCGTGACGATTCACCTGCAGTGGGCTTCCTACTACGACGCCTCCGATCAGTGCTCCCTGTCGCGCATTTGGGGTGGCATTCACCCGCCCGGGGACGACTTGCCCGGCCGGATCATGGGTCAGGAAATTGGGACGGACGCCTTCCAACTCGCCCAGCGCTACTGGGCGGGCAGCGCGTGCGACGCCACGGGCGCGCCGGTCGAGGTCGACCTCGACAGCAACGGCGTGCGCGACCAATGCGAGCGATTGGGCGAAACCTATTGCTCCCCGGGCAAACCCAACTCCACGGGCGTCCCTGCCCGCATGGTGCTGCTCGGCAGCGACACCGCGACCGCCAATGACCTGCAGCTCTGCGCTCACTCCCTCCCGCCCGGAGCCTTCGGCGTTTTCCTGAACAGCCGCAACCAAGGTCTTTGGCCGAGTTTTGGCGGCAGCCAAGGAGACCGCTGCTTGAGCGGCTTCATTGGGCACTACGCCACCAAGATTCAGACCAGCGACGCGTCAGGCACTTTTGGCATCGACGTCGACCTCACCGCGACGCCCACCCCCTTCGGCCCGGCGACGGTCGTCGCTGGCGAGACCTGGTACTTCCAAACCTGGTATCGCGACCTCAATCCTAGCCCCACCTCCAACTTCACGGACGCGGTCAGCATCACCTTCCGGTGATGTCGTACGGAACCAGTCGTACGACTTAGAACGTCACGCTCAGCCCGTTGGTCAAGTTCGATTGGCCCGCGCCGTCGCGGTACCAGAGTTGGAAGTGCCAAGTGCTCGACGTCATGATCGTGCCGCCGATGCCGGGCAGGTCCGTGGGGACGTCGAAGCCGGTGCCTACCGAGGAGGTGGACGACAAGTTTTGCAGCACGCCGAAGTTGTCGAACTGGCCCAAGGAGTTCAGGCCGGTGGTGCCGAAGTTGTAACGTGCGATCGTTTGACCCGTCGAACCGTCCAGGCACAAGAACCCGTTCCCGAGCGGAGTTCCCGGCTCGATGGCGCCGGTGCCGATCAAGAAGTAGCCGAACTCGGTGGGCGGGCCGAGGGTGGCCTCCAAATGCAGGCCGGTGCCCGTCGGCGCACTAAACTCGCCGCTCAGAATCGCCGGGAAGCCCGTCGAGTTGGGGGCGCCAGGGAAGCACAAGTTCGCGATCACCGGGGACTCATCATCGACGCCGCGCACCACCAGGGCAAAGTCCGCGTCGATCGCGCCCGTTTCAGTGTGCGCGTCTTGCAGGATTTCGTCCGCGATCACCTCGACCGTCCATACGCCGGGGGTCGGGTTTTGGAGGAAGACGTTCTCCACCACATCTAAATCGTTGGAGCTACCACCTGGCGTGGACCAGTTGCCAACGGTGAGCCCGTTGTTGCCCCAATAGCTGGTGGATCCGTCCGGGCTGGTCACGCGCAACGATAGATCGTTGATGCGGTGCTGCGAAGAGGAGGTAGTACCTGCGGGATCGAGGTAAACCATCGTCACCCGCAGCTCGGGCGTGTCGTTGGGCACGGTCACCAAGTACGTCGCGGTGTCCAGGTTCTCCAGCACCTGCTCCTCGTTGACGATCAGGTACTCGTCCGCGTGGTTCCACAGTTCCTCAACGTTGACGCGGCCCCACCCCTGGTGCACCCGCGTCAGGTCGGCGCCGGTACCGGAGAAGTTGTAGCTGCGGGCCGAATTGATCATCATCGCCCGCGCGGTGGTAGCTTTCGGGCGGCTGGCAAAAACAGAACTCGAAGCGGTGTTGCCAAACAGCTCGGCGTGCCACATCTGATAGAAGAGGCCAAAGATGCCGGCGGACATAGGCGTCGCCGCGCTCGTTCCACCAAAGGTGTTGGTGTAGCCGCTACC
>JAUHXY010000046.1 GCA_030426785.1 bacterium
CTCAGATCGCCCACCAAGTGCGCGATGGCCCGCTGGCGATGCTCGAGCTGACGCGTCAGGAGCTGCGAGGCCGATTCCATGGCTGGGGAAGGGGCTGCCGCGCCCCGGGGCAGCGAAAGCCTACGCTGCCTGGGGCTTGTTCTTCTTGGCGGCCTTTTGGGCCTGCTCGCGCACCGTGTCTTTGGCGCGCTGGATGGCGTCCTTGGACACCCGGCGCAGGTCGCGGGTCACGCCGATCTTCGACATGCTGAACACGAACCACTTGGTCGGATCCAGGTGGAACCACCGCACGCCGTTGCGGTAGTCGCCTTGGAAGCGGTGGTGGAAGTTGTGGTAGCCCTCACCCAGGGTGATGATCGCGGTGATCCAGGAGTCTCGGGAGGTGCTTTCGGTGTCGTAGGGCTGCTTGCCGATCGAGTGCGCCACCGAGTTGATCGAGAAGGTGGCGTGCCACTGGAACACCAAGCGCAGGAAACCGATCACCAGCAAACCGCCGATCGGGTCGCCGAACAGCGCGCCCACCAAGGTCGGCAGCACCGCGCCGCCCATCAAAGCCCAAAGCACGTAGTACTTGTGCTGGTTCAAAACCAGCGGGTCCTTGACCAAGTCGGCCACGATGCGCTCGTCGAACTGGCGCTCCGTGCGCGCCAAGACCCAACCGATGTGCGCCCACCAGAAGCCGCGGTTGATGTTGTAGGGGTCCTCTTCCTTGTCGGCGTATTTGTGGTGGATGCGGTGGTCGGCCGACCACTTCAAAGCGGAGTTTTGCACCGAAGCCGCGCCGAACAACAGGTAGAACAGCCGCAGGGGCCAAACCGCCTTGTAGGTCGGGTGCGAGAACAAGCGATGGTAGCCCCCGGTGATGGAGAGCCCACAGAAGCCGAACCACACGACGGCCATGATGGCGACGCCCCAGTTCCAGTTGAGCGACAGCCACACGATGCCGGCGACGGCCAGCGCATGGCTGAGTGCAATGAAGAGGGTATTGGTCCAGTCGATTCGCTTTGTAGCCATGAGCATCCAGGGGTTGCCAAGGGATGTGGGGAGCCACAGATTCTAGCGGGTGCCCCAACCATGTTTGAGGGGTGGAACGATGGATCTTCTGGCGCTCTTGCAGAAGACCCACACATTCTCTCGACCACAAAGCAGGCTTTTTTGCCCGAAAGCGGCCATGATCCGTGCTTTTTTCGGCAAAAACCGAACAAAACGAGGAGGTTTTGCTGCCAGAAATCGCCCAACAATAGGCCTGTTTTTTCTGTTTGGAGACCCGCCGTTCCCCGAGGGGGCTTCAGGGCTCGGTCGGCGTTCGATCGATCCCTACCGAAAGGGTCAAGGTGGGTCGCAACCGTCTTGCTCCTAGCGCCCGCCCGTCACGGAGCGACGGGGCGCCAACCCGGGGCCGGTGCTGGCCCGGCCGAGGTCGATTTCCACCGTCCCGCGGGGTTTGGCGCGCAGCTCCTCGGCAGGCTTGTTGCGATCGGGGCGTTCGACTCGGAAGAGGCCTACGGGCACGCGCTCCTCCGCGCTCTCGCCGACGGCCAGTTGCCCGGCCCCCACGCAGGCTCCCTGCACCCACAGGCGGTACTCGCCCGGACCCTGCAGCCGCACGATGCCAGCGGGCTGCAGTTCGAGGATCGCCTCACCCGTGCGACGTCCCTTGCCGAGCGCGATGCGGTGCGCCCAGGCCACACGACCGTCCTTGGTTTGCACGAACAAGCTGTACGTGCCCGGATCCAGGTCTTCGAACACCAAGCTGCGACCCGCTTGGACTTCGCCACCCGGCCGCGTCAACAACACCCGTTCCACCTCGGGCAAAGCCCCTCCCGCGGGGCTCGCGAGCATGCCGCGCAAACGCGTGCCCGTGCTCAAAGTGAGTTCGATCTGTTCATCGCCGGCCCGGCACACGATCGGCTCGCTGCCGGCGTGCTCCGCGTTGGGGTACACGCCCACCTCCACCAATCCGGGAGCCACCGGCCCAATGCGGAACTCGCCCGACTCGTCCGACCAAGTGGTCAGGTGCCCGGACACGCCGGTGGCCTGCAACCAAACCCGATGCACGCCCACCTCTTGGCCCGGCTCGGCTTCGATCCGGCCGCTGACCCAACGGGCGGGGAACACCTCGAGGCGCACTTCGAGTTCGCTGAGGCCTTCCAAAACATCGAAGCGCCGCGCGAGGGGCGCGAGCCGCGACTCTTCCCCGCGCACCGCCGGCACGATCCACCAAGCACCCGCCGGAACGCCGGAGAAGGCGAAGTGCCCAGCTTGGTCGGTGTGGGTTTTGTGCAACGCGCGCGCTTGGTCACCGGCGGTGGCCAGCTTGGACTTCTCTTCGGACGCTGGCAACAACCACAGTTCTTGTCCGGTCATGGGCAAGTCCGCATCGCCGTGCAGTTGCCCGAAAATTTGCGTTCCACCCGCCACCGTCCAGCGCAGCTCGCGCGCTTCGCCGGGGGAGAGCATCTGCGTTGGCGGCGCCTTCAGCAGAGGCGTTCCATCCACGCGGATGACGATGCGCAAGGGGGCTTCCACCGGCAGGTTGGCGAACTCGGCCCGGCCGAAAGCGCTCGTCCGCGCGCTCCATTCCACCAAACGGTGCTGGATGGGCTCCGCGTCGGTTTGCACGATCGAGTGGGTGGACGTGGACACGGTGACCTCGGCGCCTTCGATGCCGCGGCCCGTTTCGTCGCGCAGGTCGAGGCCCAACAAGCCCGCGGGCTGCAACCAAACGTCCCGCGCTTTGGAGGCGCTTTCGTGCACGGCATCCAAGCCGAGCACGGTGGGGCTCAAACCCGGCGCGGTGATCCACGCCAACGAGCCGCGCTGGGAGGCGTCGATCTCAAAGCGACCCTCAAAGTCGCTGTAGGTCGGTTCCTCCTTCGGCTTCGCGAGCAGGGGCCCCGTGCCCAGTTGCGCTTCGCCGTAGGCGCGCACGGCGGCTGCGCCCACCCATTCCCCGGTGGCTCGGTTGCGAATTCGTCCGTGGAACGGCGTGTACTGCAACCCATGCACGGCGATGGTCACATCGCGCAGCTCGTAGGGTTGCAGCGGCGGAACGCGTTCGATGGCCGGCTGGTGGGTGGCGGGGTCCGGGCGGGCGGACAGCCGCAAGGCCTGATCCGGCGGCAGGTCGAACTCGACCCAGCCCTCCGGGTTGCTGGTGGGGGAGTGCGCCAAAGAACCGCGCATCGCTTCGATCGAACGGGTGGCGATCGCGCGGCCGTCGGGAGGTTCGTCCAGATAAGCGACGACGCGGACGCCCGGCAAAGGAGCTTGCGTGGTCGCGTCCACCAAGCGCGCGCGCAACCGGGCGGAGTCGGTAGGCACGAGGCCGCGGGTGGCTTCCGCGGGTTCGCTGAAGGACGCCTCCCGCGCTCCAACGGGGGCACCGCCGGGAGCCAAACCCGCGCCCTCTGCTTGCAAGACTTCGCCGCCCTCGAGCTCCCATCCCGAGTCCATCGACAATCCGGCCCCGTGCACCGCTGCGGGCAACGAGGTTTGCCACCACACCAAACTGGCGAGGGCGGCCCCGATCAACAGGGGCAGGATCCAGGCGAAGCGCGACTTCATCGAAGGGTCCTACCCTAGCCGCCCCAACCGGGGAGGGAGAGGGGTCACCCGCCCCAAGATGGCCTTGCGACGCTGGATTGGACCGCTTTCGGGCACCCTGCGGGGCGATCTAGGTCCCGTGGCGTGCCGCCGGACCAAAACGGTCGGATTCCAAGGGATTGGGTCCGGCTCACGGGCAAGCGCGTGCCCTCGACCGGTGCGGCGTCTATTCTGGGGGGCATGAAGGGGCACCAACCAAGGACAAAGCAGGGGACAGGCCAATCGTTTTGGGCAGGTCGGAAGCGTTGGGTCGCCAGCGCGCTGCTGCTGGGAGCCTTGGGCTGTCAGTCGACGGGTCCGGACGGGCGCGCTTCCCAAGAGGCGAGCGAAATCTTGGAGCAAGCAGATCGCGTCTTCGAGGCGGGAGCATTCCAAGAGGCCGTCGAGCTCTACAAGCTCGCGTCGGTGGCCGCGCGCACCGAAAAAGACGAACCACGCTTCGTTGAGGCGGCCGCCCAAGTAGCCAGTTCCTATTCCCTGCTCGGGCAACCCCAGGAGGGCAGCTCTTGGCTCGCCCAAGCTCGCGACGCGGAGGTCGATCGAGACGACCCAGCCTTTGGCCGCGTGTTGTTGGCCTCCGCGCTGCGTTCGCGCGATGCGGGCGACGCGGCGGCGGCTGAAAGCAAACTGCTCGGCCTGTACGAGTGGAGCATGGAGCAAGGTCGCCACGCGTGGGCTATGCAAGCGAGCACGATGGGCTCGGTGGTGGCGACACCCACGGCGCGCATCGCTTGGTGCGAACGGGGTCTGCAAGCCGCGCGAGCTTCGGAAGAGCGCGCTTGGATCGCGGCGGCTTACCAGTCCTTGGGTTACGCCCACGAAGAGGCCGGCGACTACGAAACCGCGGTGGTCGAACTGCGCAAGGCGCGCGATCTGACACGAGCTGGCACGCGCGAACGGCTGCGGGCCGATTGGGCCCTGGCCCACAATCTGCGCCTGGCGGGGCGACCGGACGATGCCGCCGAGATTCTGCTGCGCGCGATCCCCGCGGCCAAAGCCTTCCATGCCCGCGGGTTCGCCGTGCGCGACGCGGAGTGGTTGGGCCGCTGCCACGAGGAATGGGCGGAGGTGCTCGTCGGTCGCGGCCAGTGGCGCAACGCGTTGCGGGCGTTCCAATCGGCGCGGCAGGCCTACCTGCTGGCCGACATCCAGGACCTAGCCCCGCGCAAGTGGCAGGAATTCGAAGCGCGCATCGCGCAGGTCAAACTGATGCGTGTGCGTGCTCGGAAGGCACCCGAAGGGCAAGCGCAGCCGCAAGACCGGTAACGCCCGCGGCGCCGCAAGAAGGCTGCCGCTCGGTTTGCGTGGGAGAGCGCTGGGCACCCCCTTAAACTGCGCCTTTCGACTCCACGCGTCCCAACCGCTCCAGGTCGAGCCGTCGCCACCAAAGCACCACGCCGACCGCGACGATGGCGAGTCCCAAGGCCAACCCGATCCAAATGCCGCGGATGCCAAAGCCTCCGTGGAACGTCAACCACCACGCCATCGGAAGGGCTAAAGGCCAGTAACCGAGCAGGTTGAAGATCGCGGCCGGCCGCGTTTGTCCCGCGCCTCGCAAGATGCCGCTGCCGACCACCTGCACGCCGTCAAAGATCTGGAACGCGGCGGCGATCGGCAAGATCAGGGCCGCGACCAAGCGCACGTCGATCTCTTCGGAGTTGGTGTACAACGACGGCAGATCGTGACGCCCGAAGTAAAACGTCGCCGCGAACAAGGTCATGCTGCCCAAAGCCATCCACAACGCGTAGCGCGCCGAGCGCCGCGCGGTGGCAAAGCGGCCTTCCCCGATCAGGTTTCCGATGCGCGCCGACGCGGCGAGTCCGATGCCGAGCGGCACCATGAAGGTAATGCTGGAGAGGTTCAGCACGATCAGATGCGCGGAAGCGTCCACCGTGCCGAGCCGGCCCGCCATGAGGGTCGAAACCCCGAAAGCGCCGATCTCGAAGGTGACTTGGAAGGCTACCGGCAATCCCAAGGCGAACAGGATCTTTTGCCCGCTCCAGTCCCAAGCCTCCCGGCGCATACCGAGGCGCGGCGCCACCTCGCGCTGGGTCCACCAAAGGTGCGCCAACAGGCTGGCCGCCAGCACCACGCGGGTGATCGTGGTGGCCAGCGCAGCCCCCTCGAGCCCCATCTCGGGGGCCCCCCCGTTGCCGAAGATGAGCATCCAATTCAGCCAGACGTTGAGGGCGTTGGTCCACAGGGCGTGGATCAGAATCGGGGCCACGATGCGGCGGCACTGCAGCCACTGGCGCATGACCGTGAAGGCCATCAGGAAGGGCGCGGAGGGCACCAACCAGCGGGCGTAATCGCCTCCCGATGCTGCGAGGGCGGCTTCCTGACCACCGAGCAGCAGAAAGTCCTCGGTGAAGAACCAAGAGGCCATCAAGAACGGTGTCAACCAGATCGCGGCGACAAACCCTTGGCCCAAAGCGCTGGCGACGCGCTGGCGGTCCTTGGCGCCGTGGGCTTGGCTCACGATCGGATCGAGCCCGAAGAGGATGCCGCTGGCGAACATCGAAGTACCCGCCAACCAAACCACCGCGAGCCCCATCGCCGCCAAGTCTTCCTTCGAGCGATGCCCGATCATCAGCGTGTCGACCGCCGACATCGAAAACATCGTCAGGTTGGTCAGCACGATCGGCAGGGCGAGCTGCACCAGAATCCACCACTCGCTACGACCCTCCTCGGGATGGGTCGTTTCGGGTGACTGCGGTTCGGCGTGCGGCTGCATGGCGGCACAAGATAGCCAGCCCTCGGGAGCGGGGCAGCTTTGCGTTAGGGCTTTTGCCCAACTCCGACGGTTCGAGGGGCGATGCCTTCATGCGGATCGTCGCGCGAATCCGCGCTCGCTACTGGCAAACACCGCGGCTCGTGCCAGAGCAGCGGAGCGGAGCTTCCATGCGGGGAATTGAGAATTTGGATCCCGGGACGGGAATCGGACCCTGGGCCGCGAGAGGGCGGTGCTAGAATTCGACGGCGGTACGCAACCGATGAACGTTTCTCCTTTCTCTATGTGGTGGCTCATCGCCTTGCTCTTGATGGGCTGCGGTGCGGACACGGAGGAGATTCAAGGTTTCTACGGCGAAGGCCTTTCGTTGCGCTTTGAGGGCCAAGTTTCGGTGGACGAAAGCGGCATCCAGCGCGCCCAGGGCGAATGGACCTTCTGGTACCCGGACGGAACCCTGCAAGCCCGTGGGCGTTACGTGGACGGTGCGGTTCCAAGCGTGGAACACTGCTTTCCCGATTCCACGGAAGTCCCCACGGCGGGGCGCCTAGGCGAGTGGACGGCCTTCCAGCCGGGCGGGCAGCCCGAATGGCGCGGCAACTACACGGATGGCCAGCGCGACGGCGAGTTTTCGTTCTGGCATGAAAACGGCCAACTGAAGCTGCGCGCTCGTTTCGTCAGCGGTCGCGAAAGCGGGGCTTTCCGCGTCTACCACGAAAACGGTTCGTTGGCGTTCGATGGCCGCTACAACAACGGCCGGCTCGACGAACAGCACCAATGGTTCAGCCCCGCCGGTCAGCTCCTGGAACAAGGGGACTGGAGTTTCGGCAAGCGCGTCGGTCTGCACCGCGTCTGGGACGAGTTTGGCATCCTGCGCGAGGAGGCGGTCTACCGCGACGGCCTTTTGAGCGGCATGCGCACCCTGTGGGATAGCCAAGGCGGTCCTCTCATGATGGCGATTTACCTGGACGGTCGGCCCCACGGCGAGGTCACCTTGTTCCACGCCAACGGAACGCGCAAAGCGTTTGGGTTGTACCTTGAAGGCCGCCGCGAAGGCGTGCACGTGGCCTGGGACGCCAACGGCAAGAAGACGATCGAGATCGAATACCGCAACGGTGTCCCCACGGGCGAGCGCACGTTGTTTTATGCCGGCGGTCAAACCGCGGTGGAAGGGCGCTTCGAAGACGGTTTGCCGGTCGGGCGCCACCGCGTTTGGAGCGACACCGGCGAGATCCTGGGGGAAGGACAATACGACCCCACCCGCGCCGCGCAGAAAGAGGCCGTACGTTGGCGTTTCTGGCGCTCGTCGCCCCAATCCCGCCGCCAGGCAGCCCAAGAAAACGCCGCAGAACTGCAAGGGCTGATCGCGCCGTCGGGAGAGGATCGAGGGGCTGATGAGGAATCCTCCGGACCCGACGAGGCGGGGGACGGGCAGCAAGGCCCCGACGGAGGAATCTGAGCCCCATCGGCGCCGTGGCAGCTCGGCGAGGGTGGCTAAGTCCCTTGCGGGACGGAGCTTGGGACCCTAAACCGCGGGGCCACAGCCCCCGGAGGAACACCCCCTAGGGCCCGCCATACCGCGCGTCTTGACCAGTTTTTGAAGGTCAGTACGCAAACCCTGAACGGGCCCCCTTAATATTCCGCACGACGCGGACCCGACCAGATTCCCTGGAGGTCCAGCTGGCTGGCCTGTGAACCCACCGGGCCGAATACTCCTGGCCGGACGGGCTCCTCCGTCTGCTTATCACTCTCCAAGCTTCCATCCCATGAAGAAAACTCTCCTTCCCATCGCCGGTGGCGTGGCCTTCGCCGCGTTCGCGGGCGCGCAAACCCAGTTTGCCGACTCCAGCGCTGCGACCGTTTCTAACGGTGTCCTCGGCACGCTGGAAATCACCGAAATCCGCATCGACCAGAGCGGCGCCGACAACGACGAGTACTTCGAAATCTCCGGCACTCCCGGTACGGCTTTGACCGGCCTGCACTACGTGGTGCTGGGTGACGGTTCCGCCACGACCACCGGCATCAGCGGTGCGATCGAAGCGGTCGTCGACCTGGGCGCCATGGTCATCCCGGCCGACGGCATCATGCTGGTGGCCGAAACCTCCATGACCATCGCCACCCCGGATTACACGGACAGCCTCAACTTCGAAAACGGCGACACCGTGACGCACATGATCGTGTCCGGGTTCACCGGCTCGACGGGTGACGACGTCGACACCAACGACGACGGCATGATCGACGCTCCCGCGTGGACCTCGGTGATCGACATGGTTTCGATCTTCTCCCCCGTGGACGACACCCTGACCTACGGCACCGACATCGCCGGTCCCGACGGCCCGTTCGGCCCCGTGCACATCGTTTCCTGTGGTGGCTCCTGGTGGATCAGCAACTTCGACCTGGACCAAGACACCCCCGGCGATGCCAACGACTGCCGCGGTCGCGCGAACTTCTGCTACCCCGCCTCCGTCAACTCCACCGGCAACCCGGTCACCATCTGGGGTAACTTCGGCACCGGCGTCGGCAGCGACCTGCGCCTGTACGCCACCGACGGTCCGGACACTGAGTTCGGTTACTTCCTCGTGGGTACCGCGCCCGAAACCGCCAACCCGCTGCCGATCAGCAACGGCTTCCTGTGCTTGTCCACCACCGGTGGCAACGCCTTCGGTCGTTACAACGTCAACGGTTCGCCCCTGAACTCGATCGGGGTCTTCGACGCGAGCGGTGACCTGGTCAACGCCGTCGGCACCTCCACCGATGCCAACATGGAAGGCTACGACGTTCCGAGCACCATCCCGCTCGGCGCCAACCCGACCATCATGTCCGGCGAAACCTGGTACTTCCAACTGTGGTACCGCGACGGAGCCACCGGCACCGGCAACTCCAACCTTTCCAACGGTCTCGCGGTCCTCTTCTAGAATCCGCTCGACCCTGCAGGCCCGCCTTTCCTTCGGGGAAGGCGGGCCTTTTTGTTGGGGCTGAAGAGGGTGGTGCGGCGCGCTTTCCGCTCCTTTCTTTGCCCCAGGAGTTCTCCGGAGTGTCGAGCGAAGTTCCAACGGGCGTCGTCCGGCATGCAGGCTTCCGAATGCGTGGCGGTGGGTGGCTCAAAAACCCGGTCGCACCTGTTCAGGGTAGGCGAGCAGGTCCTAGGATCCTCGCGATGACCGACCGCGCCCCCGTCGAATTGGTGCTAGCGAACCTGGGCACGCCCGCCGCGCCCGAGGCGCCCGAAGTGCGCGCCTTCCTCGACGAGTTCCTCTCCGATCCGATGGTGGTCGAGTATCCGCGCTGGTTTTGGTTGCCCCTGTTGCGCGGCATCATCCTGCGCACGCGGCCCGCGCGGGTGGCGGAAGCCTACCGAACCATCTGGAGCCCGGAAGGATCGCCCTTGCGCGTGCAGACCGAAACGCTCGTGCAGCGCTTGCAGGCGGCCGCACCGGAAGGCGTGCTCGTTTCGTCCGCGTACCGCTACGGGCAACCGAACATCGAGCAGCGCTTGCAGCGGGCGTTCGAGCGGGCCGACGAAGTCGTTTTCACGACCCTCTTTCCCCAGCGCACCAAGTCGAGTTCCGGCTCCCCCGAGCGCGAAGCCGAACGCGTTGCCCGGTCCCTCGGCTGCGCCGAACGCTTGCACCTGCGGCCCTTGTCGATCACCGCTCCCGGGTACCTCGACGCCTTGGCCGATCGCGTACGGCAGGAACGGGCCGCCTTCGATGGGGACGAACCGGTGCATCTGTTGGCCTCCTTCCACAGCATCCCCGCCTCCGTCAATCGGCGCGAAGGCGAGCGCTACACCCAGGATTGCACGACCACCTACCAAGCCCTGCTGGCCGCCTTGGATTGGCCGGAGCAGGAAGCGAGCCTCGCGTACCAATCGGTGTTCGGCCCGGCGAAATGGGTCGGTCCTGCCACCGCCGATCGTTTGGCAGAGCTGCCAGCCCAGGGCGTGAAGAACCTGCTCGTCACCATGCCCGGATTCCTGACCGATGGTTTGGAAACCCTCGAAGAGATCGCGGTCGAAGGGCGCGAGACCTTCCTCAAGGCCGGCGGTGAGCAATTCCGATGTACTCCGGCGATTGCTGATCACGCGCGCCTCGCGCAAGCGTTGTTGGAGCCCGTGTTGCCGTTTGGCAGCGTTTCGGGGGCCTAGCGAGGACGGCCGAGGCTCCGGGCGGTGGGGGCGACTCCCCAAGGGGGGAAGCCCACCGACCTGTGACAAAACGGTGACAAACGCCGGTGCGGATTGGACTACGGTAGCGCACGATGGAACAGCTCGGGGTCATCGGACTTTCCTGGCGGCACGCCTCCTCGGAGGACGTGGCCCGCTTTCACCTTCCCAAAGCGGTACAGGCCGACGAGCTGTCCGCCTTTGCCCGGCGCATGCATTTGCAGGAGGTGGTGTACCTCGCCACCTGCAGTCGCGTGGAGCTGATCTACCGCAGCGAAGTGCGGCCCGATCCGGCGGAGTTACGCCGACGCATGTTCGAGTCGTTCGCGAGCCGCCGCCCGCAACCCGGCGAAGCCGAACGCACCCTGCGCGCTTGGGCCGGTGAAGGCGCCGCGGAGCATCTCTTGCTGGTCGCCACCGGACTCGACTCGGCGCAGCTCGGCGAGACCGAAGTGCTCGGTCAACTGCGCGAAGCGTTGGCCGCCTCCCGCGAGCTGGGATTGGCCTCGGGCGTGCTCGGATTCGTCGTCGAAGAGGCCATCAAAGTGGCGCGCCGCTTGCGCCGCGAGACGGGGCTCGACCTCGGGCAAACCTCCCTCGCGCAAATCGCGCTGGCGCACTTGGCACCCCAACCGAGCGATGCCCCGGCTGGCTTGCGGGAAGAGGCCAGCCCAGTCACACCAGCGCACACCCTGCCGGTCGCTTTGGTGGGTGTTTCTGCCATGACCGAGCGGTGCGCACGCGGACTGCAAGAGAGCGACACTCCGGTGGTCTGGATCAACCGCACGCCCGAGAAAGCGCAGCGCGCCTTGTCCGCCGCCGGCGTGCGCGGAGAAGCTCGCTCCTTCGAGCAGTTCGCCGCCGATCCCTGCGGCGTCGCCGGCATTGTGTGCGCGACCGGCTCGCTCGATCCGGTGCTCGATGTTGCGTTGCTGCAAGAGATCGCCCAGCACAATCCAATGGCCAAGATCGTCGACCTGGGCGTGCCGCCGGACGTGGACGCGGGGGATGCGGCGAGCGCAGGACTCGCGTACCTCGGCATGGACCAAATCCTGGCCCGCGCCGATCGCACCAGCCAGGACCGCCAAGCCCGCGCCGCCGATGCCCGCATCGGCATCGACCAGGCATTGCTGCTCCTGCGCGAACGCATCGGTACCAGCGCCTTGGGGCCCATCGCGCGCGCCGTGCAAGAGCACTATCGACACAGCGCGCAAAGCGGTCTGCAGCGTCTCTTCCGCAAGGAGCTCGCCGGACTGGACGAAGCGCAGCAAGAGCAGCTCTTGCAGTGGAGCGCCGGCTTTGCCGCCCAAATGGCGCACCTGCCGACCACCGGGCTGCGCCAAGTGGTGCGCGAACAAGGGCAAGGGGCTCTGCACGCTTTCTTGAGCCACGCGCCCCAAGACCTAGCACGCAAAATCCGCCGGGCCGTCGTTGAAGAACAGGAACGCCAAGCCGTGCAGACTGGGCCTGCGAGCGAGGTGACGCAATCGGCGGAGTCACATGGCGTCGCCCCGACGGGCGCACCGCCCTCCAGCAGCCCTTCGGCAACATCTGCGAGCCCGAGCGGCCACCCATTCGCCGACCCGGAGAATGTTGCGGCTGACGGAGATACGACGTCGCGCTCGCACGGCGCCGGCCCGTTGGACAGTGCTCACGGTCAGCTCGGTCGTGCACCAGAAAACGAGGCGCGGCAGGCGGAAGACTCCCAAACCCAACCGTCGCAAACCGCGGGGCTGCGGGAAACATCTTCCCTGAACGCGGCGCCATCGCGCCCTTCGGGAACGCAGGCAAGCGATTCTCACGGGGGTACGCACCGTGGTTCCTCTACGTCCCCGCAGCGGGACCCAGGCGCGCCGAAAACCGAGGAGGCCTCCTCATGAACCTGCGCCTCGGCACGCGCGGGTCGGACCTCGCGATCGCTCAAAGTCGGCGCATCGCCAAGCAATTGGCCGATCGCGGGCACCGCGTGGATTTGGTGCCGGTCAAAACCGAAGGGGACCGCGACCAGGCTCGCCCGTTCGCCGAGCTAGGCCCCGCAGGATTGTTCGTGCGCGCGCTGGAGGAGGCGCTCTTAGAGGAGCGCATCGACTTCGCGGTGCACAGCTACAAAGACCTGCCGTCGCTCTCGCCCGAGGGGCTCGTCATCGCGGCCATGCCCGAGCGCATGGACGTGCGCGACCGGCTGCTCGTGCGCCGTGATGCGGTCGAGGGCTTGGAGGACTCCGACCGCGCTTGGTTGCCCCTGCGCGCAGGCGCGTCGGTCGGAACCGCCGCGGCCCGCCGAACGGCTCTGTTGGCCGACCTGCGCCCGGATCTCGAAGTCCGACTCCTGCGCGGCAACGTGCCGACGCGCGTCGACAAACTGCGCCAAGGCCAATACGACGCGATTTTGCTCGCCACGGCCGGATTGCAGCGCCTCGACGCCGCAGCGGCGCTAGGCCAAATCGAACCCCTGGATCGCAGCGAGTTTTTGGAGATCGACTTGGATCCCGTGCGCTTCGTGCCCGCGCCATCCCAAGGTGCTTTGGCCTTGCAAGTGCGTGCCAGCGACGAGGAAGCGCAGGCAGCGGTCGGCGCGCTCGATCGCCGCGACGCTCATCTCGCCGTGCAGGTCGAGCGCGAGTTGCTCGCGCGGGTCGAGGGCGGCTGCCAAGTGGCTTTTGGCGCCTGGTGCGAACAGCGGGAAGGGGCTTGGCACTTGCACGCCTACCTCGAGCGCGACGGGGAGCACCGCCGCTTCGCCGAGTTCAGCACCCGGCGGGAAGACCTGGTGCCCGACGCGGCCGCGGCTTTGTTGGGGGAGGGCGCTCGATGAGCTCGCTCCAACCCCAACGTCGCGTTTGGATCACTCGCTCGGCGGAAGGCAATCGCGTGTGGCACCCCAAGGTCCGCAAAGCAGGTTACACGCCGGTAGCCTTTGAAGCCCTGCGCTTCCACGTGTGCCACGACGAGCTCGACAGCGTGCGCGAAAACTTGCGGGGGGTCGATTGGGTGGTCTTTTCTTCGCCGCGCGGCGTGCGCGCTCTGGCTTCGATGGGGCTCGAGCCGCCGGCCGAAGCGCGCCTCGCCTGCATCGGTCGTAGCACCGGCAAGACCTGCGCGGATCGCTATCGCCCGGCCGAGTTGTTCGCGCCCGAGCAGACCGCGCGTTCGCTCGCGCGCACCTTGATCCAAACCCCGGGCTGGAACCGGGTGGCTTTGGTCGGTGCCCGCGAAGCCCGCCCGGAGCTGCACGATCTTTTGGCGGAACAAGGCTTCGAAGTGCGCGTTTGCCCGGTCTATGCAACGCACCTGCCGCTCGAATCCGAGTGCCAACTCGAGTTTCAAAGCGGCGATGCCGTCTTGCTCGCTAGCCCGAGCGCCCTGCAAGCCATCACTCGCGCCCACCCGATCCCGCGCGACGTGGACCTGATCAGCATCGGCCCGACCACCTCCGAAGCCATCCGTATGGCGGGCTATGACGTAGCCGCCGAAGCCCAAACCCGCGATATCGAAGGCCTGTTGCGGGCCCTGCGCCGTCTAAGCCCATCATGAAACCGCACCAAAACCAATCGACGGCCGCACAGCGACCGCGCCGCCTGCGCACGACTGCCGCCCTGCGCGAAGCCGTGGCGGAAACCCGCGTGCACGCGAGCGACCTGATGCAGCCGCACTTCGTGCTCGACGCCGATTCGGGCCTGGAAGCGATCCCTTCCATGCCCGGAATCGAACGCATGGGCCGCAGCGAGCTGTTGCGCCGCATCGAAGCCGACCTGCAGCTCGGCATCCGCTCGATCATGCTGTTCGGCTTGCCGGGCGCGGCGCGCAAGGATCCCGAAGGCAGCGCTTCCCAAGCCGCGGACGGCTGCGTGCCCACCGCGGTACGCGCCATCAAAGCCGCGTTCGGCGACGATCTGGTGCTCGCCACCGACGTGTGTTTGTGCGCCTACACCGACCATGGGCACTGCGGCGTGCTGCACGAAGGGCACATTCTGAACGAGCCGTCCCTCGGGCTGCTGGCGGAGACCGCGTTGGCCCACGCGGAAGCAGGCGCCGACCTGGTCGCGCCATCCGACATGATGGACGGCCGCGTCGCCGCCATTCGCGGACGACTCGATCAAGCGGGGCACGATCGCGTCGGCGTGCTCTCCTATGCCGTCAAGTACGCCAGCGCCTACTACGGCCCCTTCCGGGACGCCGCCGACTCCGCCCCGGCGGCGGGAGACCGCAAGACCTACCAAATGGACCCGCGCAACCGCCGTGAGGCTTTGCGCGAAGCCGCCCTGGACGAAGCGGAAGGCGCCGACATGTTGATGGTCAAACCGGCGCTGGCCTACTTGGACGTGATCGCCCAAGTGCGCGCCGCGAGCAGCCTGCCCCTGGCCGCCTACAACGTCTCGGGCGAATACAGCCAAGTCAAAGCCGCCGCGCAACTGGGCTGGCTCGACGAGGGCGCCGTCGTCTCCGAAAACCTGCACGCCATGAAACGCGCCGGCGCCGACCTGTTGATCACCTACCACGGGCGCGAAGCCCTCGAACAGCGCTGGCTCAACCGTTAACACGAACGCCCGAACCCAGATCCTTCCGATGACCACCCAAAACGCCAGCAAGAGCCACGACCTCTTCCAACGCGCCTGCGCCGTCCTGCCCGGCGGCGTCAGTTCTCCCGTGCGCGCCTACCGCGCGGTGGGCGGCGAGCCGCCCGTGATGGTGCGCGCCCACGGCGCCACGATCACCGATGCGGACGGCCGCGACTACCTCGACTTTGTTTGCTCTTGGGGTCCCTTGGCCCTCGGTCACAGCCACCCCGCCGTCGTCGAAGCCATCCAACGGCAAGTGGAAAAGGGCACCACCTTTGGCGCCCCGTGCGAAGGGGAAGTGCACCTAGCCGAAACGATCCAGCGACTGACCGGCGTGGAGTCCTTGCGCTTTGTGTCATCCGGTACCGAAGCCACCATGAGCGCGATCCGCCTGGCGCGCGGTTTCACCGGCCGCGACAAGGTGGTCAAGTTCTCGGGCTGCTACCACGGCCACGCCGATCACCTTTTGGTCAGCGCGGGGTCGGGTCTGGTGACCTTTGGCGAGCCCTCCTCGGCCGGCGTGCCGCAAGCCTTCACCGAGTGCACTTTGGTGTTGCCGCTCGACGATTTGGAGGCGTTGGAAGCCCTCTTCCAAGAGCGCGGACACGAAATCGCCGCGGTCATTCTCGAGCCGATCCCCGCCAACAACGGGTTGTTGCTGCAACGTCCCGAATTCCTGCAAGCCCTGCGCCGCCTGAGCGCCCAGCATGACAGCGTGCTGATCTTCGACGAGGTCATCTCTGGCTTCCGCGTCGCCCCCGGTGGCGCGTGGGAGTTGTTTGGCATCGAGCCCGACCTCGTCTGCTACGGCAAAATCGTGGGCGGCGGATTGCCCGTCGGCGCCTTCGGCGGCAAGCGCGAGATCATGAACCACCTGGCGCCCCTCGGGCCGGTCTACCAAGCGGGCACCCTGTCGGGGAACCCGCTCGCCATGGCCGCCGGCCAAGCCACCTTGCAAGCCATCGAAGAAGCCAACGGCTGGCAGCAACTCGAAGCCCTCGGCGCGAAACTGGAAGCCGGCCTGGCCCCGATGCTGGCGGCGAAGGGTTTTTCCCTCGTCCGTCAGGGGTCGCTCTTCTGGATGAACCTGCAAGCGGGCGAACCGCCGCGCACCGCCGAGTGCATCGCCAGCTCCGCCGCCGAACACTACAAGGTGCTCTTCCATTCGCTGCTCGAAGAGGGCATCGCGATCGCCCCGTCCGCCTACGAGGTAGGGTTCTTGTCCCTGGCGCACACCTCCGAAGACCTGCAGCGATTCCTGGCCGCCATGCAGCGAGCGCTCGACAAACTGCCGACGCCCGCCACCGCCAATACCGGGGAGGGCTCTGCCGGATGACCTTCGCGCGCTCCCTCGACGGCAAAGGCCTGTTGGTCACCATGCTGATCCTGTTCGGCGTCTGCTTTGCGCAGGCGACGTACTGGGTGGTGGACCAAATGGGCTTTGCTCGCTCGTTTTACGACGAGGTCGAGCAGGTGCTGGAGCGCGAAAAGGTCTGGGCCAACCAAAGCATGAACCCCGCCGAGCGGGCGTTGTGGGTTAAGGACCACCCGCACCTCGCCCTGGACGCTGGCGAAGTGGTTTTCAGTCCCGCAGCCCTCGCCCGCATCGAGCGCGACGTGGCCAGCCGCATCAACCGTTATCGCTGGGAAGGTGCGTTTTTCCTGGTCGTGCTGGCACTCGGCATCGCGGTGCTGGTGCGCACCTTGCGACAGCACTCCCGCCTGCTGCAGCGCCAACGCAACTTCATGGCCTCGGTGGGGCACGAGCTCAAAAGCCCGCTCGCGAGCATCAAACTGTCCGCCGAAACCCTCGAGTTGCGCGATTGCCCGCCCGAACAGGTGCGCAGCCTGACCGGCCGCATGCTGCAAGCGGTCACGCGCCTCGAAACCTTCATCGGCAACGTGATGGAATCCGCGCGCCTGGAAGCGGGCGAGCGCGATCCCCAGCGGCAAGAGGTGCGCCTCGCCACCGTCGTGCGCGACGCCGTCGACCAGGCTGGAACGCGTTATCCCGACGTGCCCATCGAGGCTCAAGTGCACGGCGCTCCTACGCTGTTCGCCGACGCCATCGGCGTGCAGGCGGTGGTGCAAAACCTGATCGACAACGCCTGCAAGTCGGCGCAAGCGGCCGGAACTGCCGGAAATGCTGGAGCGACCGGTGCCAACGCATCCGTGCACGTAGAGCTGCTCGAAGAGCACCGCCGCATCGTGCTGCGCGTACAAGACCAAGGCCTTGGCTTCGCGCCGGAAGAGGCGAGCCGCCTCTTCCAGCGTTTCTATCGGGTGGGGGACGAGCTGACCCGCAAAACGAAAGGCAGTGGCCTGGGCCTGTACATCGCGAAAGCCGCCATGGACATGGAGGGCGGCACCCTCGATGCGCAGAGCGCTGGGCCCGGCAGTGGCGCGACCTTCACCGCCCGTTGGCCCAAGCGAGCCATGGAGGCCAGCGCATGAACCAACCCGCGCGCATCCTGGTCGTCGACGACGAAGACGCCCTGGCTGACGGCATCGCCGAAAACCTGGCCGCCGAGGGGCATCAAACCGCCATCGCTCGCGATGGGTTGGAGGCATTGCAGAAACTCGAACGCGAGGACTTCGACCTGGTCGTACTCGACGTGATGATGCCGCGCCTCGACGGTTTTGGCGTCTGCCAAACCCTGCGCGAGTCCGGCAACCAAGTGCCCGTGCTGTTCCTGACGGCCAAAAGCTCGACCGAGGACCGCATCCAAGGCCTCGAACTGGGCGGCGACGATTACCTCGCCAAGCCCTTCGCCCTCAAAGAGCTGCTCCTGCGGGTCGACATCATCCTGCGCCGCGTGCGTTGGTACCGGGGCACCCCCGAGCCGGAAGCCAGTGTGCTCGAGTTCGCCGGCAACCGCTTTGAATACCGCAGCTACAACGGCACCGCCTGGGACGGCAGCGAGCACCAGCTGCCCCACAAGGAGGCCATGATCCTCAAAACCTTGGCCGATCGGGACGGGGAAGTGGTCAGCCGCGAATTCATCCTCGAACAGGTGTGGGGCTTCGAGGCCTATCCCTCGACCCGCACCATCGACAACTTCATCGTGCGCTTGCGCAAGCGCTTCGAACGCGAGCCCGACCGGCCGCGCCACATTCACACCGTCCGCGGGGTGGGCTATCGCTTCACCTGCGAGCCGGAGGAGCCCAAATGAACGACCTATTCCTGCGCGCCCTCAAGGGCGAGAAGACCGAACGCCGCCCCCTTTGGATCATGCGCCAAGCGGGCCGTTACCTGCCCGAATACCGCGAGCTGCGCAAAGAGCACACCTTCGAAGAACTGTGCGCCCAGCCCGACGTGGCCGCCGAAGCGACCTTGCAGCCCATGGCGCGCTTCCCGTTGGACGCGTCGATCGTCTTCGCCGACCTGATGAGTCCGGTGGCGGCCCTGGGCGTCGACTTCCACTTCGATCCGGGCCCGATCGTGCCGCGTCCGGTGCGCACGGCGGCCGATATCCGCGCGCTGCGTCGCCCCGACCCCGAAGAGATCGCGCCCGAAGTCCCCGCCACCCTGCGCATCGTCAAAAAGAAGCTCGCCGGCCGCGCGAACCTGATCGGGTTCGCCGGAGCGCCCTGGTCGATCGCCGCCTACATGGTGGAAGGCAAAGGTGGCAAAGGCTTTCCCCACCTGCGCGCCTTGCTCTACCAAGATCCGGTGGCCTTTGGCGAGCTGATGGATCACCTGGCCCAAACCTGTACCGCCTACGCCAAAGAACAGGTCCGCGCCGGCGCCGACGTCATCCAGATCTTCGACTCCTGGGCCGGATTGTTGTCCGAAGCCGTCTACGACGAGCACATCGAACCGCACCTGCGCCGCATGCTGAGCGAGCTGCGCGCGGCCGGCATTCCCACGATCTACTTCGCCCAAGGAGCCCCGCACCTCACCCATCGCCACGTAACCTTGCCCTGCGATGGTTTGGGCCTGTGCTGGCGCACCGACATGGCCCAAGCCCGCCGCGAGATCCCGGTCGGCGGTCCGGACGGCAAAGCCCTGCAAGGCAACCTCGATCCGACCGTGCTGCTCGCCGGCCCTGAAACGACGCGGCGCGCGGTCGAACAACTCTTACGCGCCGTACCCGCCCACGGCCACTTGGTGAACCTGGGCCACGGCATCCTGCCCGAAACCCCGATCGAAAGCGTGCAAGCCATCGTCGACGCCGTGCACGCCGAAGCGGAGGTCAAGGCCTGAGGCACCCCGCGGCGGTACACGTTGCCCGCCACGGTGCCTAGCCCGCCAGCACCGAAAGTCCGCCAGCACCGACCAAGCGGGGCCCAACGTAGGCCCACCCACCGGAAGCGAATCATGAGCCAGCCAAACCCGACCGGACGACCCGTCGAACGCCCCACGGACCGCGCCGACATCGCGGCCCTCATCGAGCGCTTTGATCGCCCCGGACCGCGCTACACGAGCTATCCCACCGCCGTCGACTTCCACGACGGCATCGACGAGGACCTCTACCGCCAACACCTGCGCGCGGCCAACCAAAACGCCGACGCGCCGTTGTCGCTGTACGTGCACCTGCCGTTTTGCGAGGCGCGGTGCTTGTTCTGCGCCTGCAACGTCATCATCAGCCCGGACAAGGGCAAGGCGTTGGGATACCTCGACCTGCTCGAACGCGAGATCGACATGGTCGTCGCCGAGCTACCCGATCGCCGCCAGGTCTCCCAGCTGCACTTGGGTGGCGGCACGCCCACCTACCAGTCCCCCGAACAGCTGCACCGCCTGCTGCGCAAGCTCGAAGAGCACTTCGAGTTCATCGAAGGCGCCGAACTGGCCGTCGAAGTCGACCCGCGCGTTACCACCCGCGAACACTTGGCCGCCCTGGCCGAGCACGGCTTCAACCGCATCTCCTTGGGCGTGCAAGACCTGACTCACGAAGTGCAAGAGGTCATCCACCGCATCCAATCGGAGGAGATGACCCGCCAACTCGTCGAAACCGCTCGCGAACTGGGTTTCCAAGGCGTCAACGTCGACCTGATCTACGGCCTGCCGAACCAAACCGTGCCGACCTTCGAAGCGACCGTGCAATCGGTCATCGATATGGGCGCCGACCGCGCGGCGGTGTACTCCTTCGCCTTGGTGCCCTGGATCAAGGGCCACCAAAAGATGATGGAGGTCTCCGAATTGCCGTCACCCCAAGAAAAGGTCGCCCTCTTCGCCGCCGCCCGCGAGCGTTTCCTGGCCGCCGGCTTCGAACCCATCGGCATGGACCACTTCGCGCGGCCCACCGACGAACTGGCCCGCGCCCTGCAGAGCGGCACCTTGCGCCGCAACTTCCAAGGCTACGCGGTCATCCCCGCCCCGGACGTCATCGGCCTCGGCATCTCGGCCATCGGCGACGTCGGCGGCCTGTACGCGCAGAACACCAAGAAGCTGAGCCGCTACAGCGAGCTGATCGAGTCCGGCCACCTGGCCGTCGAACGCGGCATCG
>JAUHXY010000311.1 GCA_030426785.1 bacterium
AGCAGACCGCAAGACCCGCACGCCAGCGGCGTGAGGCGCTGCGCTTCGCAGCCGCCACAGGGGGCGGGAGCGGCTTCCGGCATCGCATCGGTGAGGGCCGGGTTGGGTTTGGAGTCGGGCATGGTGGGAGCCGTGTGCGGCGGAGGTGGGGAGCCTTGGGTGGCGGGTGTCGTGGGGCGGGAGCCGCGTGGCGGGTGCTGGTTGGGGTGGGTTTTGGGTGGGCCACGCGTGGGTGGCGGGGAGGGAGGCGGAGGCGTTGGGTGGGGAGCGGAGGGTGGGGGTGGGGGGGGCCGGGGGGCCCGGGTTCGACGATACGGTCGCTGGCTGCTGCAAGCGCGGTGCCGCGCCGCTGGGCCAGGGCCGCTTGGCCGAGACCCCCGCTCCAACCAAGCCCCCGGAAACACCACCGCGGACCCTCGCACGAGAGCCCGCGGCACCAGCCCGCGCAAGGCGCAGACCCAGGGAGCCCCGGGGCTCCGCTACACGCTAAACGATTCGCCGCAACCGCAGCTCTTCGACGCGTTCGGGTTTTGGAACTTGAAGCCGCGGCCCATCAAGCTCTCCTCGAAGTCCACCTCGGTGTTGTTCAAGTACAAGAAGCTCTTCGGGTCGCAGACGATCTTGATGTCGCCGATCTCGGTGACCTGATCGATCTCGCTGAACGAATCGTCGAAGCCCAGGGTGTAGGAAAACCCCGAGCAACCGCCGCCCTTGACACCAACGCGCAGAGCGGTCGATTCTGGCAGGTTCTGGTCTTCGATGATGCGCTTGACCTCTTTGATCGCGCGCTCGGTGATGCTGATGGCCATAGGGATTCCCTCCTGGTGCTTATTGGCCGGCGTCGCGCTTCTTCTTGAAGTCTTCGATCGCAGCCTTGATGGCGTCTTCGGCCAAAACCGAACAGTGGATCTTGACCGGCGGCAACGAAAGCTCTTCGACGATCTCGGTGTTCGAGATCTTAAGGGCTTCGTCGATCGTGCGGCCCTTGACCCATTCGGTGGCCAAAGAAGACGAGGCGATCGCCGAACCGCAACCAAAGGTTTTGAACTTGGCGTCGACGATGGTGTCGCCTTCGACTTGGATTTGGAGCTTCATCACGTCGCCACATTCGGGGGCGCCGACGACGCCGGTGCCGACGTCGTTGGACTTCTTGTCCATGGAGCCCACGTTGCGGGGGTTGTTGTAGTGGTCGAGGACCTTGTCAGAGTAAGCCATAGTGCGTTACCTCCAGTTGCGAAGGGTGTGTTGGTTTGCGGTGGTCGGGTGGGTTCGTGGCGTGCTTAGTGGGCAGTCCATTGAACGGTGGACAGGTCGATGCCTTCCTGGACCATCTCGTACAGGGGCGACAGCTCCCGCAGCTTGTTGACCGCGGCGATGGTTTGTTCGGCGGCTTCGTCGACGTCCGCCTCCGTGGTGAAACGGCCGAAGCCGTAGCGGATCGAGGAGTGCGCCAGCTCGTCGCCGACGCCCATGCTCATCAAGACGTGGCTGGGTTCGAGGCTCGCCGAGGTGCAGGCCGAACCCGACGAAACCGCCAGGCCCGAGATGCCCATGATCAAGCTCTCGCCTTCCACGTAAGCGAACGAAAGGTTCGAGCACATGTCGACCCGGTGCTCGGGGTGCCCGTTGCGGTGCACGTGATCGAGGGCGGCGAAGATCTTCTCTTCGAAGCGATCGCGCAAGGCGCGGCTGTGCGCCCGGTCCTTTTCCAGGTCGCGCACCGCGATTTCGCAGGCCGCGCCCAAGCCGACGATGCCGGGGACGTTGAGGGTGCCCGAGCGCATGCCGCGCTCGTGACCGCCGCCGTCCATTTGGGCGACGAGGCGCACGCGCGGCTTGCGGCGCCGCACGTACAAAGCGCCGACGCCTTTCGGGCCGTATACCTTGTGGCCGGACAAGCACAGCAAGTCGACGCCGGCGGCTTCCACGTCGACCGGGACTTTGCCCACGGCCTGGGTGGCGTCGCAGAAGAACAGCACTTGGCGTTCCTTGCACAGCTTGCCGATCTCGGCGATGGGGTTGACGGTGCCGATCTCGTTGTTGACCCACATGATCGCGACGAGCAGCGTGTTGTCCTGCAGAGCCTCGGCAACCTGCTCGGCCGAGTGGCGGCCGTACTGGTCGGGCTTGAGGTAGGTGACCTGCACGCCCAGGGATTCCAGGTGCTTGGCCGTGTCGAGCACCGCTTTGTGCTCGGCGAGGCTCGTCACGATGTGACCCGGGCAATCCCCATCCTTCTTACCGTACATGTCGACCACGCCTTTCATGGCGAGGTTGATGGCCTCGGTGGAGCCGGAGGTGAAGATGATCTCCTTTTCGTGGGCACCGATCGCGGCGGCAACCTGGGCGCGCGCGTTGGAGACGGCTTCTTCGGCCTGCCACCCGAAGGCGTGGCTGCGGCTCGCCGCGTTGCCGTACACCTGGGTGAAGTAGGGAGCCATGATCTCAAACACCCGCGGATCGCACGGGGTGGTGGCTTGGTAGTCGAGGTAGATGGGCTGTTTCATGGTCGTGGCCCGCTCGGTTTGGGGTCGGAACGATCCCCAGTAAGAAGCGGGAGTTTTGGGTGGAGCCGAAGCCCCGATGTTCGATTGGTGGGTGCTTGCGAGTCGCCTGGTTGGCGTGGCCGCAGGCGGTGCGGTGGGTTGGGTCGAAGCGGGAGCTGAGTGCGGTGGGAAAGAGGAGGAGGGTTAGGCTCGGTTCGGGAAGGGCTTGGTGTCTGGTCGTGGATCGTTGCGCGGGTGCGTTGGTTGCGCGCAGGCTGGCTTGGGTGGGAGCGCGACGGGGTGCCGGGTTGTGTGAGCTAAGCCGATTCCCTCCCCTCCAGCGAAATGACCGGGGCTCCTTCCATCAAGGAGCGCAGACTGGTTTGCTCCATCAGGTTCCAAAGCCCTTGTTTGATGCGATCGAGCGGGTTGCGAATCGGGCAGTTGGCGTGCACGTCGCAAACCGGTCCTTTGTCCTCGGTTTGACATTCGGTGAGGGCCGGAGTGCCCTCGAGCAGCCCGACCACGCGGCCCAAGGAAATGTCCTCGGCGGATTCCGCCAAGGTGTACCCGCCATGGGCACCGCGGGTAGAGGTCACCAGGCCCGAGTGCTGCAGGTCCTTCAACACCTCTGCCAAGAGACGACGGGGCACGGGATAGGTCTCGCCGATCTCGCGCGCGCTCACGACTTCCCCCTCGCGTTCGGCGAGGTGGATCAACGCGATCAGTCCGTATTCGGTGCGTTTGGTGAGTTTGAGCATGACGGTGGATCGGGGCGCCAAAGAGAGCCCCGTCGGCTCCCGCTGCGCGGGTGAATCGTTGCGGATGCTCCCAGCCGGCCCCTCTGCCTGTGAGCCTGCAAGCAGGAGACTCCAAGCGGTGAGCGGCTGTCGCCTGGTCGATCCAGCCCGGTAAGGGCCGGGGACGAGTCGAGCGGGCGCCCGTGAAGGTCGCGCGGCCCCAGGCCCGTTTCTGGCCTTGAAGGGGTCGCGGCGGCCCAAAAGACCCCGTTTCAGGGCCCCGGGAATCCCGCTGAGGCAATCCGCAGCAATTCAGTGCGAATTATAGGCCGCCTATCGGCCAAGCAAGGGGAGAAACCGTGATTCTTGCATCAAGAAGGGGGCTACCTTGCCCCGGAATGAGGGTCGGGCAGGGGCTTGGCGGGTCGATGGCGGGGCCCTGAGCGGTTCAGGCCGGGGGTGCCTC
>JAUHXY010000047.1 GCA_030426785.1 bacterium
TGGATCGGAGTGCTGCAGAGAGGGTGCCAGAAGCGCTGCTGGCAGCGCGAAGCCGAGAAGAAACGAGAGCATCAGAAAAAAGTGGGCCGGCGCGTTACCGGGAGCTCCGCACCCTGGAGACTCCGGCGCGAGATCACTGCCGCTGCGCGATGAGCTTGTGGAGCGTTTTGATCAGGTACGGCGGGGAGGCTGCGCCCGAGTACCCGTCCAGGAATTGGCCCTCCGCATCGGCAAACATCACGAAGGGCAGCATCATGGCGCCCTCCAAGCGGCTCGCCAAAGCCAGGATGGCGTCGTCGTCCGCATCCGCGTCGGCGGCCAAAGCGATGAAGTGATCCTGCAGCAACGGGGCTACATCGGGCCGCGGAATGACGGCCTCCACGAGAGTGCGGCATTGGCTGCAAGCTTTGCGGCCGAAGTCGATGAAGATCAGCTTGCCCTGTTCCCGGGCGGCCGCTTGCGCGCCCTCCAGGGTTTCGTACCAGGTAAGAGTGCCGCGATCGTCGAAATGAGGGTGGGGTTGGCGGTCGGTCATGGGAGCTAGGGATCGGAGTCCGAGGTCTCCTAGACCATACCGCGTAGTGGGTCCCACCGGGGCGCTGGAAAACCCTGCGGAATCGAACCCAAAACCCCTCGTTCCGCATGGTCCGCCCCGTGCTTCCAGCCGCGCGCCGATACCGGCTATGCCTCGCACAAACCCAGGCTCGCTCGGCCCGTTGGCCGCTGATCCAGCATGCTCTGAAGGCCCGCTGCTGAAAGCGCAGCCAACGGTGCCCCATGCCCGGTTGGGCGGCCCGCGCTACGCTTTGCGGCTCTTGAGGTAGGCCTCGATCAACCCGTCCAAGTCCCCGTCCATGACCGCCTGCACGTTGCCCACCTCGAAGTTGGTGCGGTGATCCTTGACGAGCTGGTAGGGATGCATGACGTAGGAACGGATCTGGCTGCCCCAAGCGATTTCACCCTTCTCGCCGTACAGCTTGGACATCTCGGCGTCGCGCTTGGCTTCTTCGAGCTGGATCAGCTTGGCTTTGAGCAGTTTCAAAGCGGTCGCACGGTTCTTGTGCTGGCTACGTTCGTTTTGGCAGCGCACCACCACCCCAGTAGGGATGTGCGTCATGCGCACCGCGGATTCGGTCTTGTTGACGTGCTGGCCGCCCGCACCACCGGCGCGCATGGTGTCGACCTTGATGTCCGATTCCTGGATGTCGATGTCCACGTCGTCGGTCAGCTCGGGGGTCACATCGATGGACGCGAACGAGGTCTGGCGCCGGGATTGTGCGTCGAACGGACTGATGCGCACGAGGCGATGCACGCCCGATTCGGCCTTGAGATAGCCGAAAGCAAAATCGCCCTTGATGTGCAGGGTCGCCCCGCGAATGCCGCCCTCGGGCTCTTCCTGGTATTCGACCTCTTCCGCCTCGTAGCCGCGCCGCTCGGCCCAGCGTGCGTACATGCGCAGCAGCATGGAGGCCCAGTCGCAGGCGTCCACGCCGCCGGCCCCAGCGCTGATTTGCAAGAAAGCCGAACAGCGGTCGTTGGGGCCACCCAACATGACCTGGAATTCGAGCTTCTCGATCCACACCACGAGTTTGGCGTGCAGACCAGAGGCTTCCTCCAAAACCTCTTCTTCGCCCAGCTCGGTGGCCATTTCGGCCAGGATTTCGAGCTCGGTTAGGGCGTTTTCCGCGTCGCGAATCGGCTCGACGGTCAAGCGCAGGCCCTGCAGTTCGCGAATCAGGTCCTGACTCTTCTCGGCGTCGTTCCAGAAGTCGGGTGAGTTCTGAAGATCTTCGATCTCCGCCACCCGTTGGGCTCGCTGAGCGTAGTCAAAGACTCTCCTTCAGCTGGCCGAGCCGGCTGCGGAGCTCCTTTTCCTGGTCCTGTAGTTCTGCGAGACTGGCCATGGAGCGCGTATCATAGGCAGCGACCCCTAGAGGAGAAGCCTAGCGCCGCAATTTTCTGCGACGCCTCACCCCAGACGACGGCCCTCATGCGAATCGAGCTTCCCACCCTGCAAGGTACCCTGATCAAGCGCTACAAGCGGTTTCTCGCCGATGTGGAGATGCCGGACGGCGAAGTCTTGACGGCGCACTGTCCCAACACGGGCTCGCTGAAAGGTTGCCTGCAACCGGGCGCGCGCGTCGTGCTGCGCGATAGCCAAAACCCGAATCGCAAACTGCCGCTCACCCTGCAGACCATCGAGGTGGAAGGCACGTGGGTCAACGTGGACACGGGCTTGCCCGAAGCCTTGGCGCTCGAAGCGGTGCAAAACGATGCGATTCCGGCCCTGCGCGGCTACGAATCCGTGCGCACGCAGGTCAAGTACGGTCAAAACAGCCGCATCGATCTGTTGCTCGAGTCGGAGAAAAAAGGTCGTTGCTACGTGGAGGTCAAAAACACCACCCTGGTGGAGGGCCAGCGGGGCTTGTTTCCCGATGCGGTCACCGAGCGCGGGCGCAAACACCTCTACGAGCTCGCCGACATGGTCGACGCAGGCCACCGCGCGGTCATGCTGTACATCGTTTCGCGCGCGGACGTGAAGTCCTTCGCCCCAGCCGCCGAGATTGACCCCGCCTACACCGCAGCCCTGGCCGAAGTCATGGAGCGGGGCGTCGAAGCGCTGGCCTATTCGACGCACGTCGAGCCGGACCGTTTCGAGTTGGGCCAGAAGTTGCGCGTCGCCAAACCCTCCGCCGCTCGCAGTGAATCCTGAAAAAACGCGCCCCATGGATCACCTATCCGATCGATTGCTGCGCCGAGGCTGGACCGACTGGTTCGCGGCAAGTTTCCTCGGACTCGTGGTGGCCTGCGGTTCGAGCACACCCCCGGCTATCCCTCCAGACATCGACAGCTTGGGGCGCCTGCAGCCGGAGGTACGCGAGGACCTGGAAGAAGCCACCGCCGCCGTAAGTGCGGATCCCACAAGCGGCGCAAGCTGGGGGCAGTTGGGCTTGCGCTACGAGGCGAACGGGTTGCCGGAAGCGGCTTGGGACTGTTTCCGCGAAGCGCACCGCTTGCAGCCGAAAGACCCGAAATGGCCCTACCGGGCGGGTGTGGTGGCCAAACGGGCCGGCGACCTGGAGGGCTCCATCGAGTGGCTGCAAAAGAGTTTGGCGCTCGACGACACCTACGCGACGACCTACCAGCGCATGGGCGACTCGCAATTGCAGTTGGGGCGCTTCGCCGCTGCCAAAGCCAACTTCCAAGCCGTGATCGGCATGGATCCCGCGCGGCCCGAAGCCTGGGCGGGGCTCGCCAAGGTTCTGCTGCAAGAGGATCAGCCCGAGGAAGCCTTGCAAGCGATCGAAAAAGCGCGCCAAATCGACGCGGAAGGTGCCTATTGGAAACTGGTCCACGGCAACGTGTTGGTGCAATTGGGCCGAGAAGACGAGGCGTTGCCCTTGTTGCAAGCGGGGCAAGCCAGCAAACCAAGTCTGCAAGACCCTTGGAGCCAAAGCGCCCAATCGACGCGTTCTAAGCACCGAGACCTGCTGGAGCGTGGGCGCGAGTTGGAAGCGAAGGGCGACTACTCCGGCGCCGTGCGCGCTTACCGCGAGCTGATCGCGATGCGCCCCGGCGAGGCGCGCTTGCCCTTGCGTTTGGCGCGTACGCTGCTCAAGGCGGGGCGCCTGGAGGACTCTCTGCAGGTCGTACAGGACACGCTGAAGGAATTTCCCACCTACCTGGAGCTCTTGGTGTTGGAAGGCGCACTGTTGCAAAGGCTCGGCAACACGCAAGGAGCCTGGGATTGCGCCACCCGAGCGCTCCAACACCACCCCGACCGGCCCGACGGGCACCTGTTCGTCGCGAGCTTGCACGCGGGAACTTCGAACTGGGAAGGCGCCCGCCGATCCGCTCAAACCGCCTTCGACCTCGCTCCCAGCGACTTGCGCACCCGCGAGACCCTCGGCAAAACCTTGCTGCAGTTAGAGCGCGTCTCCGAAGCGGCGGACTTGCTCGAAGCCCCTATCTACGAACCGAACTTTCAGGGTCCCGTGTCGTACTTCCACCTGCTCGGTCAGTGTTTGGAGACCATGGGTGCCAGCGCGCGCCTGCAAAGCATGGTGTCGCGAGCCCGTGAACTGCACGGAGACCACGTCTTTCGGCGCTAACTCGACCCACTTCCGCTACGCTTCTTCGCATGCGCTTGGCCCTCCGCCCACTCCTTTGGCTCTCCCCCGCCCCCTTGCTCCTGATCGTCGCCTGCGGTTCCAAGGAGGAGGCCACCACGTCCGAAGACACCACAGGCGAACTTGTGGCAGGCGAGCCCTGGTTTGAAGAGTGCGCCGTCTCGTCGGGCCTCGACTTCGTTCATCGCTCGGGCCACGAAGTCGATTTCGTGTTCCCTGAGATCATGACGACCGGAGCCGCCCTGTTCGACATGGATGGGGACGGGGATTTGGATGCCTACCTCGTCCAAGGGGGCCACTGGAACGTGGAGCGCGCCGCCGACCAGCCCGGCAACCAGCTCTACGCCAACCGGGGGGACGGAACCTTTGAGAACGTCACTGCGGGATCCGGCGCGGACGACCAAGGCTACGGCATGGGTGTAACCACCGGAGACTACGACAACGACGGGGACGTGGACCTGTACGTTTCCAATCTGCAACGCAACACTCTGTTGCGCAACGAGGGCGACGGAAAGTTCGTGGACGTGACCGAAGAAGCCGGGGTCGGCGGTCAGGTTTGGAGCGCTAGCGCCGCGTTCGTCGATTACGACGGCGACGGCGATCTGGATCTGTTCGTCACCAACTACATCTATTGGGACGAAGACAGTGAGCTGCCTTGCCAAGACCCGCCGCGCGGCCTGACCTATTGCAGCCCGAAGAGCTACAACGCACCGACCCCCGACTACCTGTACCGCAACAACGGCGATGGTACTTTTGAGGACGTGACCCAAACCGTTGGTTTGCGCGAGTCGTTTGGCAACGGATTGGGCGTGATCTGCGCGGATTTCGACGATAATGGCACCCCCGAGTTGTTTGTGGCGAACGACGGCACGCCCAACAAGTTGTGGATGTTGGCGGAGGATGGGCGCTTGGAGGAGAAAGGCTTGGTCAAAGGCTGCGCGGTCGACGACCAAGGGCACGCCAAAGCGGGCATGGGCGTGAGCGCCGCCGACTTGGACTTTGACGGGGACGAAGATCTATTGGTCGTGAACCTGAAAGGGGAAGACGACTCCCTGTACCGCAACGACCGTGGACGCTTTTCTGACCGTACGCCGCGCGCGGGGCTAGCCCACGTATCGCGGCAACGCACGCGCTTTGGTGTCGTGCTACGCGACTTCAACCACGACGGGTGGATCGATCTGTTCGAAGCCAACGGCCACGTAACCCACCCGATCGAAAGTCCCGGAGAAGACCCCTTCGCCGACCACAACCACCTCTTGCAGGGCACCGGTCCCATGCAATTCGAGGAGCGCGGACCGATCGGCGGTGTGGCGCAGCCGCTGCTCGGGACTTCTCGGGCGCTGGCGTGGGGCGACCTGGACGCGGATGGAGACTTGGACCTGTTGATCCACAACAAAGACCTAGGGGTGCATCTCCTGCGCAACATCGCCCCGAAAAGCGGGCATTGGGTGCAGTTTGAAGTCCTCAATCGCGCCGGATCCCCTGCTTTGGGAGCGCAGTTCCGAGCGCAGGCCGGCGATCGTGTGCTGCGACGCGAAGTGCGCAGCGCCGAGAGTTACTGCTCGGCGGGCGATCCGCGCCTGCACTTCGGGCTGGCCGAAGAGGTACCCATCACCGAGGTGGTCGTACGGTGGAGCGACGGGACGCGCGAGTCCTTCGGGCAGATGACCGTTGGCCGCACGCACACCTTGCGCCAAGGCCAGGGGCAGTCCCTGGACACGGATACTGATACTGATCCTGGCGCTAACGCTGACGAGTCTCGCTAGCGCAGAGAACCCGACCAGGAGCGCGGCGCCGCCTTCTGCGCACGGTACTCGAGCTGGATCGCGCCCTTGCCTCGCACGAGCCAAGCGGCGGTCAACCGCCCCTGCCCCGGCACCCCCCGCTCCAAACGAATGGTCTCGGGCCGCACGGTGTTGGCTTCCATCGTCTCCGGGCGAAAGCGATCGTCCAGGAGACCACCGGCCAAAACCTGAAGGCCCTCCCCTCCGATGGTCAGCGTATCGGGCAAACCGATGCGGTTGTCGGCCGCCATGCGCGAGCGGCTCGGCATGACCGAAGCATTGCTCAAGTCCACGACCACTCGGTAGAGCCCACCGCCCAAGTCCGTGATCTCCGGGGTTTCGATGGTGATCTCAGCGATTTCCTCGGCGTGTCGCAGGCAGAACAAAGCGTTGCGGTGCAGCATCTCCTCGATCATGAAGGATGGTGCGACGCGACCGTGCTGCCGTTTGAATCCGCCGATTTCGATCGATCCGTAGGTGGGATGCTCGAAGGGACGCCAATCGACGAACGCTTCCCCCAACAGGACCGAATCGTTGAACTCCAGCGCTTGGCGCGTACGGCTGGAGCGGCGTTCTCCGCTGGGCTCCCGCTGCTCGCCCCAGTACTGGTTGGAGGCCCATAACTCGTTGGTGAACGAAAAGATGCCAAGGCCTTCGTACGTCCAGGTGACGAATCCGCCGTGCACGTTGTAGAGATCCTTGTGGATGATCAAGTAGCGGTAGAAGGGCAAGATGAGCTCGCCTTCCTCCCCGAGTTTGTCGTACACAGAAATGTCCCCCCGCGGATACGAAATGCCCTCGTCCCCGGGCCCGCGCAGCAACATGCCGCCCGAGTTGTGGAAACTCTGCACGGCGGCCACGTTGGGGTGTTCGTAGAGGAATTTGGCCACCGCGGCCGTTTCGGGGTAGCACAAAGGAAAGTCCCCCGCCCCGTATTGCACGTGGTTGGGCTGCCAATCGCTGGGCCAGTTGCGGTTCATGTCGTAACCGCCAACGCCGTCCTCATTGATGCGCCCGTCGTTGTCGTTGTCGATCCCTTCCTGACCGAGCACGAGGTAATCCCCGAGCTGGTCGCCGCGCACGGGCACCAAAATGCGCGCATCGTCTTGGTCCAGGCGGTGCGTGCCCTGTCCTAGCGGCACCTTCTTGCGCATGGTCAAGATCTCGCCGTCCCCGTCCAAATCGTCCATGGGGTCCTCATCGGCGACCCCGTCGCGGTCGTTGTCGGTCGGCTCCACCCCGGTGCGCGAGCTGTGCGGCGTACCCGCCGTGGCAAACCAATGATCGCGGCCGTCCGGGTTGACGGAGGGCAGCAGGTAGAAGGTCCGATCGCGCAACAACGCTTGCGCCCGCGGATTGTCGTCGCGGTGTTCGAGCAACCACCAAGCCAGGTACAGAATCGCTTCGCTGCCTTGGACTTCGTTGCCGTGCACGTTGCCGTCCACCCACATGGCAGGTTTGGCGGTGTGGTTGCCCGTCGCCTTGTCCGTCAAGATCATGACGCGCAGCGGGCGGCCTTCGAAGGATTCGCCGATCTCCACCAGGTCGATGTAGTTCGGATACGCCTGCTGCAGCGTCTGCATGTGTTGCAGCAGCTCGGAGTAGGTGTAGTAGCGATTCCAGTGAATCTCCACCTTGGGCTGCCATTGGCCACCCGCTTGTTGAGCGAGGGCCGCGGGACTTGCGCTGCAGGCGAGAGCCAATCCACAGATCCAAGGGCGCAATCGGATGGTCATGCTTAGAACTCCAGGGCGTGGGTGGCGGGGGAAGCGGTCGGGCAGGTTGCGGTCAGTTTGGGGCGTCCTCCGCCCAGGGGTACGCGCAGGATCCAATGCAGCTCCACGTGATCTCCGCCGCCCTTCAGGCGCGGCACGAAGGTCACCTCTTGGCCCACGAGCACTTCCGCGTCGCGGGGCAGCTCGACACGCACCTGGATGCCAGCCTTGGCCCGGTTGGTGGCGGCCATTTCCGAAATCGTCGGCAAGTAGCCCACGTTCGCGAGTTTGGCGCGCACCTCCACGACTCCGCGATCATCCAAAGGCTGCACGCGCACGTCCGCCCATGCGAGTTGGGCAAAGTCCTGGGCGAGCTGCATCAAGAACTCTTCATACACCAGCGTGATATCGGCCAACTGCTCAGCGGGCGGATTGGTGGCGACCAACGGGTTCCAACCGCCGATTTCAATGGCTCCGAGTTCGGGATGCTCGAAGGGGCTCCACGGCACGAAAGCGCGCGAGCCGTAGTACTGATCCGCCCACTTCAGGCGCGCCATCTCTTCGGGTAGACCGTTTTTGGGCTCCCCAAAGGGCATGCTCCAAATCGAACTCTCCAGCAAAAAGAGGCCCCGTTGGTAGTAGGCCCAGTCGGCAAAGGTGCCGGGTTCGTGGGCGCCCCCTTTCGGCTTCGAGAGCGTTTCGCCCGTAGGCATCTTGTGTTTGTAGAGCCGCTCACCCCAGCTCTTGGCGAACGCCGCGTCTTCGCGCAGCAGTTCGGTCGCCTTGGGGTCGACTTTTTCAGCCCCCTTGTCCGCTTCGGCCAAGTTGTCCTCATCGTCCAACACGAAGGTCTAAGCGATCTTAGGGCGTGAGATCACAAACCGAGCCAACAGGCTCGATTCGACTTCGCTGAGGGGATAAGGCCCCGCACTCGCTGCGTATTGCTTCCAACGATGCGGGAAGTTGCGATCGATGGAGATTCCGCCGGGCCCGTCCTCCAACATCTGGCGGTCGCCATCTTGATCCCAACCCTCGCGCATGAGGCGGAAGGCCCCGGCGTGTTGCTGGGCATTCTCCACCCGCACCATCGCGCGTTCATCGCCCGGATGCGAGTACCACTCGCCCGCTGCGGAAGGGATGCGGACCCACAAAACACGACCGTCGCCATTGAGGTCGATCGGGCCGTCTTCATCGGTTTGCCCGTCGCGGTCTTCGTCGATCGCCGCTCCGCGAGTCGGCGGCAAACCTTGGACCGCTTGCGCAAAACCGTCGGGGTTGGCGCACGGAATGATGTGCAGCGTGCCCGACTGGGCCCAGATGGAACTGCGCGTCGCCATGCGCCGCACGAGCCCCATGGCGACCTCGGTGGCGGCCAATCGATCCCCCTCCAGGTTCGCCACGATCAGCGCTTCCGGCCGATTGGCAGCGTATTGGGGAGATCGAAACGTGCACAACCAGATCGTGCGGCCCCCATGGCTTTGCCCCATGCGGCTGAGTTCGAGGCGGCCATAGGTCTTTTCCAGCTCCAAGAGCTCCGCATCGAGCCGTTCGGGGGTCAGGTAGTCCCCGGGAGGCGGCGTGAGCTGCTGAGAGATGGGCCTGGCGGCCTCACTCGGGCCCGCCCACCCGATGGTCAACAACGGCAGCAAGAAAAAGAGCCCGATCCAGCGGGGCTCTCGTCGAAGGGGTTGGGGGACCGCAAAGCTCATGAGGGCCGCATTCTACCCCGCCAGGGCGCATCGGAAAGAATCCTCAGGGAATGCTCTCAGCGCGAGGGAACCCAGCCATTTCGCCCAGCTGTGCCGCCCATCACCCCGCGGTGCGTATCGAATGGACACACTCCGAACTTCCATGCACGATGGTTACAAAGGAAGAAAAGTGCGCTTCTTCCAAACCGGGAGGTGCGCGAGTCCGTTTCGGCGCCTAGGGGCGTCGTCGCTGCCGGCCCCTCCCACCCGCTCCTTTCCCGTCGTCGGTGACCCTATGCAAACGCTTTCCCGAGCCCTCGCCGCCCTCAGCCTGCTGCTCTTCGGCCTCTGCGCCGCGCCCTCCGTCGCCGCCCAAGCAGAAGCGGCCCAGGAAACCCCGAACACGTCCGACCGCATCGCCCCGCCCGAAGCCGTACGGCGAGCCCTGCTTGCGGGAAACACCGAAGCCGCCCTCGATGCGCTGAAGGAACTCGAACAAAGCCGTCCGGAACACCGTGATGCGTGGGGTTTCTACCGCGGCGTCGCCTACCAGGACGCGCAGCGCTACGCCGACGCGAATACGGCCTTTCGTCAGGTTGTGCAGCAAAATCCCGACGGTCCTTGGGCGCAGCAGGCCTTGTACCGCCACGCGGAAATGTGCAACCGCTTGGGGTTGTTCGAACAGTCGCAGGCTATCTATCGGGAAGCCGCCAGCCACCTGCGTTCGCGCCAACGGCAATCGGAGCTCGCCCAGTGGTACATCGACATGGCCGCACCGATGGTCGCCATCGATCCCTCGAATCCCAACGCCGCCAAACCGCGTTATCCCGAGGCGATGGAATTGTACCGCAAGGCGTTGGAATTGGAGCTCGAACCGGATGTGCAAGCCACTTTGCTGTGGGAGATGGGCAAGTGCGCTTCCAAGATGGGATCGCACGTCGAGGCGGCCGAAACGTTGGCACGCATCGAAGCGTTGGAACTGCCCAATCATTCGGTCCTGCGCTGGAAAGCCATGCGCTTGCAAGGGCGCGAGTGGATCGCGGGCCCGCGCTGGGCGGAGGCGCGCGATGCTATGGAGGACTTTCTGCGCGCGACCGAAGCGTTGCGCTTGGAGGGTGAAGACTCCCAAGCGGCCAGCGCAGCTCTGCAAGCGGCTCGTGCCTCCGCGCACCGCGTCCTGGGCGACGCTTGGCTGGGCCTGAATCGTTTGCCCTTGGCCTTGGCGGAATGGCAGCGGGGATTGGATCGCTACCCGGCGTTCGAGGAGAACGCCGAAACCATGCACTCCATCGCCAGCGCGCTGCAAGCTGCCGGCCGTACCGACGAGGCGGTCGTGGCCTGGGATGCGCTCGTTCAGGCCGAACCACGTGGCGAAGGCGACGTGCGCAAGGCCTGGGAAACGCACCGCCGTCAGGCGCAGTTCTCCAAAGCGGTCACCTTGGCGGACGCCGGTCGCCACGCGGCGGCGCGCGAGGCGTTCCAAGAATACGCCCGCCGCTTCCCCAACGGAGAGAGCTGGTCTTTGGCTCAAGCGCGCATCGTCGACATGGAGCACGCTCTGGCCTACGGGGCTCAAGATCAGGAGCGTTGGGAGGAAGCACGCCAGGCTTGGGAGGCCTTTGTGCGCGAGCATCCCCTCGATGAACGCGTCGCCCGGGCCCAATACGACCACGCGCGCTCGTATCGCTTGCAAGCGCTCGCCACGGAGCCCCACGATCGAGCGCGGCTCGAACAGGCCGTGCGCGCTTGGCGCGTGCTCGCACAGAGCTATCCGGGCACGGACCTGGCCAGCGAAGCCCTCTACCACGCGGGCGAGACCTTAGAGCAGGATCTGCGCGACATGCCCGCCGCGGTCGAAGCGTACCGAGCGGTGACCTTCGGCAACTACCAAGGCCACGCTAACGCCGCGCTCGAACGCTTGACGCGATCGGAACTCTCCATCGAAACGGAACGCATCGTGCGCAGCCAGGAGGACGCCAAGATTCGGGTCCAAGCCCGCAACGTGGCCGAACTCGAACTGCACATTTATCCGCTCGATCTTGAGACCTACTTTCGCAAGCACCGGTCTTACCTCGGGGTCGAAAACCTTGACCTGGATCTCATCGCACCCGATCAGAAGATCACGCACACTGTCGCCGATTACGAAGCCTACGCGCCGCTCGAATTCGACGTCACGTTGCCCGTGCAAGGCCCCGGGGTGTGGGCGGTCGCGGTCGCCTCCGAAACGCACCGCGCGACAACACTGGTCATCCGCTCCGACCTGGACTTGATCTTCAAGTCCAGCAGCCGCGAAGCCTTCGTCGTCGTGCGCGACATGGTCCAGCAAAAGCCCGCCGCGGGCGTACGCCTGTTGCTAGCGCTCGACACCGGCGACCAGCGAGAGCTCCTAGCCCAGACCACGGATGAACAAGGGGTCGCCCGCTGGAGCGCTTCCGACGATCAGTCCTTCCGGGGAAACCTGCAGGTCTTGGGACAGCAAGGCGGCCACATCACCGCCACCCATCTGTCGACCCGGGGGCTCAAGTACGACCAAGAGCTCACATCCCGGAGCTTGGTCTATTCCGAGCGGCCGGCCTACCAGCCCGGCGAAACCATTCGCTGGCGAGCCATCGTGCGCGCGGCGGTTGGGGACGTGTGGGTCGCGCCGGCTTCGGAGACCGCCTCGATCGAACTCCTGGACGGCAGAGGCTTGGTGGTCGCGCGCTCCCAAACGACCCTGTCGGAATGGGGCACCGCGCACGGAAGCTTCGTACTGCCCGAGCAAGCACAACCCGGCGACTGGACCCTCGTGTGCGACACCGATCGGAGCGACCCGGTCCGTCACCACCTGCGCGTCGAGGCGTATCGACTGCCGCGCGCCGAAGTGCTGTTGACACCCTCCCAAACGGTGGTTTGGCGCGGGGATACGGTGGTCATTGAAGCTTTAGCGCAAACGACCTACGGAGCACCCCTAGCCCAAACCCCGCTGCGCTGGAACCTTGCGGGCCGCGTCGAGGATGTGCTCACCGATGCCGAAGGGCGCGCCAGCGTGGAACTCGAAACGCGGCACTTCACCTCGGATGCCCGCACGCAAGTGCAGGCCCAACTGCTCGAGGAAAACACCTCCAGCGCCGTCACGATCTTCGTTTCGACCCGCGGCTACACGCCGAGCGTATCCGTTCCACGCCCCGTGGAACTGTCGGGCTCGGCCTTCCCCGTGACGATCCGCGCGACGACGCCGGACGGCGAAGGAGCCGAACGCACGTTGACCTTGCAGGCCATGCAGCGCCAGAGCGAGCCGGGCGGGCGCTGGTCCGAGAAAACGCTGGTGGAGCGCTCGGTGACGACCGATGCGGCGGGTGAATGGGTCTTGCCCCTAACGTTAGAAGCCAGCGGAACGGTCCTTCTGCGCGTCTTTGGCGAAGACCGCTTCGGGCACCGCGTGGAGGCGCAAACCCAATTGACCGTATCTGGGCCCGAGGACGAGGTGCCCCTGCGCCTGCTGGCCGAAGATGTGCAGGTCCAACCCGGCCAACCCCTGCGCTTGCAGGCCGCGTTGCGCAAGAGCCCCGGGCACGCCCTGCTGACGATCGAAACCAACCGGGTTTTGCAGCACCGTTGGGTGTCCCTGGACAACGGCGTGACCGACCTCGCAGTGAGCTTCGACGCGAGTATGGCCCCCAACGTCCAGGTCGGTCTCGCCATGATGGCGCGCGAAAAGTTTTACTCCGCATCGACCGAAGTGCAAATCGTGTCGCCCTTGCACATCTCGATGCAGCCGGTGACGACCAGCGCGGCGCCCGGTTCGGCGCAGGAGTTCCAGATCCAGGTCACCGACCGCGACGGGCGCCCGGTCCGGACCGAGTTGTCCCTGGGAGCGGTTGATGAAGCGCTCTACGCGCTCTTCCCGGACCGCACTCCCAACCTGCAGCAACACTTCCAACGTGCTTTGCGCGTATTCCCCATGCTGCAGACCCAATCGTCCTGCACGTTCGCCTATGAGGGACAAACCCAAGCGATCGCCCAGACCATTCTGGAAGAACGGCAACGGGAGATCAGTGAGCTGGAATGGCAAGCTAGTCGCGAACGATTGGGCGTGCAGTTGGACGCGCCCAGCACCATGCCGGTGGAGCTCTCCTCCCAAATGGGTCGCTTCGTGGCACCCCAAGAGGAAGCGGAGGAAGACGGCTTCAACGACGCGATCGGCATGGGTGGCGGTGCGGGCGGCCGCTTTGGAGGCCGACGCAACCTGAAGGCCGGTGGAGCGAATCGCAGCACCGATCGCACCGGTCCTCCGGAGGAGTCGCTCGCTTATTGGGTGGCGGACCTGACGACCGACGCGCAAGGCCGCGCCACGGTGACCGTCCCTTGGCCCGACCGCAGCACTCGTTGGCGCCTCACCGCCCACGGCGTGGGCCAAAACAACCACTTCGGTTCGGCAACCATCGAGCAGACCGTGCAGTCGAACTTCTTCGTGGAGCTGAACGTGCCGCCCGCTTGGCACGCTGGAGACCAACCGCGCATCGCTGCGGAGGTCCACTCGCAACAGTCCGGGCGCGGCACCCTGACGCTGACGGTCGAAACCGCAGCGGGCAGCGTGCAGCAGTCGCAGGAAGTGACCTTCGGCGAACAAGCGGTCACCACCGTGCGCTTTGCGGCCTTGGAGGCTTTGATCGCGGGTCGCCCGGCCTTGGTGCGCGCGGAGCTCGCCGCGCAACTCCCGGATGGAGCGCAACGCGTCACCCGCGAACAGTCCGTCGCGATTCGACGCGCGGGCCTCGAACATTTTGATCACGCTTCGGGCCGCTTGACCGACCGCACGACCCTGACCCTCGACTTGGCGGGTGAGGATCGTGAGGTCGAATTGCACTTCGGGCCGCATTGGTCGCATGCCCTCGCGCAGGCGGCCTTGGGCGACCGGCCGCAGCCCTACCGATGCGGCTGGGGCTTCGGCCCGGCCGAGGGCGCCTCCGACCTGCTCGGAGCGCTGGCCTTTGCGCAACGGGCGGAGTGGAGCACGGGGCATCCCCAATACGGGGCGGTCACCGCGCGCATTCGCAGCTTGATCGCCACCCTGAGCGCGCAGCAGCGACCCGATGGAAACTGGGGTTGGAAAGGCACGCGGGACTCCCTCGATGCCTTCACCACCGCGCACGCGACCTTGGCCTTGGCCTACGCCCAGCGCGCTGGGTTCGAGGTCGACCCAACGATCCTGCAAAGAGCGACAACGGCTCTGCAAGGCCACGCGCGCGATGCGGGTGCGGCCATGGATGAGTTGAAAGTGCATCTTCACCATGCCCTCGCCGCAGCCGGCCAGGGTGACTTCGGTGCCCTCAACCGTTTGCACCGGGCTCAAGATCGCTTGTCGATCGCAGGCAAAGCGCACTTGGTGTTGGCTTTGGAGCGCATCGATCGGCACCCCATGGCGTTGGAAGTCGCCCAAATCTTGGCTGGCTTGGCCGAGACCGGTGCCGTTCAAGGCCTGCAACTGTGGCGCCACGACAAATCCTTGGCCTGGTACGGACATCCCCTGGAGGTCACCGCCTGGACCGCTTTGGCCCTGCAAACCGCGGGACTCGATGGCCCTGCACAGAGTGCCTGCGAAAGCCTTTTGGCTCAGTTCGGCGAAGCCGACCGCAAAGCCCTGGGCATCGTCACCTGGGCTCTGTGTCGCCACATTCCCGCGCCGGAAAGTGCTGGCGGGCAAGCGACCGTTGTGGTGAGCCTGGAGGGAGCGCAGCCGGAACGGGTCGCAGTGAATGCCACCGGGACGCCCGGTCGCCGTCTGCGCATTCCCTTGCCCGATGCCGCGCCCGGATCGGCCGCGGCGCAGGTGCAGTTGCGTCTGGAACTGGAGGGCGGCACTCCGCCCGTCTATCAGGTCGTGGGCCGCGCTTGGGGCCCCGCTACCAAGACCAAAGACGCGCCGGGCTTCTACGTGCGCGAGCACCGTTTGTTGCCCGAAGCACCGCGCTACCGCGGCAAGTCCCTGCCGGTCGGCTTTGGAACCGTGCACGAACGCAACCCTTGGATCAACACCCGCGAACAGGTGCGCCAAGGCGAAATCGTGCAACTTGAGTTAGTGATTCGGCGTCACAACACCCGCGATCGCGTGCGGGACGAGCGCGCGGATTATTTGGAGCTTGAGGTGGCTTTGCCCGCAGGTTTGGAGCTGTTGGAGAGCGGTCCTCCCGAAGAACGACTGTATCGCCGAGACGGGCAAACCTTGTACTTCCCCTTGGGGGCCTTCCAAGGGTACTTCCGGACCACCGTGGACTTGGTGGGGGTGCATGCTGGCCGCTACGTCTTCCCGCCGGCCGTTTTGCGCAGCGTCTACCGACCGGAATTGACCTACGTGCACGACACGAAGGCGATCACGGTGCGAACGCCGGGTGAGACGATCGAGGACGCCTATCGGGCCACCCCGGATGAGCTCTTCCATCTCGGCAAGGCGCAGTACGAAAACGAAGACCTCGCAGGGGCTCGTGCGAGTTTGCTGCCCCTGATGGAGGAGTACGCCACGCGCCTGCGCCCGCGCGAATTGGTCGAAACCGCGCGCATGTTGCTCTTCGCGAGCATCGAGCATGGGGACGACGCCGAAATCGTGCGCTTCTTCGAAATCATCAAGGAGCGCGACGCGGAGCTGTTCGTGCCCATCGAGCACGTGCTGCGCATCGGCGACGCCTACGCCAAACTCGGAGAGCACGAGCGGGCCATGCTGATTTTCCGCGCGACCTTGGAGGAGACCTTCGGTTCCGACCTCAAAGTGGTCCTCGCCCTCGACGCGCACGACCAGTGGCTAGCGGGCACCCGCGTCCTCTCGGATCTGGTGCAAGCCTATCCGGATCTGCCGGTGGTACGCGACACCGATCTGGCGATTTGCGATCGGCTGTTGCAGATGGCGCCGCGCGCGAAACAGGACAAGGTCCTACGCGATGCCGGAATCGACCGCGCGCAGTTGATGGGCATGGGGATCCAGCGGTTGCGGCGCTTCTTGGCTTTGCACGGACAGAGTCCGCTGGCCGGAGATGCTGGGTTGAACTTGGTTTCGGCCTTCTTCGAACTGGAAGACCATGAGGAGACCGCCGCGTTGTGCGCCGAATTTGCCGAGCGTTTTGCCACGCCCAAGTACCGCGATGCCTTCCTGTACTCCCAAGGGGTCGCCGAGTGGTATCTGGGCCAGGACGAAGCCGCTTTGCAGCGCCTGTTGGCCGTCGCGGAGAGCACTTTCGAGGGCCCCAACGGCAAGCCGCAACCTTCGGAGAACCGCGCCCTGTCCCACTACATCGTGGCGCAGATCCATCACGCCCTTCAGGACGTGGAGCGGGCCATGCGCTTCTATGGCATGGTCGACAAGGACTTCCCCGACGCGCGTTTCGCGCTGCAAACCCTGCAGTCCAGCGAACTGCGCTTTGCCGAAAACGTGTTCCGCACGCGACCCGGCGAGAGCGCGCGCCTCGAGATCCATACTCGCAACCTCAGCGAGTTGGAGCTGTTGGCCTTCCCGGTCGACTTGATGACCTTGTACTTGCGGGAGAAGGACCTGAGCCGGGTGACCGAGGTCAATCTAGCGGGCATCTCCCCCACCTTGACCCGGCGCATCGAAGTGCAAGCGCCCACCGCGCTCCGCGTATCGAAGCAGACGGAAGAAGTGGCCCTGCCCGAGCCGGGCGCCTACTTGATCATGGCCCGAGGAGGCGGCGAACACAGCTCTTGCCTCGTGCTGGTCAGCGATTTGGAAGTGCACGTGCAAGATTTCGAGGACGGACAGGTGCGCGTGCAGGTCATGCGCGCCGGAGACGGCCAATACTTGCGCGATGTGGACATCCGCGTGATCGGCAGCGTGGACGGTACCGTGCAAGTCGGCGAAACCGACCCCCGCGGTCTGTACGTTGCCAACGGAGTGACCGGCCGTTCGACCGTGATCGCCCGCTTGGAGCCCGACCACTACGCTTTCCACCTGGGCGAGCGAGAAATGGGTGCGCGACAACGTCGTCAGCGACAAGAACCGGTCCAAGCGGGCCAGGGCTTCTATCTCCAGAACGTCATCGAATGGAACGACGACAGCCGAGACAAGCGCGGCAAGGACCTGGACCGCCAAATGCAACAATCCCGCAAGGGTGTCCAGGTGCTGAAGGTCAAGTGATGGCGTGACTTTGACCTGGCCCCAAACAAGCCGGCCCCCCGCTGCGTGCAGCGGGGGGCCGGCTTGTATTCGCTAGGACCGCGAAGCCCCAGCCTTCCGGTGGCTTAGTTGAACGTCACCGAAACGGCGTCGGTGAAGTTCGAGGTCGCCGCGTTCGTGTCGCGGTACCAGCATTGGAAGTTCCAGGTTTGGCCGGCCAGGATGGTGGTCGGACCGGTCGGAGTCGGGGTGTCGGTGAGGTCGAGAACCAGCTCGCCTTGGCCGAACGCGCCCGTGTTGAAGATCTCCGAGATGTCGTTGTAGCGACCCAGCGCACCACCCAAGCAGAGCACGCCGGCGCTGCCGGGGGGCGAAACGCTGTCTTGCGCCGTGCCGTTCAGGAAGTATCCGAACTCGTTCAGCGGCAGCAAAGTGGCGGTCAAAGTCACTTCGTTGTTGCTGGCATCCGGGCTACCGAACGCCGAAAGGAAGCCCGGGAAGCCCGTGCTGTTCGCCACGGCGGGCGTGCAGTAGGCCGTACCCAGGTTCGTCGAGCTCGGATCCAGCGAGAAGCCTTGCACGTCGTCGATCGCGGCTTCCACGATGGAGCCGGGCGAGTTGTCCATGGTCACAAAGCGCATGCGCATGTTGCTGGTCGGCGTCACAAAGTTCGTGATATCGAAGCTGTGCTGGAGCCAGCCACCGTCCGTACCGAAACCGTTCGGGCCGATGGTTTCCACGTTCACCCAGCTATTGCCGCCGTCATTGGAAATGTCGATTTCCAGGGTGTCGTCGACTTGGCCGTTGCCGTTGTTGTCGAACCAACGCCAGTAGCTGATCTCGGGGTTCATGGCGCCGGTCGCATCGAAGATCGGGCTGAGCAGCGTGGTGGTACCACCATCCACGTCGTTCTGACCGATCGATCCACCAGCGGTGCCTTGACCCGTGAACCAGCAGTTCACGCCGTTACCGGTGTGGTCGTCTTCGGGCTGTGAAGCGGTACCGATGGGGTCACCGCGTTCCCAGAGGCCCGTCGTAGCGTTGTCACCGGGGGCTCCGCTGACCCAACCTTCGTTGGTGGCGCCTTCGAAGTCGTTGATCAGGAACTCGGTGTAGGTGCCCACGTAGAACGTGAAGGCGCCGGCCTGACCGGACTCGGGGAAGGTGTTGCTGCCGCCGGTGTTGTCCTCTCCTTCGAAGTAGTACAGCACGGTCGCGGGGGAAGCGATTCCGGGGATGTTGCCAGCCCAGGTGTTGCCGCTCGTGTTGGCCATGGGCACTTCTTGCCAAGCACCGTTGTTGACGCGGTAGTGCAAGGTACCGGAAGCCACCGGCGGGTTGAACGAAGCGACCATGTCGACGGCACCGGTGTAAGGACCGCTTTCATCGCTCGTGTTGTCGATCAGGTCTTCGTTGGCAAAGGTGATGAACGGCAGGTCGAAGCCGGGGAAACCTTGCTCCGTGAAGCCGTCGTCGATGTCCTGGTAGTTCGGGGTACCGTTGTTGATGTTGCCATCGTTGTCATCCAGGGTCAGCCATTGGATCTCCATGATGGAGTCGATGGTGGTTTGGTTGAACGAGTTCATCCAGCCCAAGAAGAGCAGGTCGGCGTGCAGGTCGCCCGCCGCGTTGCCCATCGAAGCGTTGAGGTTTTCACGCACGTTCCAAGCGGTCGCCATCCAGACTTCGCCGTCCGTGTGCACTTGGCCGTAGCAACCACCGTTGCCGTCGCCACAGTACTGGCGGGTGTTGTTGCCGTTGCGCACGGCCCCACCCGAGGTGAAGAAGAAACGGCCCATGACCGGATCGTCGTACAGGTACAAAGCGAACACGTCCGCGTTGCCTTCGCCGATGCCGTCGCCGCCGTTGCCCGTGCCGTACAGCACGTTCAACCAGTGACCGACTTCGTGCGCCACCACCGCGCTAAAGGCGGTGTTGTTGCAGGACCCAGCGCGGTTGTAGTAATTGGTCGAGTTGCCGTTGAAGAAGGCGTTGCAGCTGCTGTCGATGTTGCAGTTGGCCGGGCCTTGAAAGTTCGGCGTCGTGTCGGTCGGGATGCGAGTCGTGATCCAGTCCCGGAGCTCCGCGATCGAAATGTACGCGTTGGCTTCCGCCGTCACGTACTCGGTCGGGGTCGCGTTCATCATCAAGCTGTTCGACTGGTTGGGTTGAACGTTGTTGAAGGTGACCGAGTAGTCCGCGCCTTGATCGTGGTTGCAGTTGGCATAGGTGCCATTGAAGGCCACCGTGATGTTCAACGGCGTGTTGACGCCCGGGTAGTTGAAGAACCCGTTCGCATCGGTGAAGGTCGTGCCAGCCGAGCTGTTGACCTGCACGTAGGGCACGGGGGTCGCGACCGGGGGGTTGCCCGCGTGATCGGCGGACGTGCCGGGCGAAGCCATCGCGCTGATGGTTCCGTTCACATCGAAGAAGTGCACGCTCTCCGCCGACTTGAGGAAGTCACCGGTGTGAGCGTCCAGGGTGATGAGCTTGCCGACCGGGGTGGCGGCTTCCGTGTTTTGCACGTCGATCTGCCACGCCAAAGTCCAGCGGCGCACCTCTTGGTCGTCCACGTGGGCGAAGATCAGCTTCGCGTCGTGCACGTCGAGCGCGGGCACGCCAGCCAGTTCCGCAAAGACCAGCGGAGCTTTGGCCAACGCGGCTTTCTCCGAGAAGGTCGGCTTCGTGCGACGATCGGCAAAGCTAGGAGCCGAGGTGGTGTGGAACGACAACAGGTTGCCTTCCAGGTCGTAGAGGGCGTTGACTTTGCCGTCTTC
>JAUHXY010000048.1 GCA_030426785.1 bacterium
GGTGTTCGGAACACCCGCGCCGTTGAGGGACCCGAGGGTCAAGGGCTGCAGGGGTTCGGTGAACTCCGCCACGATGTTCGTGAGAGGATCCACGCCCAAGTCCCCGTTGCCGGGGTTGATGGCCGGCGCGTTGAGCGGCGGCGGGGCGGTGATGATCTCCGGCGCGAGGAAGTCAGCACCGACGGTGGTGCTGCCCAGCGCGGTGTTGCCCAATTCCTTGCCTCCAGTGGAGGACAGCGCCGTGGTGATCCGCATGCGGATCTGCAGGCCCGTGGGGAAGGTTTCGAAAGTCGACAGGTTGTTGTCGGTGTCCGGGATGAAGATCAGGGTGTTCGGCGACGCCAAAAGGGCTTCGCCCTGCAGCGCGGTCAACACGCCGGGGAAACCCGCGGCGCGGGGATCGTCGGCCCGCAGGTTGCCGGAGCTGTCCTCGCTCACCCAGGTCGTCAGCTCCACCGCACCCGACGTGGGGTTGTTGGCGAAGGTCTGCCCGCCCACGAAAACGCGGCCTTGGATCGGCGCGGAGTCCCCCGAAACCGGATCGATCGCGGTCACGCTGACCGCGGCGGAGAGCCCCGAGCTCGCCTGCGAACCCGGGCTGCCGTCGAGCACCGAGGTCACATCGATGGGTTGGGTGAAGTTCGCGAACAGGTAGTGGTTGCCCGCCGCACCGTTGGGGAGGATCGTCTGCTCCGGGAACTTGGCCACCGGCAGGATCGGGTTGTCCAAGCGCAGGTTGTCGATCAGCGTTTGCTGGTCGCGGACCTGGAGGATGACCGGCTGCGGGATGCCGATGTCGTTGATCTCTTGGATCTGGTGAGGAAGCAACTGCCCGAAGCCATTCGACATGACGTTCAGGTTCATGGCGGTTTCGCTACCACCACCACTGCTCTTGTCCTCGACCCCACAGCCCGTCATCGCGACCAGAGAAGCACCCAACAAGGTGGCGCGCAGGGGCACGGAGAGGGTCCGAGTGGAGGAACGGCTCGAATTGCCTTTCATAGAAGATTGCGGCATGAAGTTCGGGGGGAGGGGCGGCGCTACGGCCGCAAAACGGGCGGGAGCCCGGGGACACCAAAGGAGCTGGGAGCAGGATGGGTACAAGAACCGTGCCGCAAACCGCGAACCCACGGGTCAATCGCCCACCATCACCTATCCTTTAGGCAGCAATAGGTTAGCGAAAGGGAGGGAAAAGATTGAAGCGGCACTCCGGAAAAGAATGCTGCTGCGCAGGGGAGCCGAATCGCTCGAAGCGTGCGCTTTCGAACGAATTCGCCCGGGTCGCGGGGGCCCAGCCTCGTGCCGCCGGCCGCGCTTCAAAATGAGAAGCCCGGGCCGCGGCCCCAAGGCCTTCGAGCCCAAAGGGTTAGAGCCAAGCCGCCGCGAGTCGAAGGTCGCACCCCGCGGCCGTCCCAAGCCCTGGTCTCTGCCCCCACCTCGGCGCCAAAACCCGCCCGCGCCGTACCGATCCGGAGCCCCCGCGCATTAGATTAGGGCCATGGTCGACGACCACCTCTACCGTCCCGAAGCCCTCGACCCCTTCCACGGGGAGACGACGGCCGAGGAGGCCCCCTTCGAAAACGCATTGCGGCCGGGAGCCTTGACCGATTTCATCGGCCAGGAGCGGGTCGTCCAGAACCTGCGGCTCGCCATCGCGGCCGCACAAGGTCGCGGAGAACCGCCCGATCACATCCTGTTCTCCGGCCCGCCCGGCTTGGGCAAGACCTCCCTGTCGCGCATCTTGGCCAAGGAGCTGGACTCCCGCCTGCACGCCACCTCCGGTCCAGCCCTCGAGCGGCCCAAGGACCTGGTCGGCCTGCTGACCCACATCGAGCGGGGCGACGTGCTCTTCATCGATGAAATCCATCGCATCCCCACCGTGGTCGAGGAGTACCTCTACTCCGCCATGGAGGATTACTCGGTCGACATCACCCTCGACACCGGGCCCCACGCGCGCCTGATCACCCTGCCGGTCAAACCGTTCACCCTGGTGGGCGCGACCACCCGGGAAGGCCTCTTGTCCGCGCCGTTCCGCGCGCGCTTCGGCCTGTTCGAGCGCCTCGACCCCTACCCCGTGGCCGACCTCGTGCGCATTCTGCAGCGCGCGGCCAAGTTGCTCAACCTCGTCATCGAAGACGACGCGGCGGAATTGCTCGCGCAGCGTTCGCGCGGAACCCCGCGAGTGGCGGGACGTTTCCTGCGTCGCGGCCGGGATTGGGTGCAGGTTCAAGGCTTGCCCGCCATGAATCTCGAAGCGGCCGCGACCACCCTCGAACGGCTCGGCATCGACGCCCACGGGTTGGAAGAGATGGACCGGCGCATGCTGCGCTGTTTGGCCGCACAAGCGGGCGGACCGGTCGCCATCAAAACCATGGCGGCCGTGGTCGGCGAAACCGAAGACACCCTGCAAGATGTCTACGAACCGCATCTGTTGCGCTCCGGGTACATCCAAAAGACGGCGCGCGGCCGCGTCTTGACGCCTGCCGGGGCCAAGGTCATCGGCGCGGAACTGCCCCACCCCACCTCGCGCGAAGGCGCCGGAGGCAATCTGTTTTCATGAGGGGGGCTGCTTCCGCTCCGCGGTCCCGGCGTACGCTCGCGCTGCGCACCGCCTTGGTTGGTTTGCTCGTCGCGAGCGTGGTGACGACCTGTCACACCCCCCTCCCGCGTACGGCGGCGCCGAGCGTGAGCCAACCGGCCCCTTGGACTTTGCCGACCCGGGTGCGCGTCCTCTTAGCAGGACAAGAAGGCGCCGAACGCTTGCTGGTACGACGGGGACAACAACAGGTCGCCTATTGGCGAGAAGGTTCTGGAGTCGCGAGCGACCGCGAGCCCTTCGCCAGCCCTTCGCAGCATTGGTCCCCCATCGGTCCGTTTGCGATCGACGGACGCACGTACCTGGGCGAACTGGAGATCGAACCGCACCCCGACGGTGGTTTGCGCGCGTTCGTACACGTGGACTTGGAGGTGTACGTGGAAGGTGTCGTCGCCGCAGAGCTTCCGTTGTGGTCGTCCTTGCCGGCCGAGTTGCAAGCCCAAGCGATCGCCGTGCGCACCTACACGGTCGGCGCTTTGCGCCGCCATCCCGATCGCGAACCGTTCCTGTGGGACGGCGTGCAAGACCAAGCCTTCCACGGGCTCTACCAACCCGGTGAGAACGCCGGGGAACAGCGCGCCGCCGTGCGCTTGAGCCGCGCCATCGAGGCGACTCGCGGATTGGTGTTGATGCAAAACGGCGAGCTCTACGACGCTCGCTACCACGCCGCCTGCGGAGGTACGACGGTGGATCGCTCGGCCATCTTCTCCGGCACGGCCCCCAGCCCACCCGTGGCCTGTGAACCCTGCGGGCAACGCGCCGCGCAAGAAGCGGCGGAAGGCGTTCCCCCGCGCCGCCCCCTCACATGGGAAGCGCAATTCAGCGCACCGGAGCTCAACGCCTTAGCCCGCGAACTGCGCCTCGGCCAACGCCTCGTCCTGATCGAACCCATGCAGGCCGACCGCTCCGGGCGCTGGCAGCAAGTGCGCGTGCAAGGGGATCAACGGGCTGTCGCCATGTCCCTGCACGCCTTACGGCGAGCGCTCGGGTTCGGCGCGTGGAAGAGCGGTCAAATCGTCGCGGTCGAAGCCAGCGGGACCCGCTTGCCGGCCGACCGCACCCGCGGCATCGGCCCGCGCGGGATCACCGTGCGCGGACTCGGCCGCGGCCACGGCGTGGGGCTGTGCCAGGAAGGTCTGCACGACTACGCCAGCATGGGTTGGTCGGATCGCGCCATCCTGCGGCACTATTACCCGGGCACCGAAGTGGTGCGCCTGCCGGTCGGCCATTAGCGCCGCGCGCGAGGTATGCCCTTGTCGACTCCGAACTTTTCCTTTCAGGTCGAAGCCCGCTCCGCGACGACCCATGCGCGCACCGGCGTATTCCGGACTCCCCACGGGGACGTGCCGACGCCGGCCTTCATGCCGGTCGGTACGCGCGGCTCGATCAAAGGCGTGATGCCGCGCGAAGTGCGCGAAGCGGGCGCCACGATGATCCTGGCCAACACCTTGCACCTCGCTCTGCGGCCGGGGCCCGAGATCGTGCGCCAACTGGGCGGTCTGCACCGCGTCATGGATTGGCCGGGGCCGATCCTGACCGACTCCGGCGGCTACCAAGTGTTTTCGATGGCGGACGTCAGCAAGGTGCGCGAGGACGGGGTCACCTTTCGGTCCGTGGTCGACGGCAGCGCCATGCACCTGACCCCCGAACGGGCCATGGAGATCCAATGCGATCTGGGAGCCGACGTGATCATGGCCTTCGATCAATTGCCCGCCGATCCCCTCAACCACGAACAGGTGCGCATCGCCACCGAACGCACCCACCGCTGGCTCGATCGCTGCGTGACCCGTTGGCAACAACTCGGCGGCGTCGATCGCGGGCAAGCCTTGTTCGGCATCGTACAGGGTGGCTGCTTCGAGGATCTGCGGCGCGAGTCCGTCGCAGCCATCACCCGCCACGATCTGGTGGGTTATGCGGTGGGCGGAATCTCGGTCGGCGAAGGCCGCGAAGCGATCCGCGAAGCCTTTGCGATTACCACGCCGTTGCTGCCCGAAGGAAAGCCTCGCTATCTGATGGGCATCGGCACCCCCGTGGACTTCTTCGATGCCGTCGCGCAGGGAGCCGACCTGTTCGACTGCGTGACCCCCACCCGCCACGGACGCAACCACCAGGCCTACACGAGCCGGGGCAAAGTCAACGTGCGCAACCTAGCTTGGGCCACCGAGGCGGGGCCCCTCGACCCCGAGTGCGCCTGTCCCGCCTGCACGCGGTATCCGGCCGGAGCGTTGCGACACCTGTGCACCGTGGGCGAGATGCTGGGGGGCACGCTGATCAGCATCCACAACCTGTACTTCTTCCACTCCCTGCTCGCGCGCATTCGGGAAGCGGTCGCCCAAGATCGCCTAGCGGAGCTGCGCGCCGAAGTCTTGCCCCGGGTGGAAGCGCGCTACAAGCCGGAGCCTAGCGCGCCTTAAAGTCCGGGCAGGTGAGCGCGTTGGGCCGCTCGGGCCGCCGGCACGCATCCCCATAGTTCCACTTGCAGCGATCGCAGATCGGTGCGCGGCCGCCGAAGGCGAACAGGCGACGAAAGAAGGCTTGGAGGCTTTGCAGGAACCGCTTCACGGAATGATGAGCAACGGGGGTCGGCGGGCAGTGTAACCGCTGCCCCAATCCGGAGGGCGACCCGGCAGCCCCCGAAATCGAAGGCGGGGAACCCCGAAACGCAGAGAGGGTGGCCAGCAGCCACCCTCCCAGGGAATCAAGGCTCTCGGAGCGGAGCGTTGCGGGTTTAGCGCAAGGAAGCGGAGCCCGCGATCACTTCGATGCGCGAGACGTCGATCAGGCGCAAGGTTTCCGCAGCTTCGATCGTGGCCGGCGCAGCCGCGCGACGGGTGCTGCCCTGCACGCCGATCTGGAAGCCTTCGAAAAAGCTCAAGTCGTAGCGGCCGGAGCCGCAGACCAGTTCGGCTTGGCGCCCACCGTCCCAACGCACGAAGTACTGCACTTCGCCGCCGGGCTTGCGTTCGCTCTCGACCCAGCCGCGAGCGTGGAAACGGCCCCAAGTCGCGGTGCGCTTCAGGTCTTGGCGGCGCTGCTCTTCTTGGATTTCGAGCATGCGTTGCGCTTTGGCGGCTTCATCGGCCCGCATCTGCTCGCGCAGTTCGGCCATGTTTTTGTGCACCTTGAGCTTTTCGAGTTGCTGCAAAGCCATCTCGCGCACGGTGGTGCCCGCCGGCGCCATCTCTAGCACCTTGTGGTAGGCGTCCTCAACCTTTTGCAGCTGCAGCAGGCTAACGTTCTTGTCGGCGATCGCCTGCGCAAACAGGGAATCCGAGTAGCGCAAGGAGCGGATCGCTTCGGGACGAACCGGTTTGGCCGGAGCGCTGTTGGTCTCTTGGCCCGCTCCCGCGTTTTGGGGCTTGGCAGCGGCTTTCTTCGCGGTCGCTTTGGGCAAGCTCCGCAAACCGGCCTTCCATTCCGCTTGTGCGGCGGTGATGTCGGTGACCGGCTCGGTCATCGAGGCTTCTACCCAAGCGCGCGTGTCCGCCGGGGACCAAACTTGAATCCAGTCCTGGTTCCAAGTCTTCGTTTCGTCGTCCCGTTGGATCATCAGCACGCGGTCGCCGGCCATCAAGCGCGAACCGAGCGGCATGGAGTTCAAGCCGGTGGAAGGCTGCGGGCGCTGGTTGACGTGGTTGGCGTTGACGCGCAACACCTTTTCCGCGTCGGTCTGTTCCAGGTATTGACCGAAGACCCAAGTGGGCATCCCGCCCGCCACGGAGACCTCGTAGAAGGGATACGTCCCTTGGCTTTTGCCGTGCACGCGCAGCAGCGTGCCCGCCTCGGTTTGGGTGACGGCCATCCCTTGGCGATCGCCGAGGTTGCGCAAAGGCGCGTCGACCTTCGTGCGCACAAAGGTGGGGTTGCCGTTCTGCGGCGCGGGGTGAGCCAAGGCGGCCTCGCTGCCCGCGAGGGCGGCGGCCAAGGCCACGGCCGGCACCCAACGGGCGCGGCGTCGAATCGTTTGCAGCATCGTGAAACTCGCTGTCGACGTCACCGCAGGGCGACGTCCTGGTCCCTCCAGGTTGCCTGGCCCTTCCCCTCCGGTCGGGCTCCACGGGCATCCCAAGTGACCGCATCGTAGGGTCCCCGCGGGGTGGGATCCAAGATCGGGGGCCGGAGCGCGGTCCCCTTCCGTCTAGAATGGGAATCGGTAGGCCGCGTAGACCACGAAGGTCCGCGGACCCGCCCTCGACCCCAGCCTCGTCGACCGCTACAAAGGGGGCTACGCTGACCAATTCGCCCTCAACACCTTCTCAATTGGGTCATTTTGCCCCCCTGAGTGGTTTTTTTGGGGTTCCGCCGCTCCCCGCCGCACCCTAATCGGAGACAACAGTTCCCCGCACCAGCGCGGTTTGACCGCCCGGGGCTGTCCCTGCCCCCCGCTTCGCCTTCCTATGCGCCAATTCCTGCGAGCCAAAATCCATAAGGCCACCGTGACCCAGGCCGACCTGGAGTACATCGGGTCGATCACGATCGACGAGGATTTGCTCGATCGGGTGGGCATCGAGGAGTACGAGCGCGTGCTGATCGTGGACAACACCAACGGCGCGCGCCTCGAGACTTACGCCCTGCGCGGCGAGCGCGGCAGCGGCGTGATCTGCATGAACGGCGCAGCCGCCCACAAGGTCCAAACCGGCGACGAGATCATCATCATGGCCTTTGAGTACGGCGACAAGCCGAGCAAGCCCAAGCAGATCCTCGTCGATCCGAAAAACCGTTACCTGTACGACATCGAGCCGCACCACACCCGCCAGCCCCTGCATAACACGTTCGGACCGAACGGATAGAAGCAGGGTTGGCCGTTAGGGCAGTACGTCCTGGGCCTCGAAAGCCTGCAAGGCCCGTTGACGCACCTCCCAAAGGGGCAGGTCGTGGGCCTGCGCCACCCGCTGCAGGTCGTCGAATTCGGGGAACGGTTGCCACGGGCGGGTCCCGGTCGGAGCGCCCTGGGGCGGTGGAGTGCGGCGCAACTTGATGCGCACGGTTTCCCCCAGCACCTGCACTTCCGCGAAACGTCGTTCGCACTCCCGCCGATCGGTCGCGATCCAGCGTAGGCCAAAGGTCGGGGTCATGGCGAAGACCTTGGCTTCGACCGCGGCACGGTCCGCTTCCTCCACCAGCGCGGCCAACAACGTCCCGGGTCGCAGCTTTTTCATCTGGATGGAAGTTGTCCACACATCGAGGGCACCGGCGTCCCACAATCCGTTGACGGCGGCGCCCAAATCCTGCGGCGTGACGTCATCCAAGTTGACCTCCAGCTGCCAGATGGGGCCACGCGAGCCCGCTGCCTCGGCCGGACGATCGGCCTGCAACCAGGTCACGCGCAGCAAGTTCGCGGGCCCTTCTTTGCGACCCGGGTCCTTCGTACCGGCGCCATAACCAACGCCTTGCGGCGTCTGCACGCCGGGAGGATCTTCGAACCGTCCCCAAGCCGCCATGATCGCGGCGCCGGTCGGCGTGACACGTTCTCCCGCACCGCCGCCAGGCCGCACGGGGTGGCCCAACAGCAAGCGTGCGGTGGCCGGGGCGGGCACGGGCAACTCCCCGTGGGCGCAGTGCACCGTCCCCGATCCGAGCAGGGGCGGTCGCACGTACAGGTGTTGCCACCCGAGCTTTTGCCAAGCGTAGGCGGCACCGCATACGTCGATCAGGGTGTCCACCGCCCCCACTTCGTGGAAGTGGATTTCGGAAGGGTCTTTGCCGTGCACTTCCCCCTCGGCCTTGGCGATGGCTTCCAGCACCGCGATCGCCCGTCCTTGCGCCACGTCGTCGAGCAGTTCGCAGGCTTGGATGCGCCGGACCAAATCTGCGAGCCCCCGGTGGGGCGCGTGATCGGTTTCGGGAGTGCGCACCGACAGGTGGGTCGCGCGCAAGCCCTGTCGCAAGACGTTCGTAGCCTCCAGTTGGGCTTCCCCCGGCAAGAGGGCCTCCGCCAACTCCCGCAGGTCTTCCAATACGAACTCGGGTCGACCCAAGTCGAGCAGGCCAGCCAAAAACATATCCCCCGCCATGCCGCCACAGGGGTCCAACCAAAGGTGTTGGGCCGCGCCCTGAGAAGCGGAGGCCGACGGAGAAGAGGAGGACGAAGGGTGGGTCATGGGGGTACATGAAACCACCTTTTGCGCCCGCACAAGCCCCGCCGATCAAAAATTGCTCTTGGTTCGGACCCTGCCTTGCGGGGGTCCGTAGAACCGTCACGTCTCACGGGGGTCTTCGACCCGCGCCAAACAGAACGCCCAGACCTGCGCCGCCCCCGCCGCGCGTAAGGATTGGGCGCAAGCCGACAGGGTCGCCCCGCTCGTGCACACATCGTCCACGAGCACGACGGTTTGCCCCGCCAAACGCGCGCGCATTTCGGGGTGCACCGCAAAAGCGTTCGCCACGTTGCGAGCTCGACTCCCGGCCCCGAACGAGCCTTGCGCTCGCGTCGCCCGACGGCGATACAAGGCCGGCCAACAGGGAACATCGGTCAAGCCGGCCAACTCGCGCGCTAGCTCCAGGGCCTGGTCGTAACCCCGGCGCCAACGCCGCGACCAATGCACGGGCACCGGGATCCAGGCTCGCACGCGCCGTGGCGGGGCTCGCCACCAGCCGCGCCTCGGTCGCGCTCGCGCAGCAGACTCCGCCAACGCCAGCCAGCCCGCCCGCTCTAAGACGGGCACCGCCGCAGCGGCCAAAGGCACCGCCAAGTCTCGCCGTTGACCGTGTTTGAACGCGAGCACCCAGGCCCGCAACATCCCACCCGTTTCATAGGAACCGAGCACCAGCAAGCGCGCAAAGCGCCAACGTTCGCGCCGGCAAAACCCGCAACCCCGCCGCACCGCGAGCCCCGGCGCCAAGCGCCGCGCGCAACGCAGACAGCGGGGCTCTTGCGCCCCTTGGGGCAAACCATGTTCCGGACAGGCGCCCAACTTGCCGCATGTCTCGCAGCGCACGGGAAAAAACCAGTCCACCCAAGGCTCCATCACGGCGGGCACGGCCCGACGCCAGGCCTCGCCCATGCGGGACCAGGAGGCTCTCCACGCTGCGCACCTTCCATTCACGCCTCGAAGACTGCGGGCGCGGCGAGAAAGTGACACTGCGTTCAGTATTTTTGGGAACGAACCACAGCCCCCAACGCAGCGCGCCGAGGAAACAACCTCGGCGCGTGCACTCGAGGTCAGGGACCCCGTTGAAAGAGGACGAGCTTACAGCTCTTCGGCGGCCAACTCGTCGACCTCGGGGAAGCGACGTTCCTGCGGGGCCTTGCGGGGCAGGTTGGCGGCTTTGCGCACCCGCGCGGCGTAGGTGGTCACCGTGTCGTTAGCGCTGGGCTCCACGTCGAACAACTCCCCGATCTCGCGGGTCAGGTTGCCGTGCACTTCGAAGTTGGCTTCGTGCTCGGAGAAGTACTCGCGCACGTAGCGGCGGAAGGCCCACAAGGACCACCACCAACCGGCGAACAGCATGACCACCACGGCGAAGACGATCAGCCCCACCCAAGCCATGTTGAGGGGCTCCGCGCCGGGGGGCAGGGAAACGAAGTGCCCCACCAACTGCATGCCGAACCCGACCAAGAGGAACGCAAATCCCAACACGACCTGCAGGCGGTTGTAGACGTACTCCCGCACGGACTGCAAGCGCCCCGAAGAGCGCCCGAAGTAGCGTGCGACCAGCCGTCGAGGGTGCTCGAGCAGCGTGGCGCTGGCGATCAAGAAGGCCCCTATCATCGCGGTGACGATGCCTAGGCTGGTCCAATCCGGATTGGCGAAGAGTCCGGGACCTTCGGTGAGGGCGAGAGTGGGGAGCATGGGGATCAAGCTAGAATGTGGCTCCATGGGGAGCAAGGGTCGTAGACGGGGGAAACCAGCAAAATCTGTGCCCTTCCTGAAGGCGCGAATGTTGCGCCCCTGGGCACTGCGTGAGGGCTGCTTCTGGCCCCCCTGTCCTCGCCAGAGGGCAAGCGACGATCTCCTTGGGGGCCACGGCCTGCCGAATCGGCTGGGGAAGCGTGCCGGCGATCCACCTCCAAAACGACCCTTGAGTACGAGACGGCGCATCCATGGTGAGCACCAAATCGCCATTCCTCGGTACCAACGGGGCTAGTGCCGCTCAAGACGTGATTCCAAGGCCCATCTGGCCCGGTGCTTGGGGATGCACGCCATCCCCCCAACCGAGAGGCGGTGCGAGCCTTGCGGTACATGCCGGCACCGGAAAACCACCCCGCCTCCCCAGCGAGGCCTCGTCCCGCCTGCGGGGCCGCCATCCGCCAGCAAGTACCGACATGGGACGGATCCCGTCCACCCTCATGGATGAGGCAGGCTCGGGAATCGCCTTCTATCCCGCTTTGAAAGTTTGCCCGCTCCGCCCGCAAGGGGATGGTAGCTTTCGTATGTCTCCCCCCTCTGCCTGCCATGAACCTCCGTTCCCGCCTGTTCCAATTCGCGCACCCCGAGCGCGTCGAGGCCTATCGGGCCTTTGATGGGCCCAAACCAAGCTTTCCCTTGGGCAACCAAGGCCCCTTTCTGCGCAAACCCGCTTGGCAGGTCTGCGACCAGATTCGGGAGAGCCACGGGCCGCTAGCGCTCGTGTGGATCAAGAGCCGCCCGCTCTTGCTCGTCACCGATGCGCGCCTCGCTCATGCGGTGCTCCTGCAAGGCCGCGACGCGTTTGTCTCCGAGGATCCTCTGCGCCTACTCGGGCTCTTGCACCGCGCGGATCCCAGCTTGGAGGACGGTGGCCTCGGACACCAAGAGATCTTCCGCGCCCAGGAATTCCCGCCGTCCCTAGTGACCGGTTCGGGTTTCGACGCGTGGTTCGAGGAACGCATGCCCGCGCTCGTAGCCGACCTCGAAGAACGGGCCCAAGCCTTCGCGATCGAAAGCCGCGAAGAGCCGCAGCCCCTGTTCCCCGCCCTGCTGCGCATCACCTTCAACGCGTTGACGCGCATTTCGCTCGGGCAGGAGCTGTCCCAAACGGCGTTTGACGACTTCGTGGAACTCGCTTTGGGCAAGGCCCGCAAAAACCTCGGCTTCGGCACGCTCGAGCGACGCGAAGACTTGCACGGTTCACCGCGCGAGCGTTTGCTGCAAGCGATCGGCAAGCATGTTTCCATGGCGCAGCGCTATCCCGAGGAAGGGCGCCAAGACCTGATCGGCAAGTTGCTGGAGGGGGATTACGCCCTCACGGAAGCCCAGTGGCCCGACAGCCTGTTGCGCGTCTACCTGACCACCTGCTGGCCATTGGCGAGTCACCTGACGAGCACGTTGCGCCTCTTGTCGCACCACCCCGTCGCCCTCGAAGCGTTGGAGCTGGAACTCGACCGCGCCGACGGGATCACCTCGCTGTACCCGCTGTTACGCCTGCCGGTATTGGACGGCGTGTACCAAGAGGGTCTGCGCCTGGCGCCCGCCCTGCCGCTCGTCGGTCGCCGCATCAAGGACACGCGCAAGGTCGAGCTAGAAGGGCGCCAAGCCCCCGCCGGCACCGGCATTTTGATCCATTTGGGTCCGCTACAACGGGACCCGGAGATTTGGGAGCGTCCCGATCGCATGGATCCTGCTCGCTGGCAACGGGAGGCGGGCCGACTCGTGGACCTGCAAGAACCTCTCGAACTCGCCCACGCTAGCGCGTTCCGAAGCCTGCCCAGCGCGGCCATCTCGGAGTGGCTGGGCAAGCTCGTCCTGCACACTTGGTTGAAGCACTACACGGTGCTAGCTGGCGAAGGCTTAGCCCTCGACCACGGCGACCGCTACGTGAACGGCCTGCGCGTGCCCGCCAGCGTGCTCGCTCGCGCCTACGAGCGTTTGCAACGACCGGCCGATGCTCAGCCGGCGCAAGAGGAATCGACCGAAACCGAAAAGGCCACCAAGTCGCGCTCGCTGTTGCCCGCATCGGTTCGCATCGGGTTGCCGAAAGCACTCCACAAGGCGAAGTCGCAGCGTACACCGCGACCGTAGCGCGCGAGGACTCCGTCCGATTTCTACCGACGCAGTCCGAGCAGGTTTTGGGTGTTTGGCGCGACGGGTCTTCCGGTTCCCGGCGGTTCGTCTGCATCCAACGTGCCGGCCAACCTTGGCCAGCACCGCGGCCTTCGACGCTCCATTCGTCCCAGCGCTTCCTACAGCGGAGGATGGCCGCGCACCGCTTGCGCGCGGCTAGCGACCCTTGCGCCTACTCCCACTCGATCGTGGCGGGCGGCTTCGAGGAGATGTCGAGCACCACGCGGTTGAAGCCACGTACCTCGGCGACGATGCGGCTCGAAATCCGGCGCAACAATCCACGATCCAGGTAGCCCCAATCGGCGGTCATGCCGTCGGTGGACTCCACCAAGCGCAAGGCGCAGGTGTATTCGTAGGTGCGCGCATCCCCCATCACCCCCACCGAGTGCAGGGGCAAGAGCACCGCGAAGTACTGCCACAAGCCATGGTGCGCACCCGCCGCTTCGATCTCGCTGGTCACGATGTGGTCCGCGCGGCGCAGCATCTCGCAGCGTTCGTGATTGACCTCCCCCACGATGCGCACGGCGAGGCCCGGGCCGGGGAAGGGTTGGCGCATGAGCACGGATTCGTGCAGGCCGAGGTACCGGCCGATGGCGCGCACTTCGTCTTTGAAGAGCTCGCGCAAGGGTTCGACCAGATCGAGCTCCAAGTCCTCGGGCAAACCACCCACGTTGTGGTGGCTTTTGATCATGGCGGTTTGGCCCCCGTGTTCGGCGACCGATTCGATCACGTCGGGGTACAGGGTGCCTTGGCCCAGAAAATTTGCCTGGGTAAAGCGCTTGGCCTCTTCGCGGAAGACTTCGACGAACTCGTGGCCGATGCGTTTGCGCTTGACTTCAGGATCGGTCACCCCGGCGAGGCGTTCGAGGAAACGGTCGCGGGCGTCGACGGTGGTCAGGTCCATGCCGAAGTGCTGGCCAAACATGGCCTCGATCGACTCGCGTTCGCCGTGCCGCAGCAAGCCGTTGTCCACGAAGATGCAGTGCAGACGGTCGCCGATGGCTTGGTGCATCAGCATGGCGGCCACCGAAGAATCGACGCCGCCCGAAAGGCCGAGGATGACCTCGCCGGTCTCGCCGACCTGCTCCTTGATTCTTTGGATCTGGTGCTCGGCGATGGAAGCGGGTTTCCAATCCCCCGCTAAGCCGCAGATGCCGATCACAAAGTTGCTGAGCAACTGGGTGCCGTGTTGGGTGTGGCTGACTTCGGGGTGGAACTGCACGCCATAAAAGCCGCGCTCGGGGTCACCGACGGCTCCGAAAGCACAGTCGGCGGAGTGCGCCAGCACTTGGAAGCCTGCGGGCAAGCGCGTTACCTTGTCCCCGTGGCTCATCCACACGACGGACTGGTTGGGCACGCTTTGGAAGAGTCCCTTCGACTCATCCACGGTCAACGGCGTGTGCCCGAACTCGCGGGTGTGGCCGCCTTCCACGGCGCCGCCTAGCGCGCGGCACATCCACTGCATGCCGTAGCAGATGCCGAGCACGGGCACGCCGAGCCGGAACAGTTCGTCGGGCACCTGCGGTGCGCCTTCGGCGTACACCGATGCGGGCCCACCGCTAAGGATGATGCCGGCCAAGTCCATGTGCTGGGCCGCTTCGACGGCTTTCGTGGCCGAGTGGATCTCGGACCAAGCACCCGCCTCGCGCACGCGGCGCGCGATGAGCTGCGTGTATTGAGCGCCCAAATCGACGATCAAGATGCCGCGCAGGCGATCGCCGTGGAACGCGGAATTCTGGGCGGGGGAATCGGTCATCGGTGCGTTCGTCATGGAAGGCGATGGGGTTAGCCCGCGTAGTTCGAGGACTCGCGGGTGATGGTCACGTCGTGCGGGTGGCTTTCGCGCACGCCCGCGGGGGTGATGCGGGTGAAGCGAGCGCGCTCCCACATGGCGTTCAGGTTGGCGGCGCCGCAGTAGCCAAAACCCGCGCGGACGCCGCCGCACAGTTGGTACACGAAGGGTGACAGGTTGCCGCGGTAGGGCACGCGCCCCTCCACCCCTTCGGGCACCAGTTTGCGCGTGTCGTCCACGTCGCCTTGGCGGTAGCGTTCCTTCGATCCGCGCTCCATGGCGCCGATCGAACCCATGCCGCGCACGGCTTTGAAGGTGCGGCCTTCGGAGATGAAGGTTTCCCCCGGGCTTTCTTCGAGTCCGGCCAGCAAGGAACCGACCATCACGCAGGACGCGCCGGCTCCGAGGGCTTTCGTGATATCGCCCGAGTAGCGGATGCCCCCGTCGGCGATTACGGGAACCCCCGTGCCGTGCAGCTCGCGCGCGACCTGCATGACGGCCGTGAATTGCGGAACGCCGATGCCCGCCACGATGCGGGTGGTACAGATCGAGCCGGGGCCGATGCCGACCTTCACGCCGTCGACGCCGGCCTCGACGAGGTCGCGGGCCGCTTCGGGCGTGGCCACGTTGCCAGCGACCACGTCCACCGCGAGCTTGCTCTTCAGGTCGCGCACGGTTTCGTGGACGTTGGTGGTGTGCCCGTGGGCGGTGTCCACCACCAAAACGTCCACACCCGCCTGCACCAGCCCGGCGGCGCGCTCGTAGTCGCGAACTCCGATGGCGGCCCCAACGACCAAACGGCCGCGGCTGTCGAAGGCGGAGTTCGGGAAAGCGCCTAGCATCTCCAGGTCCTTCATGGTGATCAGGCCCATCAGATGGCGCTGGTCATCCACGATGATGAGCTTCTCCACCTTGCCCTGATGCAGCAGATCGCGCGCGTCCTGCAGCGAGGTGCCGGGCGGCGCGGTGACGAGGTTTTCCGAGGTCATGACCTGGGAAATGGTCTGGCTGTCATCGCCCCCGAAGCTGCAGTCGCGGCGGGTGAGGATGCCGACCACTCTTTTTCCTTCCACGATCGGAAGGCCCGAGATGCTCTTCTCGCGCATAATCGCGCGCGCTTGGCCGAGGTTGGCGTCGGGGGGCAGGGTGACCGGGTCGAGAATCACGCCGTTGGCGGAGCGCTTGACTTTGTCGACCTGAGCGACCTGTTCCTCGATGGAGAGGTTGCGGTGGATGACGCCGATGCCCCCCTCGCGGGCGAGCGCGACCGCCATGCGCCACTCGGTGACGGTGTCCATCGCCGAGGAGGAGATCGGGATGTTCAGCGCGACGTTGCGGCTGAAGCGCGTGGCGAGCTCGACGTCCGAGGGCAAGACGTCCGAGTGCGCGGGCACGAGCAGAACGTCGTCGAAGGTGAGGGCGAGTTGCAGGTCGTCGGTATTCGGCATGGGCAAGGGTCCTTCCGGGCACGGCCGGGTGGTCCTCTTGCTGCCTTCCCGCTCGCCCTGACCTGCAGGGCGGGTGAGGCCATCACGATCGGTGAGGGCCGCTTGGGGTGCACCCGGGGTGGAAGCACCGGAGGATAGCTTGGCCGAGGTCCCGATCCTATGCAGTCGGCCCAGAAAACGAGACCGGTCCAGCGGTGGCGGGGCCGGGCCTAGCGGGGCTTGGCCCCTCAACCTGGGCCTGTCGTTCCGAGTTCCGGGCCACCCCTCGATTTTCCCGCCTGAGCCCCGGATTGGCCCGTCGAGCCGGTCGAAAAACCCAGTACTCCTCCTCATGGGCCTGCTTTCGGTGCTTGCACCGGGGTGGGCCCTTTTTGCGCCCGGTGGCGGCACGCTGCCAACCGGAGCGATGGCCGCCCAGGAGGGAGCCCTGCGGACCACGGGGTCATCGGCTCGGTGGAACGATCCAATATGGGGCGCGCGCATCGGGCAGCCCCGCTCCCCTTGGCGAGCCTAGGCCTTTCCCGACCGGATTCGCTGGACCCTCCCCCCCAGCGTCTTATCCTAGAGGCCCCAAAAACGCACTCGGCGCGTCCCTATGATCCCCACCGCTACCCCTTCCTTGGCCCAACAGTCCGTTCAGGAGCGCATCGCCTACCGGGCCTTCGCCCAAATGGTCGCCATGATCCACTTGGCGAACCACCGCAAGAGCAAGGAACCCGGCGACCCCAAGGTCGGTGGGCACCCCGCTTCCTGTGCCTCCAGCCTGCACCTGCAAGCCGCCCTGCACCTGGAGGTGGCGCAACCCCAGGATTACTTCGCGAACAAACCCCACGTGTCCCCCATGGACCACGCCCTGGGGCACCTGCTGCGCACCTTCCGGCACAACCCGAAGGTGGATTGGTTCCAGGGGGGCGAAAACCAGGCTTGGTTCACCGACGAGGAAGCCAAGGCCGTCATGACCCAGTTGCGGGCCTTCCCGACGGACGAGAACCCGCACACCTTCCAGAGTTACCACGCCGCCAGCGATCCGGACAACTTCCACTACCTGCCGACCGGCACCGTCGGCATCCCGCCGGTTTCCTTGGCCTACGTGGCGCTGGCGTACCGGTACGCGCAAGACCACGGTCTGGAGGTTCCGGAGGACGCCCACTTCTGGGCCCTGATCGGGGACAGCGAGTTCCGCGAAGGTTCCTTGCTCGAAGCCATGCCCGAGATCGCGGAACGCGAGCTGGGCAACGTGACTTGGATCGTCGACTACAACCGTCAAAACCTGGACGGCACCCGCGCGGTGAACGAACAGGGCCTCGCGCGCCACGATTGCGATCGCATCGAAGAGACCGCGGTCGCCAACGGCTGGAGCGTCATCCAGATTCGCCACGGCAAGCGTCGCATGGAGCTCTTCTCCCAAGGCGAAGCGGGCGCGGCGTTGCGCAAGGTGCTGGAAAAGGGTCTGACGGACTTCGAATACCAGATGCTCGTGCTGGCGCGCAACGCGGGCGAAATCCGCGAACGCCTCAAGGCCAAAGACGCCCAGTGCGCGTCTTTGCTCGACAGCCTCGATGACGAGGCCGTGGTGCACCTGCTGCTCGACGTGGGCGGTCACTGCTGGGAGACGGTCGTCGAAGCGCTGCAACTGTCGCGCTCCGAGACCCGCGAACCCACCCTGATCGTGGCCCACACGCTCAAGGGCTGGGGGCTCTCCAGCTTGGCGGACCCGGCCAACCACTCCACCCTGCCGAAGAAAAAGGAGGTCGAAGCCATCCTGCAAAACGCGGGGTTGACCTTCGAAGACCCCTTCGCCCTGTTCGATCCGGCTTCGCCCGAAGGCGAGTTCTGCAAAGCCCGCAGCGAAGCGATGCGCGATGGGCAGGATGCGCACCGCGCCTTGATCGAGAAGAACCAAGCGCGCATGGCCGACGCGCTGCACGAGGCGGGAGCGATCCAAAGCGACTTGGGTGTCAACACCTCCATGATGCGCATGGCGCACACGCAGTGGGCTTGGGGCCAATTGGCGGCCAAACTCGTGCGCTTGGGCGGCGCGGACGGCTCCGACAAGCCTCTCAGCCCCGAGGAGCAGCCTTGGGGTCCCGTGGCGCAGCTCGCGCTGACCATGTCCCCCGACGTGGGATCCTCGACCAACATCTCGAGCGCCATGAACACCCGGGTGTACGGCCCCCAAGCCAACGACCCGGAGCTCGACGATCAGTTGGGCATCACCTACAAACACCCCGACATGGTGGCCACGGAGGCGCAGAACACGCGCCACATCCGCTTCGAGATCGCCGAAGCCAACGCCATGTGCGCGGTCGGCGCCTTCGGCAAGATGGCGGAGTACACGGGCGTGCCCCTGTTCCCCATCATGACGGTCTACGACTTCTTCCTGAAGCGGGCCCTCGACCAGCTCTACTACAGCGCCTACTGGGGTGGTTCCTTCTGCATGATCGGGACCCCGTCGGGGGTCAGCCTTTCGTCGGAGGGCGCGCAGCACTCCTGGAAGTCGGACATCCAAATGCCCGGCTTGATCACTTGGGAGCCCAGCTTTGCCGCGGAAATGGATTGGATCCTTTCGGACGCCATGAAGCGTCACGTGCAGAACGATTTCGCCGGGCGCAACGCGGTGCTGATTCGCGGCACGACCCGCGAACTGCCTCAAGCGCTCCTGCTCGATTGGGTGCGCCGCCAAGCGAAGAGCAAGGCGAGCCTTCCGAGCGAGCCGTTGATCCCTGCCGACGCCCCCGATGGTTGGCTGGCGGGCACCGACGAATCCACCTTGGCCGCCCAAGACGACGCCACCTTGCTCGCGCGCGTGCGCGAGGAGTGTTTGGCGGGCGCCTATCGCCTGATCGATTGGGAAGGTTACGCGGGCTATGAGCCCGGTGACAACGTCGTGCAGATGTTCGTGATGGGCGCGTTGGTGCCGGAAGCCTGCGCCGCGGTGGAACAACTCCTGCAGCGGGGCGTGTTTGCGAACCTGTTCGTGGTTTCGTCCCCGGAGCTTTTGTTGGGCATCCTCGGCGAGCAGTCCGAGTACCACCACCTGCGCGAGACCCTGGGCGTGACCGGCGACTTGTACGCGGTGCAGGGCGCTAGCGATTCCGCGGCGGGCCTCGCCTCCCTCGCGGGCCGGCGCGTTCCGATCGTGGCCGTCTTCGACGGCGAAGCGGGTTTGCTGGACAACATCGGTTCGGTCGTCGGCGTCAAGCAACGCACCTTGGCCGTGCGCAAGTACTCCAAGTGCGGTCGCCCGAGCCAAGTCTACCGCTACCACCACCTGGATCCCGACTCCATCGTAGAAGCGGCCGGCCAAGTCTTGTCCGAGACCGCTCTGGAAAACCTGCGCGTTTCGCCGCAGCTGCTCCAGGACCAAGCGCAAGCCGCCAGCGCCGCGCGCCTGGATTGGCGCGAGCTGTGGCCGCGCTAACCCCGCGCTGTCCGTGACGCATCCGCCCGACGATCCGCCTCCCTTTCCGCCCTTTGGGGTGGTCAAGCGGGAGCGGGTCTACGATTCGCCTTGGTGCGGTTTGCGCCGGGACGAGGTGCGTTTGCCCAACGGGGCCCTGCAGGAGTACCACGTCTTCGAAGTGGGGCCAGCCGCGGTGACGGTGCCGGTCCTGCCCAGTGGAGACTTGGTGCTGATTGGGCAATATCGCTATACGCACGGCAAAACCCATTGGGAGCTGCCCGCCGGACGGCTGCACGAGGGCGAAGCTCCTACCGTCGGAGCGCAGCGCGAACTGCTCGAAGAGACCGGCTACGCATCGCCCCAGTGGGAGGCTTTGCCGGGCTTCTACCCCACCGGCGGCATCAGCGCTCACTACGGTCACGCGTTCGTGGCCCGGGATTGCGAGCGCGTTCAAGCTCCTCAACACGAAGCCGCCGAACAGATCGTGGTGCGCACGTTCACGCGGGGCGAGGTGGAAGCCTTGCTCGACGCCGGGCGGCTCGAAGACGCCTTCACCGCGCTGCCCTTGCTGTACTACCTGCGGCGCGCGTAGGAGCATGCACCCGTCCGCGTCCTAGGCTGCGCACGGGCTGCCGTCAGTGCACCGGACAGACAAAGTCATCCGGCTTGACCACCAACATCGAGGTTTCCAGCTCCTCGATCAAACGCTCGGCGGTGTTGCCCATCAAGAATCCGGGGATGCCACCGCGGCCCACCGA
>JAUHXY010000312.1 GCA_030426785.1 bacterium
GCCCCATGGCAACAAGCAGGCTTCGGTCGACTTGCCCACCGACTTCGATCACGAGGGCGAACGCCAAGCCATGCTGGCGGACTGCCAACAAGCTTTCGCGACCTACCAAGCGCGCGTAGAGCGCGGTTTGGCCAAGGAAATCGCGCGCATGCTGCTGCCCCAAAACCTGTACACGCAGGCCTATTGGACGGTCTCTTTGCAGGGGGTGCTGCACTTCCTGGCACAACGCCTCAAACCCGACGCGCAGTATGAAATTCGGCGCTTTGCCCAAGGCATCGAGGCCTTGATTCGCCCCGAGCTGGAGCGCTTGGGCCTCGATCCGGCCGACTGGGCGTAGGAGCGCTCCGGCGAGCATCGGCCATGGGCGCATCCGACCCGATCCTGATCATGAGCTCCGAGCGCTCGGGCTCGAATCTACTGCGCACTCTGCTCTCGAATCACTCGGCCTTGGCTGGGCCGATGGCGGCGCAGTTCCTGAACCTGTTTGCGGAGCGGGTCAAGGAATTCGAACCGCTCGAGCGGGAGGAACATCGGGTCGCATTGGCGGAAGTGTTGTTGGCGGTGGCGAATCACCAGATCTTCGCCTGGGACCTGGAATTGGATCCGCGCGAATTCGTGCGCCGCGAGCAGCCCCAGGACTTGGTCGCCATGTTCGACGGGCTGTATCGAGCGCGCGCGGCGGCGGAAGGCATGCAGCGCTACGTGTGCAAGGAAAACCGCCTCTTCGACCACGCACCGACCCTGCTCGAGCGTTTTCCCGCCACGCGAATCTTGTACTTGGTGCGCGATCCCCGCGACTATGTGCTCTCGTGGATGAAGGCGCCCCTGTTGCTGCATACGCCCTACCAGGCCGCTTGCGCTTGGCGTGACGAGCAGCGCGCTTGTTTGGCGGTGGAGGAGCGCTACCCGGAACGAGTCCTGCGCGTCACCTACGAGGCCTTGGTACAGGACCCGCCCGCGCAGATGACGCGCGTGTTGGAGTTTCTGGGCGAGCCCGTCGAACCCGCTTGTTTCCAAGTGCAGGGTGAGAAGAACAAAGGCCAGCAGTGGAGCAGCTTTTGGAAGAACCTCACCCGCCCCGTGCAGGGGCAGAACTTCGAAAAGTGGCGCGCTGCGTTCCGCGGGCGCACTCTCGAGATGATCGAAACCGTGTGCGCGGAACCGATGCGTGCCTTGGGATATCGCGCCGATTCGCGCCAAGCTTGGCGGCCGGGTCCATGGTTCGCCTATCGCGAACGGCGGCTCGCCCAGCGCAACGACCAGCGCTTGCGCCAGGAGCACGCCGCGACGGTGGCTGTCATCGAAGATCGCGATCGCATGATCGACGAGATGTTGGCCGCTTGGCGTGCGCGACGGGCCCAGCTCGCCCGTCCGCAAGGGGCCCGCTGAGTCGAGCGGGTTTGGCACCGAGAACCACCGCGAACGCCTTCTTTACGCAGGGATGGCCGGGCCCTTCAAAAAAGCGGCCTCGCATGCGCTCGCGGGGGCTGCGCAGCGCCTAGGATAGCGACATGGGGGCGCACGACGCAGAAGGTCGAGCGGCGCGGATCGTCGCCGGAGAAGACGGCTATGCCAGCGAACCGTACGTGCGAGCGCTCGGGCACATCGGATCGCCGATCGCCTTGCCCCAGGCGGGGGGCTGGTTGTTGCAACGCACGAGCGCAGCGGGCACGGATGCTTGCGCGCCTTATCCGTTGCTCGTTTGCCAAACGCCGCAAGCCTTGGCCTCCGACTTCGACGCCCTCGTGCAGCCCGGGGGCCCCGTGTCGGTGACCGCTGTCTGCGATCCGATGCGGGAGGGCTGCGACGAGGCGCTGCGCACGGCCTTTCGCGATCATTGGGTGGCCTACAAGGATCACTTCGTGGTCGACTTGCAGCGCCCGCTGGAGCAAACCCTCTCCAACCATCACGCCCGCAAGGTCAAGCGCGGTGAAAAGCGCGTGACGGTCGAGTGGGCGCAAGGTTCCGCGCTGGAGGCCTGGGAAGCCGACTGGCAAAGCCTGTACGCCGCCCTGATCGCGCATCACGACATCCAAGGGCCGGCCGCCTTCCCGCCGGCGAGCCTCGCCGCACAACTGCGCGTGCCCGGCGCGCGCGCGACCCGGGCACGCATTGCCGAGCAAACGGTGAGTATGGTCGTGTGGTATCCAGCGGGGGAGGGCATGCGCTACCACTTGGCCGGAACGAATTCCGAGGGATACGCCGCCAGCGCCACCTACGCGCTGTTCGCGGCGGCTTTGCGACGGTTCCGCGAGGAAGGGTGTGCGTGGACTCACCTCGGAGCCGGTGCGGGGGTGCGCGCGGACGAGAGCAGCGGGTTGACCGCGTTCAAAGCGGGCTGGGCCACGCACACGCGCACCGCTTTCTTGGGGGGCCGGATTTTGGATCCTGAAGCCTATCAGCGCTGGTGCGAACAGGTTGGAGTGGCGGCCGGCGGCGACTTTTTCCCGGCCTATCGCAACGTTTCCGCCAGGGCACGCGAGGGAGGGGATCGTGGATAACGCGTCGCGCCAAAGCGCTTGGCAGCGCAATCCCGAGCTCGAGGCTTGGTTGCAGCAAACCGCACGATGGCTCGCGCCCGCGCAAGCCGCGGCCGAATCGGAGAGCGCCGGGCAGGAATGGCCGCAGATCTTCGTACTCGGTGCGCCGCGCAGCGGAACGACCCTGATGATGCAATGGTTGGCCGCCAGTGGAGCCGTAGCCTACCCGAGCAACTTGATGGCCCGTTTTTACGCCGCTCCTGCCATCGGAGCGCAGCTTCAGCGTCTCCTCGCGGATCCCGCCCTGGGCTTCCGAGACGAATTGGCCGACCTGCAACCCAACGCCGTCGGGTACGAGTCGGCGCTCGGCAAAACGACCGGCGCGCTCGCTCCGAACGAGTTTTGGTACTGGTGGCGACGCTATCTGCCGGTGCAGGAGATCGAGCCGCTCGGGAAACGCACCGCGCAAGTAGACGTTCCCGGCCTGCAGCGCGCGGTCGCATCCATCAGCGCCGTGCTGCAAAAACCCTTCGCGGCGAAAGGGATGATGCTGCAGTACGACCTGGGCTTTTTCGCCGAAGTTTTTCCCCGCGCGGTGTGGGTGCACGTCCAGCGCGACGGGGTCAGCAACGCGGCCTCGCTCCTGCGGGCGCGCGAGTCGTTTTTTGGCACTACGGAGCGGTGGTACTCGGCCAAACCGCCCGGTTTCGAAGCGCTGCGCCAAGCGTCGCCCGAACGGCAAGTGCTCGGTCAAGTCGCTTGGACCCAACGCGCGATCGAGCAAGCCTTCGAGGGCCTGCCCCCCGAACGCTGCCTGACGGTGCCCTACGCGGCGTTTTGCACCGATCCCGAGGCTTGGCACCAGCAGCTCTGGGAACGGGTTTTGCGGGCGGCAAAGGGAACGGGCACGTCCATCGACGGCGCCGCCGCGCCCGCCTACACTGGTCCAGCGAGCTTCGCCTGCACCGACCTCGACCCGACCGCTGGGGCCCAGGATTCCACCTGGCAGCGTTTGCGGGCGCAGTGGGTCGAGTTGCTGGCCGGCGATCCTTCCTGAGTCGTCTCGCTCCGCCCTTTTTGATGAGTTCCACCCCGACCGGCACCCCCCAGACCCGCACGGCGGAAAACGTGCGTCCGTTGGCTTTGCTCGGAGGC
>JAUHXY010000049.1 GCA_030426785.1 bacterium
CCGTCTCGGCCTAAGTCGAGGGCGACGAAGTTGGTGGCGGAGGGCAAGGCTGAGTATCCCCAACGCGCGCCGATGGCGGCGATGCGCTGCTTGGCGGCGGTCACCTCGCGTTGGACTTGCGCCAAGTGCTCGCGATCGGCGAGAGCGGCCAGGGCGCCCGCTTGCGCGATGCGATTCACGCCGAAGTGGTTGCGAACCTTGTGAAACGCCGCCACTAGGTCGGGATGGGCGATGGCGTAGCCGATGCGCGCGCCGGCCATGCCGTAGGCCTTGGAGAAGGTGCGCATGCGAATCACCCCGGGGTCGCTCACGTCGATGGGCGGGGCCGTGTCGCTGGGAGCCAGCTCGATGTAGGCTTCGTCGAGCACCAACAGGCTGCCGGCGGGGCGCTTGGCGATCCACTGCGTCAAACTCGCGCCGGTATGCCATGAGCCCATGGGATTGTCGGGATTCGCGAGGTACACGAGCGCCGCGTCCATCTCGCGCGCTTTGGCCCACAAGCTCGCGGGGTCTTCGCGATCGTCCACGTAGGGCACCTGGTGCAGCTCGCCACCAAAACCGGCCACGTGAAACGCAAAGGTCGGATAGGCTCCCGCCGAAGTCACCACCGGGGTCCCGGGCTGCACCAACAGGCGCACGAGATACCCGAGCAAGCCATCGATGCCCTCCCCCACGACGATGCACTCGCTGGGCACGCCGTGGAACGCCGCCAGGGCCTCCCGCAGCTCATAGTTTTCAGGATCCCCGTACTTCCAAACCTCGCCGGCCGCGCGCTGCATGGCTTCTACCGCATGGGGGGAAGGACCAAAACCGAGCTCGTTGGCACCCAAACGAGCCTCAAAGGCTCGTCCCGATCGGCGCTCCTGGGTTTCGGGCCCAACAAACGGCACCGTGGCGGGCAAGGAACGGGCGAGCGGCGTCAAGCGAGGGGCGGCGTCCATGGTCCGGTTATACCCCAGGGAGAGACGGGAACCGCCGGTACGGCTCGGAAGCTCCTCCTCCGATCTCGCCTCAGGACTCTCAAAGCGCAGCAGGTCTGCGTGTGGCATCCTGGGAACCGGTTGGTCACAGCTTGGACCCGCTTGCGTACGTCGTACGATGAGCTGTGGGGAGATCGGACCCCGAGCCCCAACCCCGCACCGACCCGTGATGAAGAAGACCCCGCATTTCGCCTGGTTGTTTCTGGGAGCCCTAGCCGGCCCCCAGAAGGCCTCGTCGGACCCCACCTACCAGCCTGAGCCCCAAGCGCAAACGTCCGAGTCCACGACCCCCACCTCGGCTACCAAAGACACCATGACGCCTTCCGACCCCAAGCCCATCGCCGACGCAACCTCCCCCGCAGACCAAACCATCGTGCGCGGCGACTACAACGAACTCAGCGCACAGGAACAGCACGTGATCCTGAACAAGGGCACCGACTACCCCGGGGACGGGGGTTACACCCTGACCATGGACCCGGGCACCTACGTGTGCCGGCAGTGCAACGCCGTGCTGTATCTGTCCGAGGACAAGTTCGAAAGCCACTGCGGCTGGCCGAGCTTTGACGACGAGGTGGAGGGCGCCGTCGAGCGCGTGCTGGATGCCGACGGCCGACGCATGGAGATCATCTGCGCCAACTGCGAAGGGCACCTTGGGCACGTCTTCGAGGGCGAACGACTGACCGCCAAAAACGTGCGGCACTGCGTGAACACGACCTCCATGACGTTCATCCCGAAAGGGCAGCCTTTGCCCGCTAAGATCGTGGCCAACCGGGAATAGGGCCAGCTTCCCGGGCTTGGGCACCGCCGGTCCCCCAAGACGGACGGTGCGGCATGCTTTCCCCGCGGTTCGTCGTCGCGGAGTAAGGGAATGGTATGCTGGGGCCGGGCGATGGCAACATAGCCCGCTCCCTACCCGCCCCCCGAATGGAATCCGAAACCCTCTCGGCTTACGAGATAGGAGCATGAAAGAAGCTCCGAAACCCGCCAACGAAGCGGAGCGCCTCGCGGCTTTACGGTCGTATCAAGTTCTGGATACGCTGCCGGAAGATTCGTACGACGATCTGACTTTCGTGGCCGCTGAGATGTGCCAAACGCCGATCGCCATCATCAGTTTGGTGGACGATTGTCGGCAGTGGTTTAAGTCGCGGATTGGCCTCGACGCAGCGGAAACGCCGCGGGACATCGCGTTTTGTTCCCATGCGATCCTGCATCCCAACGAGATGTTGGTGGTGGAGGACACGCTGCTCGACGAACGCTTTGCGCGCAACCCGTTGGTTACCTCCGATCCGAAGTTGCGCTTTTATGCGGGCGCGCCTCTGGTGACTTCGGACGGGCACGCGCTCGGCACTTTGTGCGTCATCGACCGCGTGCCGCGGAAGCTTACGGAGCGCCAGTTGGCCGGGGTACGTGCTTTGGCGCGCCAAGTGGTCGCACAATTGGAGTTGCGCCGTGCCAACCAGTTGCTGCGGGACAACGCCCAATTCCTCGAGAAGTCCAACCAGAGCCTGGAAAAGCGCTCCTTGCAGCTCGAGCGCTCGCGGGATGCTTTGTCGGGGCTGTGCGAGGAATTAGAAACCCAGTCTGATCGCATGGAACGGGACCTAAGCCGCGCGGAAACGATCCAGCGTTCGCTTCTGCCCCACCAACTGCCCGAACTCGATGGCTATCGCTTGCACAGTTTCTACCGCCCGGGTCACGGCATCGGCGGAGACCTGTTCGACGTGGCCGTGCTCGACGATCGGCACGTCGCGCTGGTCATCGCGGACGCCTCGGGCCACGGGGTCAGCGCCGCGATGATCTCGGTGCTGTTCAAGCATCGCTTGCGCATGGTGGACCCGCGGACCAAAGCACCTTTGCAGCCCGCGCGTGCGCTCACCGCCCTCAACCAATCCCTGTTCACCGACCTGCCGCGCCCCGGTGGCATGTTTGTAACGGCCGTCTTCGGGTTGCTCGACACCACCACCGGTGAATTGACCGTCGCTTCGGCCGGGCACCCGCCCATCTTGGTCCTGCGCGCGTCCGGCGGGTTCGACACGATCGAACACACCGGCCCTGCCCTGGGTCTCGGGCCCGAAGCAAGATTCGAGGAGCATCGCTGCACGTTGGGGCGCGGCGACCAGTTGTTGCTCTACACGGACGGTTTGTTGGATACGGGCACACCATCGACGCCCAGGATCAACGCGCTAGAGCAAGCCGTGCGTGCCCAAGAACCCACCGCTCCACGGTTGTTGGAGCGGGTTTGGAAGCGATTGTCGCAAGACGGCGAACCCGAAGACCGCGACGACGTCACCATGTTGCTCGTGCAAGCGGAATCCGGTTTGAACGAGAGCACGGAGGCGGCCGAGGCCAAGCCCACCACCGCTCCGTGTGGTCGCCCACCGGCTCGCATTACGCGCGGCGAGGGTGCGCAAGACATCTTTTTGTGCTTGGAAGGCCGCATCACGTGGCTGATGGCTCAAAGCCTGCTCGACGCGGGCACCACGGCGATCGAAAAAGGCCGGGGCTTGGTCGTCGACCTGACGCAGTGCGAATACCTGGACAGCACGCTGCTCGGCACCCTGTACGAACTGGTGCAACGGGCCGAGCAACACGGAACGAGCATCAAGATCCAACACGCGTCCGAAGAGCTCAAACACGCCTTCGACGAGCTGTGCATGAACAGCGTGCTCGATCAGTGCTGCGTCGAAGCGTTGCCTTTACCGGAGGAGCGCAAGCCCTTGGCCACGGGGTCGGGCAGCGCCACGGAACAGCGCATGCGCATCCTGCACGCCCACCAGGTGCTGGCCGATCTGAGCGAAGAAAACCGCTCCCAATTCGACGACATGCTGCGGCTCCTGCGGGCGGAGATCGATCGTTCCGATTCGGCCTGAGCCGATCCTGGGCCGGTCGATGCTGCCTCCCACGCCGAACTTCCGCCGGAACGGAGGGGCCACGCTACCCTGGAGGCATGCATCTTCTCCTCAGTAGCTGCCTGAGCCTGCCCCTGCTGTTCCCCTCGTGGTCGCAAGAGAGCACGCCCGCGGATCCCGTCCTGCAAGACGTGCAGCCGTATCTGGAACACGTCCACGGGTTGGGTTGGTCTGGGACCGTGCTCATCGAGCAGCACGGCCGCATCGTCCACCTGCAGGGCTACGGTCTGGCCCAGCGGGAAGCCGAGCTGCCTTGTGGCCCAGAGACCCTGTACGAGATCGCATCGATCACCAAACCGATCACCGCCACAGCGATTCTCTGCTTGATCGAAGACGGAAAACTCGCGCTGGGTGATTCGATCGCAAAGCATCTGCCCGGCGTCCCGCGCAGCCACGCGGGAATCACGATCGAGCATCTCCTGGCGCACACCTCGGGGATGCCCCGGTCGGCGATGGGTGGCGGGGGCGACGACCTGAAGGCCGCTGTACGAGCGTATTGCGCGCAAGAGCCTGCACGCAAGCCGGGCGAAGAACACGAGTATTGGAACGGAGGCTACGCGCTGCTAGCCGGCATCATCGAACAGGTCAGCGGGCAGAGCTTCCAAGACTTCTGCCGCACGCGCGTTTTGCGACCCGCCGGCATGACCGCGAGCGGATTCGCGGGCGAGGAGTTCCCGGTAGAACGCCAGGCCCGCGGTACCCGGTCCAACGAAGGGACTCCGCCCACCCAAGCCGGGCGGCTCGCCGCCGAACACGCTTACCGCGGATCCTATGGGTGGCACTACAAGGGCATGGGTGGCTGCGTGACCCATGCGCTGGACCTGTGGCGCTTTTCCAAAGCGTTCGCAGAGGGCCGCATCGTGTCGCCTGAAACCGTCGCGGACATGTGGACCGTGCGATCGCACGGTTACGGATTGGGCTGGGGAATCGCGCAGAACACCCCGAACCAAACCCGGCGCATCGGGCATGGCGGGGACGTGGCTGGGTTTCACTCCTCTTTGCAGATCCTTCCCGAAGACGGGTTGACCCTCGTCGTGCTGGGAAACCATCCAGAGCCCGCGGCGTGGAAAATCGCGTGGGACTTGGAAGCCCTTTTACTCGGGCAAGCCCCTTCGCAAGTGCCGATGCCCTTGGCTGAAGAAGCTCCCAGCGGTCCTTACGCGATGCTCGATGGACACTACGAGCACGCCCGCTGGGGACACTTGCGGGTGCTCGCACGCGCCGAGGGGGTCAGCGCGCAGTTTCGCAGTCGGGATGGAGTGCTGCGCCTCTTAGGCCGCAAGCTCAACGGAAAAGAGAAGCGGGGGTTGGAGCGCATGGAGCAACTCCTGCAGGCGATGGTCGAAGGGGACCGAGACACGTTTGGGGCGGCCGTGGCGGAGGGGATTCCCTCCACGTGGGGCGACTTGGTGGTCGAGCAAACCTGGCCGGGGCGCATCACCCGGTTTGGGGCTCTAGAACGGCTGGAAGTCGTCGATGTGCGCGCGATGCCCCAAGACTACGTCGAGTGTTGGATCGCGCTCGACCACGCACGCAAACCCGCCTGGGCCAAAGCCGTGCTCCACAAAGGGCAGATCTCCTACCTCGACTTCGAACCCTCCGAGATTCCAGCCCCCTTCGCGGTCAGCCTCCAGCCGCACGGGGAGAAACGCCTACGCTTCGACGCAGCGGATGGAGTCGCTGACTTTGCGTTGGAGTGGAGTCCCAACCCCTCCCCGCCCGCGAGCTTGCGATGGAAACCCAAACGCGGCAAAGCGATCACCTGGAAACGCGCTCCTCGGGTGCCAGCGGAGGCCACCGATCCAACCTCGAACGGCTCCCAATCCCTCCAGAAGGATTGAACCTGCGATTCTTGCCGATGCAGGCCATACAACCCGACCTGCGCCGAACGAACCGCACCCGCTGCGACTCCACGTTGTAGAGCCCCCAGCGGGTGCCGGTGGAAGGATGGGTCGGGTGAGCCGCTTTAGAAAGCGACCGTCAGCCCGTTGGAAAAGTTGGCCTGGCCGCCCGCGTCGCGGTGCCAGATCTGGAAGTGCCAGGTCTGCCCCGCTTGGATGCCCGGGGACCCGGGCAAGGGCAACCAGGAAGGCACATCAAAGCCTTGGCCGTTGTTGGAAGTCCCCACTTGGTTGACCCACACGCCCGCCGCGTTGAAGAGCCCGACCGAATTGCGCCGATCCCCATACACGTCGTAGCGGCCAAGCTGCGCGGGCGAGGAGGTCGCGAGGCACAAGCGCCCTTCCCCCACCGTCAACCCGGGGAATTGCGTCGCGCTGCCCACCAACACGTAACCGAATTGCTGCGGAGGACCATCGAAAGCGGTCAGGCGCAAACCACTGCCGGTTCCTGATCCGAGATGACCCCGCAGCGTAGTGCTCGCCCCCGTGGAATTAGGATCCATCGGCGCACAGAAAGCCATTCCGGTTTCCGATCCCGTACAGGAGCCGGTTCCCGCCACCACCAAGTCGTAACCATTGCAGGCTTGAGCGGAAGACTCCCACACATGGACTTCCAACACCACGTCCAAAGCGGATCCGGTTTGGTTCGTCCAGTGGAGATATTCGTTGTGCGTGCCGCTGGTCGCTTGTGCGAGCACATCGCCCCCGGGGCCGATTCCGCAGGTCGCGGCAAACACGGGACGCAGATAAGCGTCGAGGTCGCCGCGTTCATTGTCGAACAACAGGCTGGCGGACAAGGTGGCCCCAGCGGCAACGCAGAAACGGAAATGGTCCGGGTCGTAGCGGCTGACAAACTGCGCCGGATAGGTTCCGTCCGTGATCCAGATCGCCCCGTCGCAGTCGTCATTGGGCTCTAAGGCGTCATCCGCAGCCACGTAGCAGGGATCGGGCTGCACTTCGATCCGCATGGCGTACTCGCTGCAGTGCACGATCGCATGGGGCAAGCGCCGGACTTCGAGCACACCCTCGATGGCCCGCCCGGTGTCGTTGCGCCAATCGAGACCATGGGCCCCGGACGTCAAGTAGACTCCGCAGTTCGGTTCGGAGTAGACGAAGCTGACCCGATCGAGCACGTCGAGTTCCTCTTGCACCGTCAGTCGATAGCCGTGAGGGACGAGCACCAAAAAGGTGTCCCAGTCATTCTCGGCGACGTTGAGGTTCGTAAACAGTCCGCGACCGATGGGCGCAGGATCGACGCAGGTATCGTTGGGCTCGAACGAGTCGGGCGACAAGCCGGCGCAGGAGAGGTTGTCCTCGACGAAACGGGGATTGGCTTGGCCCCAACAGGTACCCCCGGCGGTACCCGCCAGGGCGCCCACGAGGGCCAGGGCGATGCGGAAGCAGAGCATCGAATGGGAAGGTTGGAGAGGCTGGAGGTCGAATGGGCAGGCGCAGAAAGTGGAGAGCCGACTGCGCCACCCCGAGGCAGGCGGGGTGTTCGACCGGAGTACGGTAGCACAGCTCCGAACCCGAGTGTTGTATGGATCGGAGCAGGCTGCGGGACTCTTTTGCCGTGGGATGTCGGATTGTTGAAGGGAATCGCGGACCACTCGATGCACTTCGCGGGTGGCTCTGTTTGAGGCACACTGAGGGTCGCAAGGTCCGAGCCGGGCTGTCGGCGCAGGAATGCCATCTGGCTCCATCGCGGCGCTAATGGTTCCCTGCGCGTAACAGCCGGAGGGATTCCTGCCCCCTAACGACCGGTCCAGCCCCCATGGCATACCATTTGCTTCGGGCCATTTGATTCGTAGGAGTAGCTACGCGGCCCCCCAGCGTCCACCCCACCCTTCCTTCCCCCATGCAAAGACCCCTGCTCGCCTGGATCGCTGGCTTGACCCTCGTCGCTTGTGGCGGCACCAGCTCTTCGACCCCAACGGCCAGCACGCCGCTAACGGTCGTTTCCGTCAACGTCGCCCCCGGACAGATCTGGCCGGTCAACCGACCGGTCGACATCGAATTCGACCGCCCGATCCAATTCGGAACGGTCAGCCTCGCGACCCTGCGCTTCGTGGACGGCATCGGCAACCTAGCGTCGGGCAGCTTCGTCCAACCGCTGGCGAACGATGGTTCGGTGCGCGCGAACGTCGTGCGCTTTCAGCCGGCTTGCCCCCAAGACCTTGCGGGCACCGGGGCTGGCTTCGAACCGGGCGGGTCCACGTACACGCTGTTGATTCCCGGATTGGCTTCCGGCGCTTCGACCTTGCTCTCGACCGACGACGAAGCCCTCGCCGAGACCTTCGAGCGCAGCTTTACCACCCCGTCCACGACGATTCCCGCCCAGCTCTTTCACGATCCGGTCCCGGGTCCGCCGCGCATTGCGGTGCGTGGCGCCGAAGGGGTGCCGGCCCAATCGTTGCAGAGCACCTACCTGGAAATCGAGCCGACCCTGACCCAACGAGCTTACTTCCTACAAAGTTTGTCCGGTCAACCCGCTACGCTCGATGCGGCTGGACAAAACCTTTTGCCGAACGGATTGCCCCTCAATCACCGCATCGATCCATTGCAGCACCTCGGCTTCGTCGTGTACTTGAACCAACCCATCAATCCGGCGCCGGAAAACCTAGCGCGGGTCCAAGTCGAAGCCTTGACCGATGGCTGGAAGCCGCTGGAGGGAACCTGGGAGTTGCTCTCCAACTGTACCGACGTGGGTACGGCCGTGCGCTTCGTCCCTGAAGCCTTGCTGCCGCGCGGCACAACCCTACGCATCGTGACCGCGGCGGGTCTGCAGGACTTGACGCTGGACGCGACGATCGTGCCTTCGACCCCGCGTGCGACCGTTGCAACGACCGTGCTCGAAACGGGGATTGGGGCTCGCGGAGACGGGATTTGGGTGCAAACCAGGCCAAATGCCATCACCGGTTTGACCGACGAGGATTTGCAGCCCGACTTCCCCGAAGCGCGCGCCATGTGGGATCCCACCGGGATCTTTGGGGTCCAATCCCCGGACGGGGTCTCGCGTACTCGTTCGCGCTGGATTCCCTTGGGAGAAGGAGCCTTCCAGGCAGCGGGTGCCGACATCGCTCCTCGCTTTTGGTTCGCAGGCCTCAACCTTGCCGGCGAGATCCCTGTGAACGGCACACAAGTCGTGGCACCGGCCCCCCTGGTGCAAGGCGTTCCGCTCATCAACCTGCAAAGCCAAACCATCGTCTTTCCGAAGTCCGCCCTGACGACCCTCGATCCTGCCTACAGCAACCAGTTGAACCTACTGCGCCTGCTGCGCGTGGACTTGGAGCACACGGGGAGCGCGACGCGTGTCGAGAATTTGGTCGTCAGCAGCGTGCACGACTTCGGAACGGCGGTGCAGTTGACCTTGAGCGGCCGCTGCTTCGACACCGGGGATTGCGTGCCACTCGACCTGCTGCAGGCCTTCTCCAGCTTCCAGGGCGTGCAACTGGATCTGGTTCCACGCCACTTCGAAGTGACGACCGGATTTGCCCGGGATGAAATGGCGTTGGACAGCCGCATCACGATCACCTTCGATGCCACCAGGGCGAACGCGAATGGCGCACCCGACCCGCTCGCCGCAGCTTCGCAGAGCATCGGGTGGCAAACGGATCCGAGCCAACTGAACGGCACCCACTGGGATTTCGTGCGCTTCGACGTGCTGTTCGAATTGGACGTCAGCGGCGACGGAATGCTGCCCGGCGAACCGCGGCCCAAGCTGCGTTCCCTCGTGCTACCCTTCGCGCACTTACCCTAAACAACCGGTCACTGCAGGAGATCTGCAGACGGTTGTTCCGGCGTGCGATGACGTTGGAAGGAGTCGATCCATGCCTCCCGTTCGGCTCGCGTGATGCCTCGAAGGCTCGGTGCGAGGCGAAGGCCAGGAGAAGTCCCGGGAGGAACGCAGCCCAGACCGCGCACGAGGGCGTTGGGGCAGCGGGAATCTCGTCCCGGCGAGACGCACGATTCAGCGACCGCGCGGAGGCGGATGGCAGCTAAGTCTTGCGAGGAATTTCCGGAGGACATCACCTCGGGTTCGCGGAGGTTCCCCCCAACCCCTATGCTCCAGGTCCTTTCTATCCGCCTCACCAACCCGAACCTCACCACATGGGAACTCTCATCGTCCTCGGACACGACCACATGGGCCACGGCGACCCCGATCTAGGCGTGCGCATCCTCAAGACCTTCCTGCAAAAGAGCCGTTCCTTGCGGGACTTGGAGGCCGTCGCCCTATTCAACAGCGGCGTGCGGCTGGTCGCGCCCGGATCGAACGTGTTGGGCGAGTTGACGTTCCTCGAGGAGCACGGGGTCGACCTGCATCCCTGCGGCACGTGCCTGCAGGCCTACGACATCGAGCCCGCCGTGGGTTCGGTTTCGTCCATGGATGAAATCCTTGCGGCCATGAATGCGGCCGACAAGGTCATCACCCTCTAGCGTCCGTCGTTCGGCCGCTGAAAAGGTGGGCGGACGCTCCCTGCCAGAAAACGTCCGCCCGATCTCTCTACCAGGCCCAAAGGAAACAGGGGCCAGGAAGTCGGTGGGATTCGGCCCAGAGACCGATCTGATCAAACGGTCGAGGAGGTGACCTCCCCCACCACCTGCTCCACGCGTACCAGAGCGTCGCATGAAGCGGGTCTGACGAGTTGCGCGCGGTTGAGCAGCAAGTTGCATCACGGTTTTTTGGACAGTTTCCAAAAAAAGTGGCGCCCTCCCGAGGGAAGGCGCCAAAAACCTGGAGCGATGCCGTAGGGCTAGAAACTTACGCTCAATCCATTCGAGAAGTTCGAGTCTCCGCCATCCTCCCGGTGCCAGAGCTGGAAGTGCCAGGTCTGGCCGGCTTGGATGGTGGGATTGCCGGACAGGGGCACGCTGCTCGGCACGTCAAAACCAAAACCCGTGGACGAAGTGCCCACGATGTTCGCGAGCCGGCCCAGGGCATCGAACTGTCCGAAGGAATTGGCCGGGGAACCGCTCACGTTGTAGCGCCCGATGCGGTCCGAACCGGCCAGGGAGAGGCACAGAAACCCTTCGCTGATCGCTGTGGTCCCCAGCGGGCTCGTGCCCGTCCCGACCAAAAAGTACCCAAACTGATTGGGCGGGCCTTGGGTCGCCTCCAGGTGCAGCCCGCTGCCCCGCAGACGCGTCGGCACGCCCGTCGAGTTGACGCTCATGGGCTCGCAGAAGCTGATGGGATTGTCGTCGCAGCGCTCGCCACCGTTCACCCACAGGGCGTAATCGGTGCACTCGTTGTACGGGCTGCCGCTCCACAGTTCCACGTGAATGACCAGGTTCATGGGCCCTCCCGAAGCATTGGTGTAGCTGATCACCTCGTTGTCGGTGGTGGTGTAGCCCCGCACGAGCCAAGGGCCGAACGCGCCGTCTCCGCAGCCCACCTCCGCCGCTTCGTACAGGAACAAATCCACGTCCCCTTCTGTATCCCAGAAGAACAGTTCCACATCGAGCATCCCCCCGGCGGGTAAGCAGATGCGGTAAAGGTCGGGATCGGTCTTTGCGACGCGCAGGTTCGAGTAGAAGCCGGGATCGATCGCCAGCGCCTCCGCGCAGGAGTCGTTGTCATCCAATACGTCGTCGGGTTCCAAGCAGGGCAAGGCAACCTCCTGCACGTCAAACCCCACGGTCAAGCCGATGTCGGGGTCGTTCAACCAAGTGCCAACCTGAACCAGAAAAACCTCCCCAGCCGTGACGTTTTGCAGCACGAGTTCGCTGGTGTATCCGGGACCGCTGTCGCTGTCGTAAGCCACACAAAACGCGCTGCAATTCGTACCGCGATAGATCGCAAGCTCGGGGTCGTCCCCCATGAATTCGTTCTGAAAGCGATAGTGGCCCGTGCTGGGCGCCGTCCACAGGAAAAACGCGTCGTTGTAGATCGACAGGAACTCGCCCTGGCAGGAACCGGTGCCGTCGAAGCCGCTGTCGGTGGAAGGCGTGAAAACAGTGTAGGTCCAGGAGTGAGATCCGAGCGCGGAACCGACGTCCAAGGGGGTGGAGCAAGTGTCTTGGGCGAAGGAGTGAGTGCTCAGCCCGAGAGCGGCGAGCGCCGTAAGGGGAAGGAGAGTGTGTCGCATGGTGAGTTCGCGGGGGGCTGCCGTGCAGCCGGTGAGGGGGAGGAGCTCAAAGGCTCTGTCCTCCCAGCGATGCCCCCGCGGCGAGTGCGCCAAATCTCTTGGATTTGTCGGAACTGCCTTGCCAGGCCGCAGGCTCGGACCGGCCTCGGGGACGCAAGAACCCCGATCGAAAGGAGCCTCCGGATGTCCATTCGGGTAAAACCTTGGCCCTCCATCGCGGCCGACCGGCACGGAAACCGCACAACACCACCCCATCGGACCGAAACGGCGACCCACCGCGCCCCACTTCCGCTCCGGCTGCCATGATCACCCTGCAGGACATTTCGAAGCACTACGGGCGCCAAGCCGTTCTGGCGGGCGCCTCCTTCCAGCTCAATCCGAACGACAAGGTTGGGTTGGTGGGACCGAACGGCGCGGGCAAGTCGACCATCTTCCGCCTGCTGGTGGGCGAAGAGCACCCCGATCGGGGCGAGGTGCAAGTGCCGAAGTCGGTCACCCTGGGCTACTTCCGCCAGGACGCGGGCGAGGCCAACCAGCGCTCGGTCGTCGAAGAAGCCATCCTGGGCTGCGGGCCCCTAGGAGCCCTGCACGCGGAACTCCAGGAGCTGGAGCGGGCTCTCGAGGACCCCGAGCGGGCCCACGAGCTCGATACCATCCTGGAGCGCTATGGGGAGGTGCAAGGCGAGTACCAGCAGCTCGGCGGCTACGAGTTGGAGCCGCGCGCCCACGAGGTGTTGCACGGACTCGGCTTTCGGGACGAACAGATCGCGGGCACGATGGCGGAGCTATCGGGTGGCTGGCGCATGCGCGTCGCGATCGCGCAGGTTTTGATCGGGGCGGCGGACGTGCTCTTGCTCGACGAACCCACCAACCACCTGGACATCGAGTCCATCCTGTGGCTGGAGGGTTATCTCAAAGCCAGCTCCTCGGCCATCCTGATGACCTCCCACGATCGCGATTTCATGGACCGCATCGTGAACCGCATCGTCGAGATCGACGAAGGACAGCTCGTCAGCCACACGGGCAACTACGCCGATTACGAGCAAGCGCGCGAGGTGCGCAGCGCCCAAAACGAAGCGGCTTTTGCGCGGCAACAGGCCATGCTGAAGAAAGAAGAGCGCTTCATCGAGCGCTTCGACAAACACGCCGCCAAAGCCGCGCAGGTGCAGTCGCGCGTCAAGAAGCTGGCCAAGATTGAAAAACTCGAACCGCCCAAAAAGCGGGTCCTGGTGCCCTTTGCCTTCCGCCAGCCGCCGCGCTCGGGCAACGACGTGGCCACCCTACAGGGTGTCAGCAAGCGCTACGGCGACAAGGTCATTTACGATCACTTCGACTTCGAGATCAAGCGCGGCGAACGCTGGGCGGTGATGGGCAGCAACGGGGCGGGCAAAACCACGCTGCTGAAGCTCATCGCCGGGCAAATCGAACCGGACGAAGGGCAAGCACGGCTGGGAGCCAGCCTGCGCTTGGGTTACTTCGCGCAGTCCTCCTTGGAGATCCTCGACCCGAACCTGACGGTCTGGCAACAGATCGATCAAGCCTTCCCCGTGGCGACGATCCCCTCGAAGCGCACGCTGCTCGGCTCGTTCGACTTCCCCGGCGACGACATCGACAAGCCGATTCGCGTGCTTTCCGGGGGGGAACGATCTCGACTCGTGCTCGCGCAGATGTTGTTCGATCCGCCCAACTTCCTGGTGCTGGACGAACCCACCAACCACCTGGATTTGGACACGAAACAAATGCTGGTGCAAACATTGGCCAAGTTCGAAGGCACCATGATCTTCGTCTCCCACGACCGGACGTTCCTGCGAGGCATGGCGAACCGGGTGCTCGACCTGTCCGCTCAGGGGTCAAAAGGACAGACGCAGCCCGAGAAGTTCGCCTGCACCTACGAGTCCTGGGTGGAACGTACGGGACACGAAGCTCCCGGCGTTTGGCACTAAACGACCCGTGAACCGAAGGCGTGTCCAAAGCCGCCGAAGAGCAGCGCAATGGCGAACAGGATCACCACGATCCAGCCCCAAACGCGCCGGTTCTTGAAGCGCGCCCAGGGGCTTCCGCCCCCCACACCTTCCAGCTCCTGGCGCAACCACGCGTCGTAGTCGAATTCCTCTCCGGCCGGACCAAGGTCCAACGAAGCGCTGTCCGCATCGGAGGCCCATCCCGTTTGCCGGTCCGAACCGCAGGCCCTGCAAGCGAGCGCGCCTACGCGCACGGGCTCCCCGCACAACGGACAAGCAAACCAACCGTCGGAGCCCCTTCGACGAGGCGAAAACCACTTTTGGAGAAGCTTGCGCATAGGAAAACGAAGCGCCTAGCCTACCCCAAGCCTTGCACCAGCACGTGCACGGCCTAGCGATGAAACGCCCGAGTCCCCAAGCCCCGGATCCCGTAGCGATCGAGAGCAGCCACTTGGCCGGGTTCCGCCGTTTGGCTGGCCGGGTCGGGTTGGTGCTCGCCCTTTGGGCTTGCCTAGGGCCCTGGCTTTGCGATGGCGACCCGCGTGCCGCCTTGCTGGCGGGCGTACCCGCGCTGTGGATGCTGGCCGCCACCTGGTTGGGTCGCGAAGCACGCTATCGGCGCCTCGCGATGATCGCGGTCACCGCGACGGCCGGCTTTTTGGCGCTGGCGACCGTCGCAAGTTGGTTCGCCATCGACACGCTCCCCGCCGGTCCGCTCGCCTACCAACTGGGCGCGTTTCTGGCCGCAGCAAGCGTTCTGGGCGCCGCGGTGCCCGCCTGGGCCCGCGCCGCACGCGCACGCATCGCGGCCGAAGAGCTGCGCGACCTCTATGAGGAGCTCTAAACCTACTGCAGCAGGTCGTCCGCCGGCGTTTCCGGCGTGCGCAGCCGCTTGAGGAAGGTCAACAACGCGACCCGATCGCCCGCCGGCAAGGCGGCGAACGCATTGCGGGCGGCTTGCGCTTCCCCACCGTGCATCAGGATCGCATCGGTCAGGGTCGTGGCCCGGCCATCGTGCAGATAGGGCGCGGTGTCGGCGATGCCCCACAGACGCGCGGTGATGAACTGGGAGTCGAGCGGCGATCCGAAAGACTCCGCAAGCTCCGGTCCCATGTCGTGGCGCTTCAAGTCGCTGAACAGCGGCACGACCAACCCGCCTTGGGGCACCGCTTCGAAACCCGCGGGCGTGGTGGAAAGGTCGACCCGCAGGAACTCGTTCTCGTAGGGCGCCGTATCGACTTCGGGGAAGCGATAGACCAATTCGCGCGAACGGGTCGTCAGCTGGGGGATGTGGCAGTCGGCGCAGCCCACGCTCTCGAACACGTGCGACCCCATGCGAGCCACGAGATTCCAATCGCGGATTTCGGGCCGCTCCAGGTTCGTGTTGAAAATGTGCAGGGCCGAAATTTCGCCGACCAGAATCTCGTTGACCACTCCGTCGCCATCGGCATCGACGCCCGCCCCCACGTGCTCGACCGCTTGCATGCCAAAGTGGAAGCTCACCGCGTCAACATCAAACGCGCGCACCGTGGCGAATTCTCCCTTGCGGCCGAAGGGCCGCACCACCAAGTCGTGCTCGATGCCTTCGACTTGGCTGAGATCGAAGTCCTGCGTGGTGCTATCCCAGCGCAAACTGCCGTACGACACGCCGTGGGTGAACAAAGCGAAGTCGGTGTCCGGGCTGAACGGCGCCAGCGCCTTGATGCGCTGCAAATCATGGGTCATCTCCTGGGCCAGGAGTTCCACACCGCCCGATCCGAACAGGAAAGGGGGGTTGATGTAGCGACCGTCGAAGGAGGCAAACCCCGACTGGCCTTCGTCATCCACATCGATGTGCTTGGGCTGGAAGATCGCGTTGTTGTTGCTGCCCCCCACGCCCCCGACGCCAAACGAAAAGGGCACCGTGGCGAAGCTGCGCACGGAGTGGCACTCCATGCAGGTCTGCGCGTCCAGTCCGTTGACCCGCAAGAAGGTGCCGTTGTTCTGCAGCGTCGGCCGCCCACCCGGCGAGGTGGTATCGAGCGGGTTCATGGGACCGTCGCCGTAACCATCGAGGCGGTTGAAGGGCGTCGCAAAGATCTTCAGACCGTGCGCGCGGATGTCTTGCAGCGGATGCAACCCGTTGACGATTTCCGCTTGGGTCATGCGCTGGGTGCCGAGGGCGGGGCCATCGTCTTGGGCTCCGGCGAGCGGGGCGAGCAAAGCGAAGGCGACGGCGAACAGGGGGGTCGAAGGATGGCGCAACATGGGTGAGGCTAAGCGCTGCAGAACAGGGAGAGTCGGAGAAGTGCTCAGGATACCAAGCTCGCTGCAATCCTGAGTCGTTGAGCCGCAGACGGTGGGGAGTTGACTCAAAGCGCAATGCCTGACCGCTCGCACAAAATGCGGAGTGGTGTGGCCAGGCGGTTCGTCCCAGCTTGATTCGGCGCGAATCTCGTCGCTCCAGCACCCGCCGCGTCGTCCAGGCGGCTGCGGGCCGTCATAACCCACCCGCCACCACAGGCCACCACCAGCCACCCAGGCCGCACCCAAATCCTTTGGGATCCTCCCGGGCAAGTTCCGCGCAGAGTCCTATCTTGGACCCGTGCCTCGACCCGCCCCGCACCGTTCCGACCCCCTCGCGGCGTTCCACCCCACCCTGGCCGCTTGGTTCCAGGAGCGCCTAGGAGCCCCCACGCCCCCGCAAGTCCGGGCCTGGCCCGCGATCCGGCGTGGAGAGCACACGTTGGTCGCGGCGCCGACCGGGTCGGGCAAGACTTTGGCGGCGTTCCTCGCTGGCTTGGACGGATTGCTGCGGGCCGGTCACGAGCTGCCCGACAGCACCCAGGTCCTGTACGTGTCGCCTCTGCGAGCGCTGTCCAACGACATCCAAAAGAACCTGCTGGGTCCCCTGGAGGAACTACGGCAACGGGACGCCTCCCTGCCCGAAGTGCGCGTGCTCGTGCGTTCGGGCGATACGCCGCAAAGCGAACGGGCCAAAATGCTGCGCAAGCCGCCGCACGTCTTGGTCACTACGCCCGAGAGCCTGTACATCCTGCTGACCTCTCGCGGCGGGCAGGAGTTGCTGCGCACCGTGCGCAGCGTCATCGTCGATGAGATCCACGCGTTGCTGGGCAGCAAGCGCGGTAGCCACCTGGCCCTGTCCTTGGAGCGCTTGGATGCGTTGACCGGAAACGACGTGCAACGAATCGGCTTGTCGGCCACGCAGAAGCCCTTGTCGGCCGTCGGCCGCTTTTTGACGGGGGTTGGGCGCGAGTGCACGCTGATCGACGAAGGGCACCAACGGGAGATGGAGCTACGGGTGGAGATCCCGCCGTCTCCCTTGGAGCCGGTTTGTTCTCACGAAACCTGGGGTGAAATCTACGACCGGGTCGTGGAATTGGCCGAAGAGCACCGCACCACCTTAGTGTTTGTGGGGACCCGCAAGGTTTCCGAGCGCATGGCGGCCCGCATGGCGGATCGGCTCGGGAAAGAACGGGTTACCTGCCACCACTCGAGCCTGTCCAAAGAACGGCGCTTGGACGCAGAAGCACGCCTCAAGAACGGCGAACTCTCGGTGTTGATCGCGACCGCTTCGTTGGAGTTGGGAATCGACATCGGCGACATCGACTTGGTGGTGCAAATCGGTGCGGTGCGCTCGATCGCCACTTTGCTGCAGCGGGTCGGCCGTGCCGGGCACGGGGTCGGGCGTTTGCCGAAGGGCGTAGTGTTTCCGCTCTCGCCGGACGAGCTGGTCGAAGCCGCTGCGGTCCTGCGCTGCGTGCGACGCCACGAATTGGACGTGACGCCGCAACCCAGCGCTCCCCTGGACATCCTGGCGCAGCAGGTGGTGGCCGCTTGTGCATTCGAACCATGGGATCGCAACGCCTTGTTCGAGCGGTTGCGCCGTGCTTGGCCCTATCGAGACCTCCGCCGCGAGGACTTTGATCGAGTTTGCGAGCTGCACGCCCAAGGTCGCTACGCCTTGCTGCACGCCGACGGGGTGCAAGGCCGGTTGCGCGGCACGCGCCGAGCGGCCCTGACCGCGGTGACCGGTGGCGGCGCCATCCCCGACCGGGCGGACTATCGCGTCCTGCTGTCTCCCGGCGACACCTTCGTTGGCACGGTGGACGAAGACTTCGCGGTCGAAGCGAGCCAAGGGGATGTATTTCAGCTGGGCGCCACCTCGTGGCGCGTGCTCAAGGTGGAACCGGGCATCATGCGGGTGGGCGACGCCACCGGCGTCCCCCCCAGCTTGCCCTTTTGGTTCGGGGAAGCCCCGGCACGCACCCGCGAGCTGTCGGAATCGATCGGCATCGTGCGAGAACAGGGTCGTGATGCCGAGTGGCTGACGGAACGCTGTGGGTTGGACGACCGGGTCGCCGCCGAACTGCAGCAGTACTTGGAGGCGGGCGCACAAGCCCTCGGCGCTGTTCCGACGCAGCGGCGCTTGGTGCTGGAACGGTTTTTTGACGAAACCGGCGGCACCCAGATCGTGTTGCACGCGCCTTTCGGCGCTCGCATCAACCGCGCCTTCGGATTGGCCTTGCGCAAGTGTTTCTGCCGTTCGTTCGGGTTCGAGTTGCAGGCGGCGGCCAACGAAGAGTCGATCATCCTGTCGCTCGGACCGCAGTCCTCATTCGAGCTGATCGAGGTGTTTGATTACCTCTCGCCGGTCACGGTCGAGAAAGTCCTGCGCCAAGCTTTGCTCGCCGCGCCCCTTTTCCAAACCCGCTGGCGCTGGAACGTGACGCGCTCTTTGTGGGTCGCGCGCTACCAAGGCGGCCGCCGGGTGCCCGCGCCCTTGTTGCGCATGCGCGCCGAAGATCGCTTGGCCGAGGCCTTCCCCGACGCGGTCGCCTGCGGCGAAAACCTGCCCGCCGGCGACATCGAAATCCCGGCCGGGCACCCGATCCTGGACCAAACCTTCGAGGATTGTCTGCAAGAAGCTCTCGATCTGGAAGGTTTGGTCGAGGTCCTGCAAGGCTTGCGCGACGGCACAATCGAGCGCTTCGCCATCGACACGCCCGAACCGTCCCCGTTCGCCCGCGGCGCGCTCGCGATCGGCCCGTACGGATTCTTGGACGATGCGCCGCTCGAAGAACGCCGCACCCAAGCGGTCTTGTCCCGTCGCAGCCTGAACCCGCGCAGCGCGCAGGAACTCGCGGACCTTGACCCCGCGGCGGTCGAACAGGTTTGCGCGGAGGCCTGGCCCGATCCCCGCGACGCCGAAGAAGTGCACGAGGCTTTGTTGTGGATGGGCTACATCACGCGCGCCGAGGCGGGCTCCTGGGCACCGTGGCTCGCGAGCCTCGCTCAGGCGGGCCGGGTCCAACTCGAAGGGGACCGCTGGATGGCGACCGAAGCCTCCCGCGATCCGCTTGCCATCCTGCGCGGGCGCATGGAATGTTTGGGGCCCGTGCACAGCGACGACCCCTTGATGCTCGAGTTGGAGTCTCAAGGCCACGTTCTGCGCGTGCCTTGGCAAGGCCGCCCGGGCTGGTGCGATCGGCGCCTCTTGGCGCGCATCCAGCGCTTGACCATCGAAGATCTGCGCAAACGCATCCGCCCCGTATCCCCCGCCGATCACGCGCGCTTTTTGGCGGCTTGGCAGCACGTCGCTCCGGGAACCCAGCACGAGGGTCCGCAAGGCGTGCGCGAAGTGATCGCCCAACTGTCCGGATGGGAGGCTCCGGTTCCCGCTTGGGAGTCGAGCATCCTGCCCGCGCGGGTGCGTGGCTACCGACCCGAGTTCCTCGATCAACTCGGGCTGGCGGGCGAGATCGCTTGGGGACGCTTGTGGGGTTCCTCGCGCGCCACCTTGCGGGTCACGCCGATCGCGTTGTTTCCGCGCGCACAAGCCAGCCTATGGACGGGTTTGAGCCAAGCGCCGAACGGCGACGACTTGGGTTGGCCCGCTCGTGCCGTGCTGGAAGCGTTGCGGCAACAAGGCGCCCTCTTCACCAGCGATTTGGAGAAGCTGCCCAGCCTGTTGCCCAGCGACATCGAACGCGGATTGGACGAGTTGATCGCCGCGGGGCTCGTGCAC
>JAUHXY010000050.1 GCA_030426785.1 bacterium
GTAGTCGAAGTCGGTAGCGGCATAGAGGTACTGCCAGCCATGCAACTGGGTCATCCCCAACTCGCCCTCCTCTAGCTCGTACAACCGCACGGGGAAGCGGCCCGAATCGGTGCTGTCGCCTGTCAAGGCCACCACGACTTCGTGGGCACCATCCCCGTCCACATCGGCGCCGTGAGCCCACAGGTTGATGTGTTGGCCGCTGCGCGTGTAGGTCAGAATGCGGTCGCCCCCATCCAGGGGATCTTCGAAACCCCACACCTCGCCGCGGTCACCGCTCTCTCCGAACAGGGCGTTGCGCGCGACCAAGAAGAGTTCGTCGCGGAAGTCGTTGTCGACGTCCGCGACGGAGACGCGCACGTCGATCATCTGCGTGTGGTTCGACCCCACCCCGTGCAACAGCTCGCTGACGTAGCTGCCATCGGACTGGCGATCGACCCGCACTAGATTGACCCACGAGTTGTTCGCCCGCAGCGCGACCACGAGCTCCTCTTCCGCATCTCCATCGAGCTGCGCCCGCACCGCCGAAGTGGGATATCCCCAGTTGCCGAACAGACCCGACGCTTCGGGAACCAAGTCGTAGTTCGCGTCCGGGCCTTCGCGCAGCTCGTAGGTGTGGGTGGGACCGACGCTGGCGGGGATCAACGTAAAACACTCGTCGCGTGACAGCGCTCGGAAGCCCTCTTGGCCCAAGGGGTTGGCACCGGCCGGACGATGATCGGTGTATTGAAAGTCCGCCACGGAGTAGGTGCCTTCGTTGACGCTGTTCTGGTCGCCTCCACCGGTTCCAGCGCTGCCTCCCGAACAACCCACAAAGAACCAAGCCGGGACTAGGCAACCGAAGGGGATCCAGCCCATCGCCAACGAACGGCGGGTCGGGCGGACGGACTTCGAATTCGCGGAGTGGGAATGGCGGGTGTACTTCATGGAGGGGTTCCTCGCAAAACAGAGGGCATCGCGAGGCGGACCGGGGTGCATCCCCAGGAGAAGGAGCCTCGCTACCAGTCCCCGCGATAGGCTCTGGTGGCCTGCATCACAGAACCGCAGGAATCGGCCCCTTGGGTTTCCCCATGACCCTTTTCAGGGCGCGCCGAGGCGCATATCGATATCCTGAAGCCCACCCATTCGCTCCTGTGAGACCCATCCAGGGCTCCCAAGGACCGCCACCGGCTCGTTTCCACCCCATGATCCGCCTCCTCGCTGCTGCCCTGCTCCTGTTTCTAGCCCTGCCTGCGACCCAAGCCACGCCCCAAGCGGAGGTCGAAGAAGGCGCCACCCAGCTCGTCTACTGCGGCCTCCTGCTCGACCGCCCCGGACAAGCGCCACGGGAGAACGTCACGCTTTGGATCGAAGACGGCCGGGTCGCGCGCATCACCGAGGGGTTCGCCAAATCGAGCGAACACACCGTGCACGACTTGCGCGGGCAATTCGTCATGCCCGGTTGGATCGATTGCCACACCCACATCACCGGGCAAATGTCGGAAAACCGGCGCTTGAAGCGGGTGACCGACTCCGACGCGGACGCGGCCTTAGCCGGAGCGCTGTACGCGAGGCGCACGATCGAAGCGGGCTTCACCGTGATTCGCAACGTCGGGTCCTCGGGGGATGCGTGTTTTGCCCTGCGCGATGCCATCGCGCGCGGGGACCACGTCGGCCCGCTCATCTTGGCAGCGGGACAAACGATCACCCCCTCGGGCGGCCATGGCGACGATACGCACGGTTATCGCGAGGACTTGTTCGACCTGCCCGGAGCCGATTGGGGCATCGCCGATGGCCCCGCCGAGTGCCGCAAAGCCGTGCGCTTGCAGGTCAAGCGCGGTGCCGACGTGATCAAGTTCACCGCCACCGGCGGGGTATTGTCGGTCACCGACGCGGGCACCAGCCAGCAGTTCTTCGAAGACGAGGTCGAAGCCATCGTCGACACCGCTCACAGCCTGGGGCGCAAGGTGGCCGCCCATGCCCATGGCGCCGATGGCATCGCCGCCGCCTTGCGAGCGGGTGTCGATTCCATCGAACACGGGTCCTACCTCGACGACGCTTCGATCGCCCTGTTCCGGGAGAGCGGCGCGTATCTGGTCCCCACGCTGCTCGCCGGGGCCACGGTCGTCGAGCTGGCCGACGTGCCCGGGTACTTCACGCCGCCCGTGCGCGCCAAGGCCAAGGCGGTCGGACCGGTCATGAAAGCCTCCTTGAAACGCGCCTACGACGCGGGCGTGCGCATCGCTTTCGGCACCGATTCAGGCGTCAGCGTGCACGGCACGAACGCCCGGGAGTTCGATCTGATGGTCGCCGCGGGGATGCCGCCGATGGCTTGTTTGCACGCCGCAACGGTCGCGGCGGCGGACTTGTGCGGCCTCTCGCAGACCCATGGCACGCTGGAAGTCGGCAAACAGGCGGACCTCGTCGCGTTGGGCTCCAACCCGCTCGAAGGCATCCAAGCCGTGCACGACGTGCGTTTCGTCATGAAGGCCGGCGTCTCCATTCCCTTGCAAGGACGTTAGCGTGGACCGCTCGAGCATCGTTGGGCTGCAATACGTCAGCCTCTACTTCCAAGACCTCCGGAAGGCGATCGAATTCTACAGCGCGGTGCTCGGACCACCGGACGAAGTGATGGAGGAAAAAACCATCTGGGGTTGGCGCATGGGCTCCACCTGGTTGACGTTGTTCGACGCCAAGATCGGCACGACTCCGGGCCGCAACCCCGGAAACACCGAGTTCGCCATCCAAGTCGCAAGCCAAGAACAGGTCGACGAATGGGTGGCACGCTTCGTGCAGCACGGCGCTCAGGTCTGCATGGCACCCGAGGACACTTGGATGTACGAAACCATGCGCTTTGCGGCCATCGACGACCCTTTCGGGGTGCGCATCGATGTGTTTTGTCCGCTGCCGAAAGAGAAGGGGCCCGCATAAAGCCGCTTCACGGCTGCGTGGGGCGCGCGGCGAGGACCTTGGCGGCCGATCCGATGCCCTCCGCCGCCACGCGGCCGTCGGGGTCCACGAGCTTGACCACGTTGCCCCAAATCATGCGCACGCCCCAGGCTTGGTGGGCTTCGGAGGCGTTCGCCAAGATCGGGAAGCCCCAACCATGCTGCCACACGTAGGCCTCGACGGTCGGTTCGTCCGCTTCGGTCACTCCCACCAGAGAAACGTTCTGTTCTTGCGCCAGCTCCACGAGCGGTGGCAGCTCTTCGCTGCACGGCGCTCAGGTTGGCTTGAGGAAAGCGACTAGGTACCAGTTCCCAGCGAGCGTCGGTTCGGACCCCACCCAAACGGCTCCCGCTTGCGCTGCGAGTGCCGGGGCCGCTCGACCTTCGAGGTCCGTATTGCGCAGGTCGCGCACGCCGGCGCGGAACGAAGCACAGCTCGGCACGAGCAACGCGAGAGCCAACCAAGCGAAACCCTGACACGCCCAGCGTGGGGCTCGTTGCCGAGTTCGTTTCGGCGGGCCAACCCGGATGGCAGCAGGTGGGAATCGCAGCATGGCAAACAGAAGGTGAAGGGTAGGAAACGGGGGCGCAGGACAAGCCCTCTCTCCGGCACCCTACGAGCCTCCACGAGGACCAAGACGGCCTTTCGCTAGATTTTGACCGGCAGGGTTTGCTCTGAACGGCTCGGCACCGATTCCCGCGATTCGAGCCCCTCCTCTTCTGGTGATCCTGCACGGGGTGGCTTACAAAGGCGCTCGCCTCGCCCCTCACCCCGACCTGCGATCGATGACCTCTTCCCAAGCCACGGCCGATTCCCTTCCTCAAACCCTGGGCGCACTGCGCGCCAGCGGCTACCGGCCCCGCAGCGTGCGGCAAGAGCTGCGGGACAATCTGATGGCCCGCTTGCGCACGCAGGAGCCGGTGTTTCCCGGCGTGATCGGTTTTGATCGCACGGTCATCCCCCAGATCCAAAACGCTATCCTGGGCGGCCATGATTTCATCCTGCTGGGCCTGCGCGGGCAGGCCAAAACACGCATCCTGCGCTCGCTCGCGAACCTGCTCGATGAGCGCTTGCCCGCCATCGCCGGTTCGCCCCTCAACGAAGATCCCCTAGCACCCATGACCTCTTGGGGGCGCGCGCAGGTAGAAGCCCACGGCGACGCTCTGCCCATCGAGTGGATCCCGCGCGCGGACCGCTACCGAGAGAAGCTCGCCACCCCCGACGTGACGGTCTCCGACTTGATCGGGGACATCGATCCGCTCAAAGCGGCCAATCGCCGCCTCGAACTCGATGACCCCGAGGTGATCCAATACGGCATCATCCCCCGCACGAACCGCGGCATCTTCGCGATCAACGAGCTGCCCGACCTGCAGGCGCGCATCCAGGTGGCCTTGCTGAACCTGCTGGAAGAAGGCGACATCCAGATCCGCTCGTTCCCCATGCGGCTGCCCTTGGACATGCTGCTCGTGTTTTCGGCGAATCCCGAAGACTACACCAACCGCGGCAGCATCATCACGCCCCTGCGCGACCGCATCGCCTCCCAGATCCTGACGCACTACCCGCGCACCCTGGAAGACTCCATGGCGATCACCGACCAGGAGGCCTGGATCGAGCGCGGCGGCCCGATTCAGGTCCAGGTGCCCGAACCCTTGCGGCGCTGCATCGAAGAGGTCGCCTTCCGCGCCCGCGAAAGCGGCTTGGTCGACCAAAACAGCGGCATCAGCGCGCGCATGACGATCGCTCTATTCGAAAACGTGGTTTCCAACGCGGAACGGCGCGCGCTCCTGCACGGCGCAAACGAAGCCACGGTCCGGGCCAGCGACCTGTACACCTCGATCCCCGCCATCACCGGCAAGGTCGAACTCGTCTACGAAGGCGAGCGCGAGGGCTCTCGCAAGGTGGCCCAACAGCTCGTGGGACAGGCCATCCACGAGGTGTTCGGCAGCCACCTAGAGGGGGCGGTCAGCGAGCGCGACCAGGAGGGTGAAGTGCCCGAACTGCAGCCGATTTTGGCCTGGTTTGGGGAAAAGCATTCGGTGGATCTCTCCGACGATTTGTCGGACGAGGCCTTGCTGGAGGCGTTGCGCGCCGTGCCCGGCCTGGAAGCCGCCGCGCAAAAATTCTTGGACCCCCAAAACCCCGCGGAAACCGCCAGCGCCATGGAATTCCTGCTCGAAGGCTTGCACCAGGCCTCGCTGCTTACGCGCGAAGACTTGGTGACCGGCTCGACCTATCGGGATTCCTTCGAGGACATGGTGCGCTCCTTCCACTCCTAAGGATTGACCCGTGGACTTTCGTTTCTCCGCTTTCGACCCGCACGCTCAGGACCGCCAAGAGCGCATCGACCAACTGCTGGCGGCCTACGAGCACCTTCTGCTGCAGGCCAACGGGCAGGTGGAGCGGGCACTCGATTGGCTCGATCACGTTGCCACCAAGTACAACCTGTGGCGGGACGATTTCACTTTCGAGGACTTCAAGCAACTGCTGCGCGATCGCCAGATGGTGAACGTGGACGGTACGGGCAAGTTCACCCTGTCCGGCGCGGGTGAACGGCGTTTGCGCGTGGGTTCTTTGGACGCGATCTTTTCGGGCTTGCAAGCGGGTGCGGGCGGCAACCACCGGACCCCGCAGGCGGGGCGCGGCTCGGAGCGCTTGAGCGAAACGCGGCCTTGGCAGTTCGGCGATTCGTACGCCCACTTGGCAACCGGGGAAACCTTGCACAACGCCTTGCGGCGCACGGGGGCCGATGGTTTGCGCATCGAAGAGGAAGACTTGATGGTCTTCGAAACCGAGCACGACACGTCCTGCGCGACCGTTTTGCTGATCGACGTGAGCCATTCGATGATCCTGTACGGCGAGGACCGCATCACGCCCGCCAAGCGCGTTGCGTTGGCTTTGACCGAGTTGATTCGCACCCGCTACCCAAAGGACCGCATGCACGTGGTGTTGTTCGGGGACGAGGCTTGGGAAGTGCCGCTCGATCAGATTCCCTACTGCGGGGTCGGGCCGTTTCACACCAACACCCGGGCGGGGTTGCAGCTCGCCCAAGAGTTGCTGCGCAAAACGCGTCAACCCAACCGGCAGATCTTCATGGTGACCGACGGCAAGCCTTCTGCGCTCACCGAGCGCAACGGCAGCATCTACAAGAACCCCAACGGCCTCGATCCGCGCGTCGTGAACAAAACCTTGGAGGAAGCCGAACGCTGCCAACGCCTCGGCATTCCCATCACGACGTTCATGCTGACCGAAGACCCGTACCTGACGCGGTTTGTCGAGCAGTTCACCGCCGCCAATCGGGGCCGCGCCTACTACTCGGGCTGCGACGATCTGGGGTCGTTCGTGTTCGTGGACTACATCCACAATCGCCGCCGTCGCGAGGGATAAGGCGCACCGGGAGGCTCGGGGCGCCTGCCCCCAAGGCCTGGGCGAGGGGCGTCGGGACGGACGGGCTGCGATGGCGTGGGCACCAGTGGCCATCCTCGATGAGGGGCCGAAAGGGGTCGCCAGAGGGAGTCGTGGGCTCGGATCCCTTCTCGCGGCGCTGGGGAGGGTTCTAGGGGCCCTGGCGGGCGTTTCGAAGCTACCCACCGCTCTCGGCCCTGCCCCTCACCTTGCCCCTCGATCCTTTCCGGGAAACTTTCTCGGGTATTTACATTCACTTGGCGGCCGCTCCCCTAGCATGCCCTGCGGCCCCACCGGACCCCGCACTTCCGCACCCTCCGGAGCCCATCCCTTTCGAACATCCCATGAGACCCCTCGTCTGGGCGGCCCTCGCCGCCACCACCCTGTGCGCCAGCGCTTCCGCCGGCGAAATCCGCTGCACCCTGATCGGCTCGATCGATTCCAACTCCTACACCTCCGGCCCCTTCGGTGGTCATGCCATCGGCGACACGGTCACTCTGACCTTCGTGGTCGACACGCCGGGTACCGATGTCGCTCCCGGTCAGTTGGTGAACTACAACATCCAGCTCGCGACCTTTGATCTCGAGATCAACGGCCCCACCGGAGCGATGTTGGCCGGTCCCACCAACCTGCAGGTACAAAACGACTTCCCGGCCGCCGATGGATTCCGCATCAACCAAACCAATTTGGCTTCGGGACACTTCTTCTCGGCCGGGTTTGGAGCCACCGGCGCCATGTTCTCGAGCGTCGACATCGAGCAGCTCGCCGGCACCTACCAAACGGCGATGTTCCTGACTTCGTTCAGCTACTCGATCTTCGGCCAAGGCGGCATGCTGGAAGTCTTCCCCGAAACGCTGATCATCGACCCGCCAGCGGTCGGAACGCCCTTTTGCGATCCGATGAACGTGAACTCGACGGGCGCGAGCACGACCCTGTCTGGCACCCCCATCGCGGGCGGCTCCGGATTGCACTTGGAAGCGACCCAAGGCCCGCCCACCGAATTCGGCTACTTCCTCGTCGGCACGGGCGTCGATGATCCTGGCATCACCATCAGCCAAGGCCGTTTGTGCCTGTCGGGTACCGGCGGCAACTTCTTCGGCCGCTACAACGTGTCCGGTGGCGCGCTCAACTCCGTCGGTCAATTCGACGCCGCCGGTGTGATGCAAAACCAAGTGGGCACCTCCGCGGTGGGTTCGGGCTACGACGTCCCGCTCGAACTGCCCTTCGCGGGCAGCCCCACCATCCTGGCGGGCGACACCTGGCACTTCCAACTGTGGCACCGTGAAGCAGCGGGCGAGTCGAACTTCTCGAACGGCCTGTCCGTGACCTTCTAAGCACGGGCCTGCTAACACAGCGCGGGCTGGAGTTTTACGACTCCAGCCCGCGCTGTGTTTCGGCGCACACCAAGCCTGGGCCTCGCCGCCCGCACGGATGGCGGCCCCGCCGGTGCGGGCGAAAGGCCCCTAGGCTTCGGCCGGCTTGTCGCGGCCCGCCCAGCAGTTGTACGTGCCGAGCTCGCTAAGCCCCGATTCCTTCAGGTAGAGGAACAGTTGCATGCGATAGGCGGGCAACCACTTCATCGGCACCTCCAAGAGCGCGCGCCCGAGCGGCAGGATCTCGCTCAGCGGCGTTTTGGCTTCTCGGCTGGCAAAGTCCTCCGCCGAGATTTCCTGGAAGAGCCCCGCGAGACGCGCCTCCTCGGCGTCCAAGGCGGCTGGGAACGTTTCCCAGGTCACCGACTGGGCTGCTTCGCTGTACTCCTTGTAGCGCTCCCAACCCGTATCGATCATGGTCGCCGTAGCGCCGGAGCCGCAGAAACTCAGGTACTGCAACAGTTCGGTCATCGACCGTTGGCCCGGGGTGGGCCGGTAGTCAGCGTTTTGAGCGTTGACTTTGCTGGCGAGGTGGCGGATGAGGGCATACTCGCGCTGCATGGCGTCGAGTAGGTCGTCTTTTTGGATCATGCCCGCATCCTAGCGGCCAAAGCCGTTCCGTGGCCCCCTGGGCAGGCTTTCCAATGCCTGCATCCAAGCAGCGATCCGGCGCGAATCTTTACGAGATGGCAACGCAAGAGGCAAACCGAGTGCTGCTGACCGGGGCGACCGGCTACGTCGGTGGTCGTCTGCGGCGCCTGCTTGAGGAGGCTGGCGTGCCCCTGCGCTGTATGGCCCGGCGCCTGGGGGGTCTGCAAGCCCGCGTCCACCCCAGCACGCAGCTCTGCCGCGCGGACGTGCTCGACCCCGACACCTTGCCCGCAGCGCTCGAAGGGATTCACACCGCCTACTACCTGATCCACTCGATGGGCTCGGGGGATGACTTCGAAGAGGACGATCGGCGCGGCGCGGAAAACTTCGCGCAGGCCGCCCGAGCAGCGGGCGTACAGCGCATCGTCTATCTCGGCGGATTAGCCCACGGGAACGACCTATCCCCCCACCTGCGCAGTCGACATGAGGTCGGAGAAGTCCTGCGCTCCTCCGGCGTTCCGACGATCGAGTTGAGAGCCTCGGTCGTGCTCGGATCCGGCAGCCTGTCCTTCGAAATGCTGCGCGCCTTGGTCGAACGCCTTCCGATCATGATCTGCCCCAAATGGGTGAGCGTCCCGGCGCAACCCATTTCGATCGAAGCTTTGCTCGCCTACCTGATCGAAGCCCGCACGCTGCCGATCAAAGGGCACCGCACCTACGAGATCGGTGGAGAAGAGGCGGTTTCTTATGGCGACCTGATGCGCGAGTACGCGCGCCAACGCGGTTTGCGCCGTTGGATGATTCGCGTGCCGGTACTCACGCCGCATCTTTCGAGCCTGTGGCTTGGCCTCGTCACCCCCATCTACGCTCGCGTGGGCCGGAAACTGATCGAGTCGATCAAACACCCTTCCATCGTGCAGGACGACAGCGCTCGGAAGGACTTCTCGGTGCAACCGGTCACGCACCAAGAAGCCATCGCCGCCGCCCTGCGCAACGAAGAGCGCGAAATCGCAGAGAGCCGCTGGTCCGACGCGTTTTCGTCGGGCGGCGATGCGAAGACCTGGGCTGGCGTGCGCTTCGGCAATCGGTTGGTGGACTCCCGCTCCCGGGCGGTCGCCGTTCCCGCCGAGCAAGCCTTTGCTCCCATCCAACGCATCGGCGGTTCGACGGGCTGGTACGCCTGGAACTGGCTGTGGAAGGTGCGCGGGTTTTTGGACCTCTTGGTGGGCGGGGTCGGCGTGCGCCGCGGCCGGCCGCACCCCGAAGAGCTCGCCGTGGGCGACGCGCTGGACTTTTGGCGCGTGGAAGCCTTCGAACCGGGTCGCTTGCTGCGCTTGCAAGCCGAGATGAAGCTTCCCGGTCGGGCCTGGCTGGAGTTCGAAGTGCAGCCCACCGAACAGGGCTCCATCATCCGGCAAACCGCCCTGTACGACCCGGTGGGACTCTTGGGGCTGGTGTATTGGTACAGCGTCTTCCCCCTGCATGCCTTGGTGTTCGGCGGCATGCTGCGCCGCATCGCCGAAAGCGCCGAGCGTCGCCCCATTCGCTCCGAAAACTCCCAGGCCCCGGCTTAGGGGGAGTAGGTCCGGAGGAAAGTGATCGGAGCCGCATCCAAGTCCAGCCGGCTGCGAAGAAGAATTCAGGAGGGGGGGTCTGTCGAGCCATTCCCCCAATTCCCCCCACACCTTGACCGACCTTCCCTCCTCCTTCGCCCCCCGCTTCCGAGCCGAACTGGACGCGCTCTTGGCAGTGCAGGACCCCGATCCGAGCCGCTGGGTCTACGCGCCTTACGACCAACTGACCGCTGCGATCGGCCCTTTGGCGGAGGGCGCTCCCGAGGACGTGGGCGTCGTTTTGGTGGAGAGTGCCTGGAAGGCCGCGCAGCGTCCTTACCACCAGCAAAAGCTCGCGTTGATTTTGGCGAACACGCGCCACTTCGCCTTGGAACAAGCGCAACTCGGCCGGCCGGTGCGCTACGTGTTCACGCGCCAGTCCTTCGGAGCCGCGCTGGAATCCGTGGCGGACGAGTTGGGCCCGCTGCACGTGATGGAGCCCGCCGAACGGGAACTGCGCGAAGATTTGCGCACGGGATTCGAAGCGGGCTGGCTCGTGCAAGTCCCCCACGCCGGTTGGCTCACGACGCGAGAGCAGTTCCTCGAAAGCACCGGAGACGCCCCGCCGTGGCGCATGGATCGGTTCTACCGACGCGTCCGACAGGACAGCGGGATCCTGATGGAAGCGGATGGGCAACCGCTGGGCGGACAGTTTTCCTATGACGCAGAGAACCGCAAACCCTGGAAGGGCGAACCGCCCGCGCCCGACCCGCCACGCTTTCGGCCCGACGCGGTCACCCAGGAGGTGCTCGACTTCGTGAGCGAAGCCTTTGCCGATCACCCGGGGACTTTGGACGGCGCGTCCCTGCCGGCCACCCTCGAGGACGCGCGCAGCCTGTGGAGTTGGGCACAGGACCAATGCTTGCCCCACTTCGGACCGTATGAGGACGCTTTCTCCGCAACCCACCGCAGCCTGTTTCACACGCGTCTCGCCCCGCTCCTGAACCTGCATCGGTTGTTGCCGAACGACGTGATCGAGACTGCGCTGTCGTTCGACCTGCCCTTGCCCAGCCTGGAGGGTTTCGTGCGACAGATCCTCGGCTGGCGCGAATTCGTTCGGCACGTGCACCGCGAGACCGACGGCTTCCGAACCCTCACCGACGTGCCTAGCGAAGCGCAACGGCCCGCACCGCCTTACGGTTCGTGGAACGCACCCAGCGGCGCTCGGCCCAGCGCCCTCGCCACCTCGATGGCGCTTCCGCCGGCCTATTGGGACAAACCCTCGGGCCTCGCTTGTTTGGACCATACGGTCGCGCAGGTTTGGGAAGAGGCCTACACCCATCACATCCCGCGGCTGATGATTTTGGCGAACTTGGCGACGCTCCTGGGCGCCAGACCGCGCGAGCTGACCGACTGGTTTTGGGTCGCCTTCCTAGACGCCTACGACTGGGTGGTCGAACCCAATGTTTTGGCCATGGGCACCTTCGCCACCGGACCGCTCATGACGACCAAACCTTATGTCTCCGGAGCGGCGTACCTCGACCGCATGGGCGATCACTGCAAAACGTGCGCATGGGATCCCAAGCGCAACTGCCCGATCACGGCTTTGTACTGGAACTTCCTCAACGAAAATCGAGAGGTGCTCGCAGGGCAGGCTCGTATGGCGATGCCCCTGCGGTCCCTGGAGAAGCGCTCACCGGCTCGCAGGGCCTGGGATCGTGATACGACCCAGGCGGTGCGCGAGCGGCTCGCAGCCGGCGAGACCCTGCGACCGGAAGATTTTTCCGACCTGCCGTCCGCTTGAGTCCCGGGCCGCGCCTCGATCGGAGCCGGGCCGCCCGTCGCGAGCGCTTGGACCTATAGATGGGCCCGACGGGGACTCGATGAAAGGGAAGGAATTCCCCATGCCTGCCCACCCGCTCCGCAATGCCTGCCTCGGGATCGCTTTGACCGCGCCCTTGGCTTGGATGGCTTGGCCCCAAACCGATGGGGGCTCGCACGTGGTGTGGATTCCTGGGCAGCCCCCTCCGCAGGGCATGCGATCTGGGGAACGGGGCGACGCACTGCCACCGGGGTTGTGTTCCTTGAGTTCCCTGGTCGTGCGCGCGGGAGCGGTCATCGATCACGAGGAATCGGATCTCGCCGCGTACTTGGACGGCCGCTTTCAAGGCAGCGGACACGCGCAAGCGTGGGCCCTCGACTCGATCGAAATCGAGGCGAATCCCGACGGCTCTCCGACCGTCGTCATCGGGGACGCGCAGTCCGGTTGGAGCGGCGGCACCGCCCTCGAAAAGGGAGCGTTTGTGACCGGCTCCATCGAACCCCGCCCGACCCGCCGGGACTGGCCGAGCCTAGAGGCTTGGGACTCCAGCGATTGGACCAGCGAGACTTGGGACGCCGGGGAGCACGGCTTTGCCGAACCGTTGGTGCAGCGCCGCGAGGTGTTGTTGCTCGGTACGAGTGAGTTGCGGCTCGCTGGTCCTTTGGAGCTGCAGGTCGATCGCTTGATGGTCGAAGACCAAAGTCGCGTGCGACTCGACACGACGGCCGGCCCGATCGTCTTGCAGATCGCTGAGGGCTGGTCGATCGGAGCGGAGGCTCACTGGGACAGCACGCTTGCCGACCCCACTCAGGTGGCGATTTGGATCGGCCAGGGCGAGCCGGAGATTCCTGAGCATATCGCCGAACCGAAGAGCGATGCGGAACGGCGGGCGCATCACCTGCGCGAGCGCTTGCTGGGCGGCGGTTTCGAGGCCTCCGAGGTACCCGTCATGTGGGCCGGCCAGGGCGAGCTGCGTGGACAGATCTACGCCCCCTTTTCGCACCTGCAATTGACCTCCGCTTTGCCCATGCGGGGCACCTTGATCGCCCGGCACATCGAATTGGGGGAAGGTGCGCGCTTTACCGCAGCGGACGCAGCGGGACGGGCGACCTTTGGCATCGTGCGCCAACCCTAAGCCAAGGAGAGCGCGTCCGGAGCGGCGCAATTTTTTCGAGAGGGTGGTCACCCAAGCCTGCGCACTCCGGTCTTTTGGGCGTGAGCGCAACCCCGTTGTTGATCGAGCCGGGCAGTCCTTCTTGGCCACCGGAATGGGAGCACATGCCCCAAGCTCCGGAGCGTCTGTGGCTGCGCGGCCGGGCGGATGCTTTGCAGCCCGCACCACGCATCGCGATCGTCGGCAGCCGCTCGGCGAGCGGTTATGGATTGGACCAAGCTGTGCGCTTTGGATACGAGTTGGCCCGGGCCGGCTTCGTCATCGTGAGCGGCATGGCGCGTGGGGTGGATCAAGCGGCGCACACGGGGGCGTTGGAAGGTGGCGCAGCGGATCGAGCGAGCACGCTGGCGGTGTTAGGCAATGGCGTGGATCGGCCCTGGCCCGCTTGGCACGCGTTGCCGCGACTCCTGGAACACGGGGCCGTGTTGAGCGAGTTTCCTCCGGGGCAAGCGCCGCGCCGGCATCACTTTCCCTTGCGCAATCGGTTGATTGCGGGGTTGTGCCAAGCGGTCTTGGTGATCGAAGCGGCGCACGCTTCGGGATCGTTGATCACGGCGCATTGGGGGCTGGAGCTGGGGCGCGAAGTGTTTGCGTTGCCCGGTCGCGTGGATCAACCCATGGCCGCGGGCACCTTGCGGCTACTGCGCGAAGGGGCGCGCGCGGTCGGGTCTCCGGCGCAACTCCTGCAGGACCTGGGTTGGGAGTGGGGCAGCGCTGCCCCCTCCGCTCCCCGCGCCCCCGAAGGGCGGGTCGCTCAGGCCATTTGGCGAGCCTTGGAGGGTGAGAGCCTCAGCGTGGACGAGTTGGTTGGGCGCGGGGCCGGTGGCTTAGCCGCGTTGCTGGCGGAACTCGCGCGCTTGCAGTTGGACGGCTTTGTGGTGCGCGGCCCGGGCGGGCTGTACCGCCGCGCCCTACCGACCGAACGGGAGGCCACCGAATGACGGCCCAGCGCCCGGAGGCTCATCAGATCGAGCCTACCTGCCACAGCGGCGGGGCCCGCTCTACTTCACCGAGGCGAAGGTGTGCTCGAACAAGAGCATCAAGAGCACCACCACCAAACAACCGCCCATGAACCCGAGCCAGCGTTTGGGGAAGGCGCGCCAAGCGTCTTCGTCGTCCGCATCCGCAAACAGGCAGGACACCGCCACGATGACGGTGCAGGCGAACACGAAGAGAACCAAGTGGATCAACCAGTCGCTCATGCCGGATCCTCCTGCGCGCCAGCTTCGGCCGCTTGTCGGGCTTTGGACTTCGGCGAGCGCGGCGGTTCGGTGCCCAGGTGCTGCGCTTCGCTGTACCCGTAGGCATCGAGCATCACCAAAATGTTGAGCAACCCCGCCACGCAGCCCATGACGATGCCCGCGTCGACGCGGGAGGGCATGTCGGTCAAGATCGGGTGTCCGTGCACGAACTCCGCCACCAAGGCGGGCAAGCCCAACATGAACTGGCCGGCCCAGTAGTAGAAGTGGCGTTCGCGATCGAGGTTGGCCCCTTGCGCCATGTAGCAAGCCACCGCAAACAGGCTCAGCAGCAGCGCGGCGCACAGGAGTCCACGGCGCTTGCGGCCTTGCAAGAACTGCCCGAGGCCGGGCAACACCCAGCAACTCGCCGCCGCGAGGGCCGGCCCCAGGGGAGCCCGCTCCGCGCGCGCGGGATGGCGGGCGTCGAAGTGGGCGCGCGACATGAGCAGCACGTTGAGCACCCCGCTGGTCGCCGTCAACGCCGTTCCCAGGTCCATCGTGGACGGCCACACGCGCGGGTAGGGATACCCGAAGCCAAACATCTTCACGTGCACGATCAACGCACCCAGATTGCCAGCTTCCGGCGAAAGGGCCGCCGCAAAGCGCGTGCGCATTTCGTTCGGCAAGTACTCGAGGAACATGCCGTCCGACAGCACCACGCCGATCAGGTACAGGCCTTGCACCACGAGGAAGGCGATACCAGCAAACGCCATGCGACCGAGGTAGGCATGTCCGGCCCCGGGGACCAGCCACGTCAAGATGACCGCCACCAACGGATCCCCGCCCCGTTCCGGGGTTGCTTGTTGGGCTAGCCGCTCAGCCCGGGACAGGGGAGCGCTGCCCTCCTCCTGTCCGGCGGAGGCAGGCTGGGTGTCGGTGGGAGCGTCCGAAGGCATGGTGGCGGGGGTCGAAAGGGCGTGCGGCCCGGGCGAAGTACGAAAAGGGTGCGCGAGCGTGAGGGTGGGCTGGAAAAAGGATCGGCGTTGCGGAGGGGCTCCGCTGGGCTCCCGTGCGCGGCACGGAGCCGAACCAAGCCTATCCAAAGGACGGCTGCGAGCCGAAGGTTGTACCCAACACGCCCGCGGGCCCGCTACCCCAAGCCAGCGCTTTCCCCGCCCCAGCCACTCTGGAACGATGGGATTCGGCTCGCAGCGCGCGATGGTCTCAGCGCAAGGTTGGTTCGGGGTGTGCGCTCAGGGCTGGGAAGGGCCCGGACGCCACGGCAAAACGAAGGGCGCACGGGGCCCCGCCCCTGCGGGCAACTCACCGAAGTGGAAGTGGCGACCGAAGATTGGCTCGAGCACCTCCGGGCGCAACACCTCGGCCGGATCGCCTTGCGCGTGCACGCTCCCCGCCGCCAAGCAGATCAAGCGATCCGCGAATTGGCTGGCCAAGTTCCAGTCGTGGGTGACCACCAGGACGGCGCGACCGGCTTGGGCCTGCTCGCGCAGGATTTCGAAGGCAGCCAATTGGTGCTCGGGATCCAAGGAACGGGTGGGCTCGTCCGCCAGCAGGATGGGCGCGTCTTGGGCGAGGGCTCGAGCGAGCAGCACGCGCTCGCGCTCGCCGCCGGACAGTTCGCGCACGCTGCGCTGCCACCACGCGTCACAGCCCGTCGCGGCCACGGCGGCTTGCACGGCGGCCGATCCGTTGGGATCGCGCTCCGCGCCCCAGGCGAAAGGCCCCCACCCCGTCGCACGCTGATGGCAATAGCGACCACTCCACACCAAGTCCGCCACCCGCACGTCAGGCCACACGTCGAGGCCTTGGGGCATGCGCGCCACGCTGCGCGCCCGTTCCAACGGGGAGAGTTGCGTGATCGCTTGACCGTTCACCTGAACCGAACCGGCACTCGGTTGGAGCAATCCACCGAGCACGCGCAATAGAGTGCTCTTGCCCGCTCCGTTCGGACCGAAGAGGGCCAGCAACTCGCCGGCCGGCAACTCCAGCGAAACGTCGCGCAAGACGGGTTCCCCTTCTCCGTACGCAAACGCGAGACCGTGCGCCTGCAAAGGCACCGCAGCGGCTGTTTTGGAATCGGCAGAAGGATGCATGACTTGCCGCACGACCTACCAGGCCGTCAAACGGCGCCTCCCTTGCACCAACAGGAACAGGAAAAAGGGCCCCCCCACCAAGGACAGGGTGACCCCCGGCCGCAGGCGGTTTTCGCCCAGGAGGAAGCGCTGGCCGGCATCGACGCCGAGCAAAAACACGGCACCGCCCAGGAGGCACAACGGCAGCAAGGTGCGGTAACTGCGGCCTTGCAGTTGGCGCAGCATGTGCGGCACCACCAAACCGACGAAGGCGATTTGCCCGACCGCTGCCACGGCAGCGGCGGCGCACAGGGTCGCGCCCAAGAGAGCGAGCACCTTGACCCGCCCGGTGTGCACGCCGAGGGCGCGGGCGTCTTCTTCGCCCGCTTCGAACAGGTCGAGCTCGCGCGCCACGAACGGAATGATCACGAGGCCCACGAGCAGCGCGAACCCCACCATGCTCAGTTCGGCGGTGCCTTTGTCGTCCAAGTGCCCGAAGCCCCAGGCGAACAATGCCCGGGCCACTTCGAAGTCGGTCAGCGCGAACGACTGCATCGCCGCCAAGATGCCGCCCACAACCGCGTTGATCGCAATCCCCACCAGCAAGAGGGTCGGCACCGAAATGCGCCCGCCGACGCGGCCCAAGACCGCCACCAACCAGGTGACGCTCGCGGCCCCAACGAACGCGGCGCCTTGCACCAGGATCGGAGGTGGCCCGAGGGTCGCGAAGATCGACAGGCCGTGACCTCCGACCGCCAAGATGGCGATCGAGGCACCCAAACTCGCCCCAGCGGTGGTGCCGAGGATCGAAGGCGCCGCCAAATCGTTGCGGAAGACGCCTTGCAGCAAGCCCCCAGCCAGCGCGAGGCACGCGCCCACCATGGCGGTCACCAGGGTGCGCGTCCAGCGCAGCTCGATGATCCAAGCCTGGGAGTTGGGCAAGGGCTCCGCCAAGCCAATCGCGGCGAAGACCGCACGCCAGCCCTCGCGCAATCCGATCGAATCGCTGGGCCCCACCGAGATCGATAGGCAGACCGCTCCCAATAGAAATAGGGTCAAAACCCCAGCGAGCCACCCGATGCGGCCACCGCCCAAGGATTCGCCGCGGAGCGCATGGGGCGGGAGAGCTTCTGGGTCGGGGCGAGACATCGGGTGACGGGGTGGGCGCTGGCGGCGCGTGTGGATCTTAGGGGCAAGCCTCCGCGCCCGAGGGCGGCAGGTGCGGCTTTTTGCACCGGCTCATGGGATGGGCGGAGGCTTCTCCTGGCGAAGGGAATCGGTGATTCGCGTTGGAGTGCCTTGGGTCCCCGGTCAGGGTCGTTGCTCCAGCGAATCGGTAGGTGGTCATCGAGCCAAACACGTTGGCACCCTTCGCTGTAAGCGAGACGCAAGGCATGCATGGACACGCATGGGTTCCGATGCCTCTGCCCGCGCTTCGCAAACCAATTCCTCCGGCCCGACGAGCGCTTCGAAGAAACGTATCACGGGCGGGGTCTCCAGCCACTTTCGCCACTCCCACCCGCTTTCCGGCGGACTCTTGACGGCTCGCCTTACGCCATGAGCTTCACCCGAATCGAACCATCCCGGCTCCTCCCCTTGGCGGAATCGGTCTTGGTTGGCTTAGCACGAAGAAACCTCGCCACCGATCTGGACAAGACCCGACGGCTGCCGCGTCGGCGATCCAAGACCGTACCGATTCACACCGCTTGGCACCGGATTTGTGTCTGGCGTCTCTCCGCAGTCTTTCCCGGGATGGGTGACACGCGTTCATCACCCCCAGGCGCAACCAGCACCGCTCGCAAAGTCCAACGTGCGGGTGGTTCACGCGCGGCACTCGGTGGATGGGTGCTCCCTGTGGGTGCCAAGAACCGAATGCGCGGAGCAAAGAATCGATCGGCGCCTCCGTCCACCGATCCCCAAACACTGCGAGAAGGACTTTGCTCAGGCGCGCCCACGCAGGTCTGCTGCCAAAGGACCCTGTCCGCGGATCAGGCCCCCCGCCAGCAACGATCACGAGCTGCAGGCGATGCACTCACCCAAAAAAGCCATGCCCACGCCCTTGGCCGTTACGCCCCTCCCCTACAATGCCCACAAGCATGCACTACGATCACACCCTTCTCGTCCGCTACGGCGAAACCGATCAGATGGGCGTGGTGCATCACGCCAACTACCTGTTGTACTTCGAAGAGGCGCGCACGCGATTCTTAGCGCAGCTCGGCCAGCCGTACGGCGAACTTGAAAAGCAAGGCATCGCGCTGCCGGTGCGCAAGATCGACCTGCGCTTTCGCTCCCCCGCCCACTACGAAGACGAACTCAAGGTACGCGTCGAGGTGGATCGAATGACCCCTGCGTCGGTGCGCTTTGCCTATCGCATCGAGCGGCCCAGCGACGCGACGTTGATCGCGACGGGCTCGACGGAGTTGGCCTGCATCGACATGCGCACAACTCCACGCAAGGCGCGGATTTTGCCGCAAGCGCTGCGCGACCTGTTCGCTTAAGGCCCGCCTACGCCGCGCGATCGCGGCCCGAAGCCGTCCCGTCGAGCTGGAACACTTCGGCCTGCTCTTGGCGTTCCTGCTGGTCCCGTAGGTGCGCCCAACGCACCAATCCGTGCGAGAAGCCGTCGGCGCCGAACAGAGCCTGCGTTCCGACGCAGCTCAACCAGCCCAGGTATCCGAGCGCAAACCGTGCGGCCATGCCCAGCGACTCGCCGGTCAGCGCCCAATGGCGCGGCGAGGACAGGTACCAAGCCACCTGCGCCATGCACAGGGTGGCGAAGGCCATGCCCAGCCAGCGCCCCCAGGCGGTGCGGCGCGTCACGCCCCACGTGGTGGCGGCGAGCACCCCCATCACCGACCAATCGGCGAGTCCGGGGATGGAGGCGCTGCGTTGCGCGAGCTCGGGTTGCCCGACCAGGTAGGCTCCCAACGCGGCGACCGCTACGAAGCCTAGGCCGATGCCATAGAAGTTCAGCAGCGTCGAACGTCGATGCAGGAAGCCGTACTGATTGGGATCGATGCGGTAGTAGCTGTCCGGATCGACGTGGTCGGGAACGTGATCGAGTTCTTCGTGACGGTTGCGGGACAGCATGGGGATCGGAGTTCGAGGGTTGGCGCTCGCCATAGCGCTGCGCGGGCACGAGCGTTTCGCGACCGCTTGGACCTTTCATCGACCCATGCGCCAACCCGACGCAAACCCCGTCAGGAAAGCCCGCAATGGGACGGGGGTTCGTCCCCGGATGAGCCGCGTGCCTCGCAGTGGGAACGGGATGGGTGCGGAAGTCGTCCGATGCGCCTTCGGTCGACGACCTACGCCATGGGCCCTTGCCAGCGCTTTGGGCTGGCTGGGCGGACCCAACTCACCCCTACGCCGGCTCGGGCTCGTCCCAGTCGTGGTTGGGAGCGGGGAAGTAGAGGATGGGCGCTTGGGCCCGTTCGCCCGCCTCTTCTTCGGCGGCCTGCAACACGCCGGCGGTCAAGAGCGAGGGCTGCGCGTCCAGGACACGTTCGACGCAGTGCTTGCAGGACTGGCCGTTGGGCATGCGGTTGATGACGGTCGGGCCCAAAACGGGTTGACCACAACCGAGGCAGGTGATGTTGGGTTCTTGAGGGCGCATCCTCCCTTGATCGAGTGGATGCGTCGCCCGGCTTGAGGGATTGGGTCGCGCCGGCCCCTAGGATGTTT
>JAUHXY010000051.1 GCA_030426785.1 bacterium
CGGCGGCCTCCGGGCTGGCGCGTCCCACGCCGTGCACGAGCGCCGTGCGCACCAAGCGGCGCTTTTCGGCGGCGGCCGGCTTGGTGGAGCGGCCGTGCACCAGGATGATTTGGTGGCGGGGCTCAGACACGAGCGAAGGGGGCGGTGGGGGCCGAACGGAGCGACGAGCCGAAGCTCGGTAAAGCATGGCTTCGACTCCGTGTCCACGCATGGCCACGCTGACTCGACCCGGGCGCGGCGAATCCCCTCGGGTGGAGCGTCATGGCGAGTCCCCTGCGCCGGGCGCTAGCAGCTCTTCGCAGCCGCTACGACCTCGTCGGTGGTGAGCTGGCGCGGCGAATGTTTGGCGGTGTCGAGCACCTTGTCGATGCGCGCTTGCGTCACCTCGATGCCCTGTTGTTCGAGCACCCAGATCACGTTGGACTTGCCCGACATGGGGCCGACCGCGATCTCTTGGTGCATGCCGAAGGCTGCGGCGGGAACCCCCGAATACACGCGGTCCGCGAGCCAGGTGTCGCCCTTCTTGAAGGCCTTGATGACCGCCGCAGCGTGCACGCCGGTCGACGTTTCGAAGGCGTCCTTGCCGAACACGGGGTAGTTGGCGGGGAAGGGCAGGTCCAAGTACTCCGCCGACTTCAAGGTGTACTCGCGCAGCTTGGTCAAGTCGCCGTCAAACCAGCCCATCAGCTTGAGGTTCACGAGCAACAGGTCCATTTCCACGTTGCCGGTGCGCTCGCCGATGCCCATGGCGGAAGCGTGTACGCGCGTCGCGCCCGCCTCGATCGCGGCGAGGGCATTGGCGAGGCCGAGGCCCCGATCTCGGTGACCGTGCCAATCGATGCCCACCTCGGGGTTCATCTCCTGCACCAAGCCTTGCACGAACTCGATCAAGCGCTTTACGCCCGAGGGCGTCACGTGTCCGCAGGTATCGCAAACGCAGATGCGGCTGGCGCCCGCTTCGATGGCGGCCCCGTACAGGGCGCGCAGGGTTTCGGGGTTGGCGCGGGTCGTGTCCTCGGTCACGAACATGACCGGCAAACCTTCTTGCACGCCGAAAGCGACCGCGTCGCGGCTGAGCTGCACCATGCGGTCGAGCTCCCAGTTTTCGGCGTACTGGCGAATCGCGCTGGAACCGATGAAGGCGCACACCTCGACCGGGGCGCCGACCGCTTGGGCCACTTCGGCGGCGGGCTCGATGTCGGAGATGACGGTGCGGCACGCCACGTTGGGCGTGATGCGCATGCTGGCCATTTCCTTGCACAGGGCGGTGATGTGTTCGCGGGCTTTCGCGCTCGCGCCGGGCAACCCTACGTCGGCGGTATGCACCCCGATCTCTTCCATCAGATGGATCAACTCCATCTTCTCGTCGAGCTCTGGATCGCGGGCGGAGGGGCTTTGCAGCCCGTCGCGCAGGGTTTCGTCGTCCAACTGGACTTCAAAACCCGGGGCGGGGTCGGCGTTCCAATCGTAGATCAGGTCTTCGGGGCGGGGGTCGCTCATCGGTCTGGTGCAGGGCTTCCAGTTCGTTGGGTCTCGGAAGTCATCCTAACTCGAAAACGACCCCAGTTCCCGCCCTGGAGTGCTCGAAACCACGCCCTCGGCCGACCGATCCGCTCCACCGGCGCAGGAGAGTCGTGCAGTCTCGCCGCCGTGGCTGCTCGGGCGGGGCCCGCCAACCCCGGGGATTCATCGGCCCGATCGTTACGAGGGTGGGTAGGGCGCCTAGACTGGGCTCGACTCCTTTCCCCGGATCAGCATGACTCTCCAACACACAGGGCGCTTCGCGCTCCTCGCCTCTCTCGTTTCTTTGACGGCGTCCAGCGGCTTTGCGCAGTGGCCCACGGGAACGACCCAACACCTCGCCATCTCCGACGCTACCTCTGATCAAAACCAGGTCAAGTTGATCGAAGCCCCCGATGGGGGTGTTTGGTTGAGCTGGATGGATGGCATTGCCAGCGGTTGGGACATTCGTGTGCAGCGAATCGACACCGACGGCATCGAAGTGTTTCCGCACTTGGGGGTGCTGGTGGCCGATCGATCGTTTTCGTCGACCCAAGATTACGGCTTGGATGTTTCCGTTTGGGGCAATGCGTTTTTGGCCTACCGGGATGATTCGGGCCCGGGCATCGAAGTGGCGGTCAGCCAGGTCTCCGCGGATGGGACCGTGCTTTGGAGTACGCCCGTGACGAGCGGTGCGGGTTTCGTGGCTGCGCCCAAGGTGGCGGCGACGCTCGATGGCGGCGCCTTTGTCGCTTGGACGGAAGACAGCGATACACGCATCACTAGGCTCGATGCGAGTGGCCAGGTGGTGTGGGCTAGCCCGACGACTCTGAGCCCGGGGACGGGGTCCTACTTCCTTTCCGACCTGCACCCCAGCGGCGATGGGGTGATCGTTTCCGTGGTGCACCAAACCGGCGGCTTCTCGTCCCCGAAACACCTCAAGGCCCAACGTTTGGATGCTTCTGGGGGCTTGGCTTGGGGGGCTCAACCGATCGACGTCTTCACCGGCGGATCGTTGCAGTTCGGCAACTTCCCCACCTTCGTTCCAGATGGATCCGGCGGTGCGGTGTTCGCTTGGTACTCCGCGAGTCCTTCGCTGCAAGCGTTTGTGCAGCGCGTCGACATGGCGGGCGTGGCGCAGTGGCCCGCCGATGGCGTACCCGTGGCCGAAACCCCGGGTCGGTTGCGCACCTCTCCCCACGCGGCCTTCGATCCCGACGATCAGAGCGTGTACGTCACTTGGACGGAGCTCAACAGCACGCAGAGCCAGCGAGGCGTAGGAGTGCAACGCTTCGACGCGGGCGGAGCGCGGGTTTGGAGCAACGACGGAATCGCCCTCGTGCCGCTCGGAACGCAGGACATCACTCAAACCCGCGTGGTACAAGACGGTCGTGGTGGCGGAGTCCTGGCGGCCTGGAATGCGGCACCGAGTTTTGGAAGCGACCAATACTTTGCGGCCCATCTCAGCGCAGCGGGGGTTTTGGATGTGGGCCCCTTCGCTTTCGCTTCGGTGGCGAGCGCCAAAGCTCGCCTCGCTTCGACGCGCACGAGTACGGGGCAAGCGGTGTTCGCATGGAGCGATCAACGCAGCGACGGTGGCGACATCTTGTTGCAGGGCTTGGACCGCAGCGGGGTCCCCGGTCCGCCGACTCCCCAAGGTTCGGGTTTCTGTTCGGCGAGCCCGAACTCCACCGGCGTCCCGGCCGAACTGGAAGCGTTTGGGTCCAACCTAGCGACCGCGAACCAAGTCACTTTGGTGGTTGCCAACCTTCCGGAACGGCAATTCGCTTTGCTCTTGGCGTCCATGCTGACCACCGCTGGCAGCACGCCGGCCGGCAGCCAGGGGTTGCTCTGCTTGGGAGGCTCCATCGGCCGCTACAACGCCGTGCCGCAGATCCTGCTGACCGGTGATCACGGTTCGGGGTCCTTGTGGATCGACCTCACCGATACGCCGACGCCCACGACGCCAACCACCATCGTGGCCGGCGAAACGTGGCACTTCCAGGGTTGGTACCGCGACCTCAACCCCGGTCCGATCTCCAACTTCACCCCCGGCGTTTCGATCTCGTTCCAGTAGATCCTGCGCCACCCAACAGAGCCGGCCTCCGCGATGCGGAGGCCGGCTCTGTTTTGGTTCGATCCCCGGATGGGGAGCGACCTACTGGTAGAGGAAAATGACGCCCGAGCGGTTGCCCGAGACGTACTGGAAGCGACCGACGCGGTCCCAGGTGGCAGCGCCGCTGCCCGCCAGACCGTTGTCGTAGTGCTGGTCCAGCTTTTCGGCCATGTCGGCGTCGATGCCGGTCAAGAGCACCACGTTGCAGTTGCCGGTGGTCTCTTGGGTGCCGTCAGCATCGAGGTCCCAGCCGGTGACGCGGTTGAAGCCGTCGTGGTTGTTGTCGATGTACATGGCGCCGAAGGGGTTGTTGCGACCGAGGTCGCCATCGTCGATGTACGGGCCGTCCCAGCCGCTGATCGTGGACGAGATCAGCCGGCGGTTGTTGCCGTTGGTGTGGTAGGCGTAGGCGCCGGTGTCGGTGTGGTAGAGCACCACGGCCGTCTTCAGGGCGTCTACCGCTTGCGTGATCTTGGTGACCTTGCTGCGGTCCAGCAGGCTGCCGGAGCGCATGCTGACCACGCCGACGAGGATCGCGAGGATGGCCATCGCGATGACCAATTCGATGAGCGAGAAGCCACCCTTGCGGGTGCTGGGGCGGGAAGGGAGTTTCATAGGGAGTCCGGAAAGGGGATGAACTCCCGGTAGGTCGACCAGCGACACGATGGGCCTGAATCGTGGCTGCGATTTGTCTAGATGCATGCTTCAAACCGATACGGGGCGTTTCCTTGCCGGGCCGGTTGGCGCTTTCTGAGACGTTGGACCCAAGGCGCGACCTTTGCGAAATCGCAATCCTCGCCCCTCGGAATCCCTTGTCGGGCGGATACTCTGGCGGCTTATGGGCGAGGTGGCGGTACTGAAATTTGGGGGTTCGACCCTGTGCGACGGGGATTCGATCGCCCTGGCGTGCGAGCGCATCCTGACCCAAGGGCACGCGCAGCCCGTGGTCGTCGTCAGCGCCCTGCAGGGGGTCACCGACCGGCTTTGGGCGGCCTTTGAAGAGGCTCGCTCGGGAGGGGCCGGGTCGCAGCTCGGCAGCGATTTGCGCATCCGGCACCGCAGCGTTTGCCACCAGTTGGAGCTGCCGTCGGACCTGCTCGATCGTTTGTGGCGCGAGCTGCAAAGCCTGCTCGCGAAAGTGGGCCAGCAGGCGCGGGCGGGTGGTGTTAGCGGGCATGAAGCTCGGGATCAGGTACTTTCCTTCGGGGAACGCGCCAGCGCCCGGCTCGTGGCGGCCGCCCTGCGCCGAGCCGGCGTGTTGGCGACCCCCGTGGATTCCTTTGATTTGGGCTTCGAAACGCAGGCTTTGCCGGGTCATTCACGGCTGTCCCCCGGCGTGGCCGATCGCGTGCGCCCCGCCCTGCAGCAAGTGCCCGGCATTCCGGTGGTGACCGGTTTTTTGGCCAAGGACCCATCAGGAAACCTGACCACTCTGGGTCGCGATGGTTCCGATTGGACGGCGGCGGTCCTCGCTCAGGCTCTGCAGGCGGACGAACTGGTCTATTGGAAGGACGTGCCGGGCGTGTTGAGCGCGGATCCGCGCTGGTTGCCGGCCGCGCAACCGATCGAGCGACTTTCTTTGGCGGAAGCCCGCGAACTCGCCTTCCAAGGAGCCCAGGTGTTGCACTCCGCCGCGCTGGAAGAGGCGATACACGAACACACGCGCGTGCGCATCCGCTGCCTGGCCCACGGGCCGGAGCCGGGGACGATCCTGACGCCAACGGAAACCCGTCAAGGGGCTATTGCGGTCGCCAGCCACCGGCGCCTTCTAGGCGTCGAGTTCGAAGCTCCCAACGCCGCCGGCGTACAGGCCAAACTTTCGGCTGCCATGGTGGCTTTGAGTCGCCATCATCAGTTGGCGCGACACATCGAAACCTCCGCGCAAACCGGCCTGCTTTGGTTGGTGGATGACGAGTCCACGCGCGCGTGTTTGGCCGCCTTACCGCCTCACCGCGTTGTGCCCGAAGAGTGGTCCTCGGTAGCCCTGATCGGCGAAAACCTGGGCCAGCATCCCGGCCTGTATCGCTTGGTCTTGCAGGCATTCGAGGAAGCTGCCATGCCCTTGCACCTAGCCCACTTTGGCCGGCGCCAACACGGCCAAGCTTTTATCATCGAGCGCGCACGCTGGGCGGAAGCGATGGAGATTTGCCACTCCAAGGTGGTCGGAACACCGCTTCGCATGGCACGCTAGCGGGCCGGCGCGAACCTTCGCCACCCCTCTTGTCTGCGAGGGTTTCCGCGCTTCCCCGCCATGGTTCCGAACTCTCCCGACGAAGACCAAAGCCGCGAGCGCTTCGAGGAGCTTCTATCCTCGTCGCAGGAACACGCTGCGGACATGCTGCAAGCCGCGCACCCCGCGGACGGCGCGGCGTGGTTGCTCGACATCGACGAGGACGACGCTTGGCGCGTCTTTTCGATGCTCGACGCCGATTGTCAGGCACGCATCCTGGAGTACGCCGAAGACGAACTGACGTCGCACTTGGTGGGCCGCATGTCGACCCCCGATCTGCGCGAAGTGGTCGAGGAGATGCCCACCGACGAGGCGGCCGACCTTCTGGGCGAGGCCGACGACCGCGTGACGCAGGACGTGCTCGCGGCCCTCGACGATAAGACGGCCGAAGAGCTGCGCCAACTGATCTCCTACGACCCCGACTCCGCCGGGGGCGTCATGGCGACCGAAGTGATCACGGTTTCCCCCGAAATGCGCGTGGGGGACGTGGTCAAGCAGATCAAGAAGCAGAGCGAGGAGGTCGAGGGGGATCTAGGAACCTTCGTGGTCGACGAAGAGAACCGCCCCGTCGGTTACCTCTCCGACCGCGACCTTTTGACCAACAACATCCACGAGCTGGTCGAAGACGTGATGGTCGATCCGTTCGTGATCGAGGTGCACAACGACCAAGAGGACGCGGCGCGCTTGATCGAGCGCTACGGCTTACAAGCCTTGGCCGTGACCAACGCAAACGGCGCGCTGGTGGGCGTGATCTCGGCCGAAGACGCATCCGAGATCCGCGAGGTGGAAGCGGACGAGGACATCGCGCGCATGGCCGGCACCAGTACCGGCCAACAAACGCGCTTGCCCATCCTGCGGCGCGTGCGCCAGCGCATGCCCCTGATGATGTTGACCGTCATCGGTGGCGTCGTCAGCGCCAAGATTCTGGCCTACTTCACCGGTGGCTCCCCCAATGCCGGCGCGGCGGGCGAAGGCATCGCCCAAACCAGTGATATCTTGCGCTACCTGCCCCTTATCATCGGTTTGGCCGGCAACGTGGGGGTGCAGTCTTCCACCATTCTGATCCGCGGCCTCGCCACCGGCGAGATCGAAAAGAGCCGCGAATGGCGGGTATTGGGCGGGGAAATCGGCGTCGGTGTGACGATCGGTCTGTTGTGCGGCATCGTCGTGATGGTCGCATCGTCCCTACTGGAGCTGGGCTCCCCGATGTCCACCTTCGGATTCTCGGTCGGCGCGGCCACCACCTTGGCGGTCGGATGGGCAGCGCTCTTAGGCTGTGTCACCCCGATGGGTTGTCGTTCCTTAGGCGTCGATCCAGCGATCGTAGCCGGACCGTTTTTGATCAGCTTTTCCGATGTGACCGGTTCGGTCATTTACATTCTGATCGCAAGCGCGCTGCTCCTGTAGGCTCTGCGCTCTCATGGCTGCGAAGAGACCTCTACTCTGGCGCTTGATCCCCCTGTTTTGGGTGCTGGCGATCGTGCTCGCCGCCTGGCTGTACGTGCGCACGCAGGTGGGGGATCTCTACACGGTCGTATCCGCTTCCATGCAGCCGACCTTGACGCGGGGAGATCGCGTGTGGGTCGACTATGATCCCGAAACGCTGCAGCGAGGGGACCTGGTAGCCTTCCGCGACCGGGCTTCGCAGACGGTCGTGAAGCGTTTGGTCGCCGTAGAACACGACGAAGTCTTGCTCGATTTTGACGGTGATCTGTGGATCAACGGAGCCGCTCCGGAACCGCCCGGGCCTTGGGTGCCCCTGTTTGACGATCGCTTGCTGAACCTGCGCGATCACTTCTCCTTCGGGGGCTTTTACACCAACCCCTGGAAGGTGACCCCGGGGTACATGGAGCTCGACGCGCGCGACGTGCCCTTCGGTTCCTACGCGGGCCTTTTGCGCTACCGCGATCCTGTCGACAACAGCTGGTTGCGTCCCGACGGGGGTTGGGAGAAGGGGCAGGAGATGGTGGGCGACGCGCGCCTCCGTCTGGAGGTGTGGGTTGAGCAGAACACCGGGGTCTTGAAGTTGGAATTGACCGAGCAAAACGACCGCTTTGAGGTCCTGATCGGCCTGAACCAAGAGGGCGTCGGCCGGGTCAACTATCGGCACTTTGAACAAGGCCAACAGGAGCCGCGCACGGGCCACTTTGCCCAATGTACGATCCCTTTGCGGGAATGGATTCCCGTGGTCTTTCAGAACCGGAACAACCGCGTGCAGCTGTGGATGGGCGAACAGGCGGTGATCGACGAAACCTACGACTTCAACCTGCCCGCAGCGCTCGGATCCCAAGGAGAGCGGGTGCGCTTCGGCGGCACCGGCTCCTGGCTGCGCTTCCGGGCCGTGCGCATCGACCGCGACCTGCACTACACCAGCCGGGGGGAGTACGGGGTGGGCCGCCGCTTGACCGTGCCGCCCGACAGCGTGTTTGTGCTGGGCGATCACTCCCAGGAGAGCGAGGACAGCCGGGCGTTCGGCCCCATCGAAAGGGACCGCATCGTGGGCAAGGTACGGTACCGGTTGTGGCCCAAATCGACGCGCGGACCCCTCTAGGGACCTTCAGGAGCCCGCCAACCCCGCGCGGTGAACCCTCAACGCCCCTTTGGGACGAATCTTCGGAACGATCCGGCCGCGAACCGGTTTCATAGAGGCATGGCTGCGCACGACTCGAATCCTGAAGCCTCCGAGCGGACGGGGGCCGATCCTGGCCGGGAGCTGATGCTCGCCTTCCAGGCGGGTCAGCCCCAGGCGTTCGAGCAGCTCATCGGGCTCTACTCCGAACGCGCCTACGCCTTGTTCGTGCGCTTCACCGGCCGCCACGAGGGCTGCGAAGACCTCGTGCAGGAGCTGTTTTTGCGCATGTGGCGGGCGCGCGATCGCTACGAACCCAGCGCACGCTTTTCCACCTGGATGTATCGCATCGCTTTCAATTTGGCCGCGAACGCGGGCGAGCGCGCGCGCCACCGCCAAGCGGTTTCCCTGGATGGCGAAGTGCCCCTGGCGGGCGGCGCCAAGGAGGGGGTGCGCTTGTCCGACCCCGATGCCCCTCAGCCCGACCAAGCCTTGTTGCGGGCGGACGTGGTGCGCGAGGTGCAAGCGGCGATCGCCGCGTTGCCCGATAACCAACGCATGGCGCTCATCCTGGCGCGCTACGAAGAACAATCGCACCAAGAAATCGGCGCGACCCTCGGCATCAGCGCCAAGGCGGTCAAGTCGTTGATCCACCGCGCGCGAGAAACCCTGCGCGCGAGCCTGTCCCACTTAATCGTGGAGGACATCGCATGAACCAATCCTGTGAAGCCTTCCGCCAGCGCTTGCGCACGTGGTTGAGCGCCCCTTGCGAGGGCTCCCATGCATCCCAGCACGCCTTGGATGGACAAGCGTTGGCTTGGAACGCGCACCTCTTGGGCTGCGCGCCCTGCCGGCGTCTGTTGGAGGATGAGCGCGCTCTGAATGAATTGCTGGAGTGCGTGCCCGCCCCTCGTTTGACCGCCTTGCAACGGGAGCGGCTGATGGCGCTCCTGCAGCACGACGTGCGCCTCGAAGCCCTCTTGGCCTTGGCGGATCCCGCCGCGCCGGACGGACTCGCCGAACGCATCTGGGCGCGGGTTCAAGCCGAACCCGAAGCGCAGGCCTTGGACGACTCACTGGCGCACATCGACGCGATCGAAGCGCCTGCGGGCTTAGCCCAGCGGGTGTGGGAACGTTGCCAGCAGGAGACGGAACGGGTGCCCGTCGGCGCCGGTGGTCCACAAGCGCCGCGTGCACGCCAAGCGCAAGCCCAAAAGCCCGCCCGCCGCAAACTTGCACCGCGCCACTGGTGGAGCACCGGCTTGGCTGCGGCTGGGCTTGCCGCCTTCCTGTGGTTCTTGCCCGGGACCGAAGCACCGGCCGATCGCGATCTGCGCAGCGCGCAAACCGATCCGCGCGGGTCGCAGAACCCCGAAGGCGGCGAGGATCCCGACCCCGAGTTGCTCGCCATGCTCGAAACCCTCGAGATCATGGACATGGTCGACGAGCTCGACAGCGAAGAGTGGGAGTTGTTGGAGGACTACGATCCGTTCGCCCTGCTGGCGTTGGGCGGTGAGTGGGTCGAGCCGGAAGACGGTTCCGCAAGCGAAGGAGAGTCCCGATGAGCGCGCTTCCCCGGCACACGCTGCGTGGGTGGCTCTTGGTTTTGGCCGTGAGCTTGTCCTGCGGAGCCGCTTTCGCCCAGGGCCCGAAACGGTCCGACCATCGTCACCATCAACGTTGGGAGGCGCTGGACGCCCAAGAGCGGGCGGCCTTGCGCGAGCGCTACCGCGCGTTGCGCGAGCTGCAACCGGAAACGCGCGAGCGTCGGCTGGAGCGTGCGCAGCGCCTGCGCGAACTGATCGACGAGGTCTATCGTGGCATGGACCCCGAGTGGCGCGCGCGCGTGGACCAGATGGAGCCCCACGAACGCCGCCGTTACCTGGCCCGCTTGGCCGTGGAAGAAGCGCGCAAACGCAGCCGCGAAGCCAGCCTCGTGCAAGAACGCATGGGCCGTATGCGCCCCGGCGAGCGCCAGGGCGCATCCGACGGGCACCCTGGACGCGGTCCGGAAGGCCGCGGCCGCGACTTCCATCGACGGATCGTGGAAGCCCTCGAAAAGCACGTGGCCGAACAGGGCTTGCCGCAAGGGCTGCCCAGCGAAGAGTGGCAAGCCATGCTGCAGTTGGAAGGCCGCGATCAAGGCCGCGCGGTGCGCAAACTGGTCGAAGCGCACCCCGAATTGCGCGCCGCGTTGCCGCGTCCGCGCTGGGAGAAAAAACTCGACCCGCGTCAGCGCGTGTTGCACCGCTCCTTACGCCTACGGCCCGAGGCCCATTGGCAGGTTCAACGGGCTCCGGAAGCACAACGGGATCAGCTCGAGTGGTCCTTGCGCCGGGATCAATTGCTGCGCGGCATGGCGGAACATCCCGAGGCCTTCCCCGCCGAGGAACGAGAGCGCGTGCGCGCCATGGATCCGACGGCTTTGCGGGCTTGGATTCGCGAGGTCGGATTGCGACACGGCACCGGCTTTCGGCGCGGGCCTCGCGGGGCACGGCCGGAACGCGGTGGTCCCCACGGGGATCCTCGCCATGAACCGGGGCATGCGCCACCGCACGGGCCACCGGGTGCCAAGGGGCCGCGCCCCAAAGAACGCTCCCTTTCGCCGCCGCCTCACGAGCGTCGCAGACCGCGCAACAAAGATCGAAACGATCACGACGGTCGCTGAGGGCTGGCGCATACTGGCGGGTTCCCATGCCCGCCCACGCCCAGCATTCGCTGGGACCGCAACCGGTCCCGATGCTCACGATCGAGCAGGTTTTCGCCTGCCGAGGTCGGTGCGTCATCGACCTGCGCAGTCCCGAGGAGTTTGCGCAAGATCACCTGCCCGGCGCGGTCAACCTGCCGCTCTTTGGTGATCTACAGCGGGCCATGGTGGGCTACCTGTACCGGCAAGTCTCCGCCGACGCGGCGTTGGAGCGCGGGCAGCGGTACGCTCAGGAGCGGGTCCAAGCCTTGGTGCAAGCCATCGGTCGGGCCACCAGCTGGACGCCACCCGAAGGGCGGTACGAGGAATTCGTGAGCGAGCTGTGCTCGGGGGATCTGGCTGGGATGGAGTCCCTTTTGCAGTCCGGCCCGGTGCAAGCGCTCCCCGAGCGGCCGGTCGTGCTGCACTGCTGGCGTGGGGGCTTGCGCTCGCGCAGCGTGGTCGCTTTGGTGCGCGCGCTCGGGTTGTCGCGTGCGGTGGGGTTGCAAGGGGGTTACAAGGCGTACCGCCACCAGGTTTTGCAGCGCTTGGCGACCTGGAAGCGTCCGAATCCCGTCGTGTTGCACGGTTTGACCGGCGTCGGCAAGACCTTGGTGTTGCGCGAGATCGAAGCGCTGGAACCCGGCCGCACCTTGGACCTGGAAGCTTTGGCCGGACACCGCAGCTCCCTGCTCGGCATGGTGGGGCTCGAACCTTGCGGCCAAAAGGAGTTCGACTCGCGTCTCGCCCGAGCCTTGCAGCACGCTGCCCCGGGTCCGTTGGTGGTGGAGGGCGAGAGCCGCAAGGTGGGCGACGTGGTGGTGCCCGCCGGCTTGTGGCAAGCGATGCGCGCAGGCACACCCGTCTGGTTGCAAGCCGACATGCCCCGGCGGATCGAGGTGCTGCTGGCCGACTACTTGGGTCCGGAGCATCAACGGGAACCCTTGCGGCGGCAGCTGCGTGCCCTGGTGCCCATGTTGCCCAAGGACGTGGATTGGTTGGGTCTGTTCGACTGCGGACAGGAGCCGGAGTTGGTGCGCCAGCTGTTGGAACGGCACTATGATCCGCTCTACCGGCGCTCGGTGGAGCGGCACTTGGGGGGGCGTTTGCACGCCTTGGATTTGCCCACCTTCGACACCGAAAGTCCTGGCCGCACGGCGCGTGAGATCCTGGATTGGATGCACGCGCAACGAGGGCCGGCCGATGGCTCGCAGGAGCCCCGCCAGGGGGGGTTGCATCCGCCGCACCCGCGTGCCCACACGTCCCTACCAACGGCATCCAGCGGGCCGTTTTTGGGCGATTCTTGAACGCTTTTGAGGGTCCGGAGCGGTGGCTGGTTCCAACCGTCGTCCAGGCCTCGCGCAAGGGCCCGAAAAGTGCCTGAAAAGGCCCTCTCTGGGTGGATTGGAGGGGGTTTTCGGGGGATAATCGGGGCGCGATTTTTGGCCCTTTGCCAGCCCTCCAAACGGGCTCACCGAGCGCCTTGTTCCGACGCGATGAGTCAAGCCCGACACACCTTCCATTGGCGGCCCGGTGATCCGGGCGGCGACATGCGCCTGAGCCTGCCTTTGGAGCGGCGCTTGGAGCCTCTGTTGGAAGATCGCACGTCGACGGCGCTGGAGATCGTGCTGCACGGCTGCGCGACCTTACGCGATTGGCTGACCGAGGTCGGCAGCAACGAAGACCACGCCTTGGGAGCGCTCCTGGGCACGGCGCTGGATCCCCTGCATCGGGTGCATGGTTGGCGCGGGCCCGTCGCGCTGTGGCTGCGCACCATCGATCGCGCTGTGGGGCAAGCGGGGTCCTTCCGCACGCCGCTGCGCGAAATTTTGGTGGAGGAGCTCGGCCTGTGGTTAGGGGGTGTCGAAGGGACCTCCGGGCTGCCGCAGGGAGCGCCAGGCCCGGCGGTGTGGACCGGCGAGCCATTGGATCCCGGCGTGCGCTTGCCCGACCGGGAGCGCTGCATCGAAGCGCTGTTACCCGAGATCGAACCGGGCGAGGTCCTGGTCGTGCCCGGCTTTTCTGAAACCGTAGCGCTCGCGATCGAGCGGCTGGCCGACGAAGGGCTGGCTCCCGTCGTGATCCTCGGGGAGGGTGGACCGAACCTAGGCGGGCGCCAGATGGTGCGGCGTTTGCAGCACACCGGTCTGTCCATGCGGCTCGTCTATGACGTGGCGTTGCCCCACGAATTGACCCAAGCGGACCGGGTTTGGATGGGCACCGAAGCGATCGGTCCCGCGTCGATGGTCGCGTTGAAAGGCACGTCCGGCTGGCTCGCGGAAGCGCGCCGTCGGCAGATCCCCACCACGGTGCTCGCCACCAGCGACAAACTCATGCCCGGCGCGCGCCTTGAACTGCCCGCTTGGGCCGCAAGCGAGTCCTACCTGCTGTGGGACGGTCCCGCCGAGGGTTTGACCGTCGACTCGCAGTTTTACGAACACACCCCTTTGGACGGCCAAGCGCTGTTGGCCACGGAATGGGGCTTGCGCACTCCCGCGCAATTGGCGCTGCAAGCCCTGCGCACGGACTCCTGACCGTTGCGCTTTTTCGGCCCGTCGCCAAGGCGTGGCTAGGCTCTTATGACCGACACAACCCCCGAACCTCAATCCGAACGCATCGTTCCCCGCGCCATCGTGCGCGAAATGCGCGAGTCGTACCTCACCTACGCCCTGTCGGTGATCCACTCGCGCGCGCTGCCCGACGTGCGCGACGGCTTGAAGCCCAGCCACCGACGCATCTTGGTGGCCATGAACGATCTGAACCTGAGCCCGCGCGCCAAGTACCGCAAGTGCGCCAAGGTGGCCGGCGACACCTCGGGGAACTACCACCCGCACGGTGAATCGGTCGTGTACCCGACCTTGGTGCGCATGGCCCAAGACTTTTCGTTGCGCTACTGCTTGGTGGATGGCCAGGGCAACTTCGGTTCGATCGATGCCGACCCGCCCGCGGCCATGCGGTACACCGAAGCGCGCATGACCGGCATCGCCATGGAGATGCTGGCGGACTTGGACAAGGAAACCGTCGATCTCGAGCCGAACTACGACGATACGCGCATGCAGCCTACGGTGCTGCCGGGGCGCTTCCCGAACCTGCTGTGCAACGGCTCGGAAGGCATCGCGGTGGGCATGGCGACTTCCATGCCGCCTCACAACCTGCGCGAAATTTGCGCGGCGTTGCGGGCGTTGCTCGACAACTCCGACATTTCTGACGGGGAATTGATCCAGTTGGTGCCCGGTCCGGATTTTCCGACCGGTGGCATCATCATGGGGCGCCGCGGGATTCTGCAGGCCTACACCACCGGCCGCGGCTTGATCCGCGTGCGCGCCAACTACCACGTCGAGGAGGACAAAGGCCGTACCAGCCTCGTCTTCACCGACATGCCCTACCAGATCAAAAAGGGCGGCAACAACAAGGCAGCGGTCATCCCCAAAGTGGCCGAAGCGGTCAAAGAGGGCCGCATTACGGGCATTTCCGACATCGTCGATGAGTCCAACCGCGAGGGCATTCGCCTCGTCATCAAACTCAAGAAGGGCGAGGATCCCGACGTGGTGGTCAACCTGCTGTGGAAGTACTCGCCGCTGCAGACGACCGTCAGCATCATCAACTTGGCGATCGCCAACCGTCAGCCGCGCACACTGACCTTGCGCCAGTTGTTGCAGGCCTACATCGATCACCGTCAAGAGGTCATCCGACGACGCACGCGCTATCTGCTGCGCAAAGCCGAAGAGCGCAAGCACATCGTCGATGGCCTGCTGATCGCTCAGGCGAACATCGATCGCATCATCGCGATCATTCGCGCGTCCAAAGATCGCGAAGAGGCCAAGCTGGAGTTGGGGCGCGAGTTCCAGCTCTCCGAGCGCCAAGCGCAGGCCATCGTCGACATGCGCCTGGGCAGCTTGACCGGCCTGGAGCGCGAAAAGCTGGAGGACGAACACCAGTCCTTGGTGGCCACGATCGCCGATTTGGAGGACATTTTGGCTCGTTCAGAACGAGTCAACGCCATCATCCGCGAAGACCTGGACGAGATCGAACAAAAGTACGGTGACGATCGCCGCACGCAGATCTCGGACATGGAGGTGGACAGCAATGTCGACATCGGGGACTTGATCTCCGAAGACCTGATGGTCGTAACCTTCTCGCGCGATGGGTACGTCAAGCGGACCGCTGCCGATACCTACCGCGCCCAGGGCCGTGGCGGCCGTGGTGTGCGCGGCAGCGACGCGAAAGAAGGCGACGTGCTCAAGTCCTTGTTCGTGGCTTCGACCCACGACTACCTCTTGTTCTTCTCGAACATGGGGCAGGTGTTCTGGAAGAAGACCTACGACCTGCCCGAAGCCGGTCGGGCTTCGAAGGGTCGCGCCATCAACAACGTGCTGCGCTTGCGCGACGGCGAGTTCATCCAAACCATCCTGCGCGTGCCCGAGTTCGACAACGAGAGCATGGTGGTTTTTGCCACCAAGGGCGGAACGGTCAAGAAGACGGCCCTCGAAGCGTACAGCCGACCCAAGCAGGGCGGCATCCGGGCCATCAACCTGGAAGAGGGCGACGAGGTCATCGGCGTCTCTTTGGCCAAACCGGGCGACACGATCGTGATTGCGTCCAAAGCCGGCCGTGCCATCCGCTTCGACGAAGCGGCGGCGCGCGCTATGGGTCGCACCAGCCGTGGGGTGCGCGGCATCAAGCTCAAAGAGGGCGACCAAGCCGTGGGCATGATCGTCGCCGAGCCGGAGTCCTACCTGCTAACGGTCTGTGAAAAAGGTCACGGCAAGCGCACGCCCATCGCGGACTACCCGATCAAGGGACGCGGTGGCCAGGGCGTCATCAACATCCGCACCGAGGGCCGCAACGGTCCGGTGGTGGACGTCAAACTGTGCCGCGACAAGGACGATGCGATGTACATCACCGAGAGCGGCATGATCGTTCGCAGCCACGTGGCGGATATCTCCACCATGGGTCGCAACACCCAGGGGGTGCGCTTGGTCAACTTGAAGTCCGATGACCGCTTGGTGGCCGTGGAAATCGTCGCAGCGGCGGACTTGGAGCGCTTCGGCTCCGAGGAAGACGAAGGGCTCGAAGGGCCTGCTGCGGAGGGCCCCGACGAGAGGGATGTCGACGAAAAGGATGCTGGCGAGGAGGAAGCCGGCGGCGAAGAGTGATCTTCGATCCGATCCCCCCTTGCAACCCCATCCCTAGGGACGAAGGACAGCTATGAGCCTCTACGAGACCATCCAAAACGATCTGAAAACCGCCATGAAAGCCGGGGAAGCCGAGCGTCGGGACACCTTGCGCATGGTGGTTTCGGCGATCAAAAACAAGGCGATCGACACCGGCGGTGACCGCGGTGACGTGGACGACGAAACCGTCATGGGGGTGCTGCTGAGCGCCGTCAAGTCCCGCACCGACAGCGCCGAACAGTACGCGGCGGCGGGCCGGGAAGAGTTGGCCGCGAAGGAGCGCGCCGAAATCGCGGTCATCCAGGGCTACTTGCCCCAACAGCTTTCCGAGGACGAAACCCGGGACCTGGTCGAAAAGACCATCGCGGAGGTGGGGGCCGAGTCCAAGCAAGACCTAGGTAAGGTCATCAAAGCGATCATGGCCACCCACAAAGGGCAGGTCGACGGGAAACTGATCCAGCGACTGGCGGCAGAAAGGCTCTAGGGGCTGGGTTCGCGGGGGCTTTCCCCCAGGGAAAGGCGGTTGGGCCGAGGGGCCTAACCGCCTTTTCACGCTCGGAAGATTGGCTTTCCTGTATCGCTTTTGCGCCTTCGCGATATTTTCACGCCAAGGATCCAACGTCCGATCGGACGTAGGCAAACCCACCCCTGCTGCGGGACACCGGCGGTTCTCAGGGCTTCCCTGTCACTCCGACTCTCCTCGCTTCACCCGACCGTGGTGCTCCAAAGCAAGGGCGCGCACATCGCGCGTACCCCAAAGACATTCCCTCTACCCAAAAGGTCCAACATGTTTGCAACCCGTTTTGCTGCGGTCACCGCAGCGACCCTTCTTACCGGAGCGGCCATCGCCGCTCTGACCGTCGTTTCTCCTTTCGGTCAAATGCCCGACCAAAAGGTGAAGCAACACGCCATGGTGACTCAAAGTGCCGGCCAATGGGCGGGCACCATCACCATCCACAACCCGCAAATGCCCGAGCCGATCGTCTCGGACTGCACCGAAGCCGTGCACTCCATCGGAGAACTGTGGACCGTCTCGGACTTCAAGAGCTCGATCATGGGCATGAACTTCCACGGTTCGTCCACCTTCGGCTACGACGTGGAGAAAAAGAAGTTCGTGGGCACCTGGGTTGACTCCATGACCACCCAAATCACCTCGATGGAAGGTGTTTACGACGAAGAGCGTGGCGGCATCGTGCTCGAGTACACGAGCAAGGACCCCATGACCGGCGCCGAACAAGACGCTCGCATGGTCATCCAAAGCGACAAGAACTCGACCCACAGCTCCTTCTACGTCGTGAACGATGGCGAAGAAACGCTCACCATGGAGATCGAGATGACCCGCAAGAAGACTCTGGAAGCCGCTGCTGAGAAGGCCGCTGGCAAGGTCGAAGACGCCGTGGAAGACGCCATCGAAGAAGTCGAAGACGCCGTCACCGGCGACGATTCCGGCAACTAAACGGGTCGTTCCGTCTTGGCTTTCCGGGGCAACCTGGGAGGCTTGCGTTCGAGCCCTTCACCCTCGTGGTGGAGGGCTTTTTTGTTTGGGGCGCTGCGGAGACGCTGCGCGTTGGGCTCGACCGGCTACTCAAACCGGTCAAAACACGGCTTGCGGGCCATGCAGAGCCGGTTTCCCCGCGCCGGGATGGTTTGTACTGAAATTGACACCCTAGCGAAACGGGGGATGCCCCAGGGACGGGATGGCCCTGCAAAAGAACTACGGCCGTGCTTACGAACGCGTTGGAGGCGGTCGAGAAGCCCCTTTAGGGCCACCGACCGATGGTCCCCAACCGTGCTCGTTTCGCCGCCCACGAGGCTTCGCGCACGAATCGAGCCCCCTGGTACCGAATCCTATCGATGCAAGAGCCGCAAACCCCCAACCTCGTCGTCCACCTGCAAGGGGGCGATGACGAAGTCGCTGTCGGGCGGATTTCGGGTTACACCCCGGAAACGATCGACGTGGACATCGTGATCGAAGGCGCACCGGCTTACTCCATGGGTACGGCGCTTTCGGTTTCCATCGATCGGGGCAAACAGGTCAACCGATTCGCCACACAGGTCGTGGCGCGCAAAGAATTGGATGGCTCGCGGCGTTACACCTTGCGCGTCGCCGAGCCCGCGGTGCTGGCCTTTTTGGGCGCGCGCGATTTGCGCGGGAACCCTCGCGTGCGTCCAGGCAGCGAGGAGAAGGTGGAAGTAAACCTCTACCTGGGGGGTCAGGCGCCCCTGGTCCGGGGTTCGTTGTACGACCTTTCGAGCACTGGGTTGGCGGTTTGGCTCCCGGCCGAGGAAGACGTTCGTTGGAACGAAGCTTCTGAGGTGTCGGTGCGTTTCACCATCCCGGGAGAAAAGAAGCCGACCCTGCTGGTGGGAGCGATCCGCAATCGCACGCTGTTGAACGATGGGATCAAGTATGGAATCGCCTTCGATGAGGCGGCCACCAAGCGGTTCTCCGAACAATGGGAGGACATCAAACGCTACATCCGCCGGCGCCAACTCGAGGAGTTGCAGGCCGCGCGGGAGTTGTTGGACTCTCAGGTCGAATCCACGACCACGAGCGATTCCGGCGAAGGGGAAGCTGCGGCCTAAACCGTCCAAGGGCTTTCTCCGGTGCTAATAAACCACCGCCCTGCCCGGATCCTCCAGCCGGGATCCTCCAACTGGAATCATCCAAACAGGGCGGTGGGGTGCGAGCCGTGCGCCCCAGGGGGCGCGTTCCGCCGAGTGGGCTAGGGGGTGAAGGTCACCGCCCAGGCATTGGTCATGTTGCTGTCCGAACCGCAGGGGCCGCCGTGGTCGCGATACCAGGTTTGGAAGTTCCAGGTTTCGCCGCTCATGATGACCAGGAAGTTCGGGAAGGTGTTGGCGTCCGCCAGGATGCCTGGACCGTAGGTAAAGCCACCACCAGGTCCGGTCGCTCCGATGTGCAAGCGCCAGATGGCGGTGCCGCCTACGCACCGGGACCCGTTGCCGACCGTGGTGTGCGGCACGCTCCCGTTTCCGGTGAAGACGAGCCCAAAGTTGTTGGTGGGCAGTTGGGACGAGGTCAACACGAGGCTGTCGGTGGCCACCGAGCTGGTGCCCGTCCCCACCAACTTGCCCCCCTGTGCCGTGGCGTTGGAGCAGCCTTCTTCAAAGCCGGCCGTGTTGCCGCAAGGTGCTTCGGGGGCGTCGTTGCAGTCGCAGAAGGCAAAGCCGGGATCTTCACACTCGTCGGGAATGCCGTTCGAGTCGTCATCGGACGAGGTTCCGTCCGCGATGTCCGTGGAGTCTTCGACGCCGTTGTCGTTGCAGTCGTAGAGCGGCTCATCGCTTCCGTCACCCGCGTCCAGGGCGTCCAACTCGTCCATGGGGCCCAAACCCAAGGTGCCGGAGGGCACAAACGTGCCGGGGGGCGGGGTACCCAGGAAGCCGCTGCCGATGGGGGGAATGAGCACGTCGCCGGGCCGGATCGGGAGGCCTTGCAGGCTGTCCGGCGTGCCGATGATGTCGCTTCCCCGACGCACGG
>JAUHXY010000052.1 GCA_030426785.1 bacterium
GGTTGGGGTGGTGAAGGTGCTGGAGAGACCGGGGAGGCGGACTCGGGGTTGCAGGGGTATGCGCCTTTTTTTGTGAAGGGGGGCTTTTCGTTCTTGATCGCGTTCTGCGTGGGGTTGGCCCTGCGGGTCTTCTTTAAGGGGACGGCGCTAGTGGTGGGGGCGATCGCGTTGGCCTTGTTTGGATTGCAGCAAGTGGGGTGGGTGACGGTGGATTGGAACGCCATGAGCGATTGGTGGGATCAGATTTCGGGCAAGGTGTTGGCGAAGACCGAAGGGTTCAGGGGCTTCATGACGGGCAACCTGCCGTCGGCGGGGTTGGCTTCGCTGGGATTGTTCACCGGGTTCAAGAAGGGGTAAACGCCCTGGAAACGACGCAACCCCGCCCGGCGCAAGCCGAACGGGGTTGTGGGCGCGGTTCCTCAGGGGGTTAGGGCAGCACGGCGCGCAGTTCTTCCCACAGGAGGGTTTCCTTCAGGCGGCCGGGCTGGTCGATGTGATAGCCGCGCACCCAGTCTTTGCCGTTGACGCGAATGTAGGGCACCGCGCGCTTACCCGCACCGGCCTCCAGGGCGGCCGTAGCGGCTTCGTCGCCCTCGATGTAGACCTTCTTGGCCGTCACGTTGCGAGCCGCGAACAGTTGGTCGAGGCGCACGCAATCGGGGCACGTGTGGGTGGAAAAGACTTCGAGGGTCTGACCGTCGAGGAACGAGAGATCGGGGGAAGTTTGCATAGGGGGGAGGGATTTACGGTTGGACCGTGAGGGAGGTGGCGTAGCACTTGTCCCCATCGAGGTTGCCTTGGATCTTGGCCTGCTTGGTGCCGTCGACCGAGCACCACTCCATAGCGCCGAGACCTAGGTCACCCTCGATCTCGAAAGCGTGGCCGCCCACGTGCACGTAGTTGCCGCAAGCGTTGATGCCGTCGATTTGGCAGCCGCACTGCACGGCGTAGACGCCGTCGATCGGGCCGCTTTTACGCGGACCGGGGTCCGGGGCGTTCGCCTCGGTGTTCGTGTTCGCGTCGTTGGAGGAAGTTTCCTTCGAGTCGCTGGAGCCGCCGCAGGCTACGGGGATCAGCAGCAGCGGAACGAGCCAGAAGCCGGGTTGGAGGGAGCGTTTCATGGGAGCGGTGGGGGCAAGGGGGATTCGCGTTCTACCTTCAGACGAAAACGCGGGAGATTCAAGGGGCCGGCAGGAAGTGGAATCCACGACCTGGAGTGTCGCACCGGGAAAAGACGGGCAATCGCCGCGGGAACAAGACGAAACGCTCGATCCGCGTCCGCGCTGGCTCCCGGTGGCAACCGAACCCGTGCGCCCGGAGGGTCACTGGGTTAGCTTAAGCCCGATGAAGCGAAACGCGCAAGGGAACCGGGTCCGCAAGGGAGGCGTCCGGTGGTGGGGCGCTGCGTGCCTCGGGTTCCTGGTTGGGACGCTGGTGGCCTGCGGGTCCTCGGACCCGTCTGAAGCGACCACCCCCGAAAACGCGGCACCCGCGCAGGAACAATCCAAATTCCGAGCGCGACCCACGCCCCGCCCCGAGGTGTCGATCCGAGGGCGGGTGGACGGCTTTCCTACGGGCAAGCGCGGATTGCGGGTGTTCGCCGACCTGGACCCCGAGGATGTTTACGATCCCTTCGAAGTCGCGCGCGTGGAAGCTGCCGGCAAGTCCTGCGCCTTGGAGCCCGACGGCACCTTCTTGCTGGGGCCCCTCCAAAAGGGCCAAACCCACTCTTTGATCGCCGTCGATCCCTTCGCTTTTCACCACCCGGTCGCGACGGATCCTGTGGAAGTGAAAGTGGGAACGACCGACGCCGTGTTGCCCTATCGCGAAGGGGCTGACGTCTCGTTCCGCGTGGTCGACGGCGAGACCGGAGAGCCGATCTACAAGTACCGCGTGGTTTCCATCGCCGGATCCAAGAGCCGAGTGGAGTCGTTGTCCCCCAACGGTAGGGGCCGCAACCGTCGCCATCCCGATGGGCATGGGACGCTCTACGGGATTCGGCCCGGCTACGACACGGACTTCGTGCAGCTCTTCATCGAGTCCTCGGGCTACTACCGCTACGCCATTCCGATCGGCGATTGGAAGGCCGGCGAGACCTACGACCTGGGCGAATTGCGCTTGCAATCGGTGGCGGAGCTGAGCTTTCGCATTCTGGATCGCCAAACCGAGGAGCCCCTCAAGGGAGCGCGCGTCGTGCTCGCCGAGCTCCCCGAGCAACCCTTCAGCGATGTGGATGAGCGCGGCGTGACGGCCCTCGTGACCAGCCCGCCGCCCGTTCGCCGAGAATTGCAACGGGTGTTTGCGCGCACCGACGAGACCGGCCGTTGCCGGCTGACTCCCTTCCACGCGCAGCGCTTGGAACTGCGGGTCAGCGCCCCCCTGCGCGCCGCCTACACCGTGCAGCCCTTTACCCTCCCCGAGGAGAGCCGGGAATTCACCATCGCGCTCGAGCGCAGCTCGCGGCTGAGCCTTCAGGTGACCGATCACGAGGGTTTCGCGCGAGGGGACTCTTGGCTCGTGTGGGAAGGGCCGAGCCCCTTAGCCGATCGCGGTCCCTTGTTTACCGATGACGAGGGTTGGGTGGTGCTGCCCAAGGCCTGGCCCGGAACCTATCGCTTTCATGCGCTACCGGTTCCGCTCTTGGACGTGGGTAGCCCCCTAGGGCTGTCCTGGGATCCGTGGAAGGACTACCCGGCCCGCTGGGTCGAGCTCGAAGTGCCCCCCGGAGAAACCATGGAGGCGCGCATTCCTTTGGTGGAGATGCACGGAATGACCGGTTTCGTGAAGCGGGGTGGACAGCCGGTGAAAGGGGCCTCCATCTTTGCGAGCCCTTATCCCCAAAGCTTGCCCGCCGAGCTGGTGCACGCGTTGTTGGTGAGCGAACTGCGGGACTACCCGTGGCTCGACGAAACCGACGAAGACGGTTGGTTCGTGCTCGAAGGCGTACCCGCCGGAACTCTGCATGTGCAGGTCCGCGAGGAGGGGCATGGGTACACGCACTTCCAAACGGTGGAGTGGCAAGGCGGTCCAAAAGACGTGATCCTTGATTTGCCTACGGATTGGCCTCCTGCCCAGCCTCGCAGCCTTGGGCCAGGTTCGCCGCCGCTCACGCCGCCAGCGAAGGCTCTGGCGCGCGAATTGCTCGAACGCTGAGCCTAAGGCGTCGCGGACCTCTCGGTCGTTCGGCTTGTTGTACTCTCGTCCCAAAGTCATGCAGTGGACCGCTTTCGAAGACCCCGCCGAGTACCTGCACTACGCGCAGCCCGTGTTCCTCTCGGATGAAGTCCGCTATGCCCTGGCCCTAGGCGTTGCGGTCGATGTGGCGCGCGGCCGTCGGCGGTACGACCCACCCGCCCGTTGGGGCATGGTGCGCTCGGGAGGAGAGGTGGTCGGGCTGTACCAGCAGACCTTGCCGTACCCGATGATCTGGATGCCGCTGCGACCGGATCTGGATGCCGCGTTGTTGGAGCACCTGCGCGGGAACGGAGGTTTGCCGGATCGCATGCAGGCTACTCGCGACGAAGTGGAGCGCCTCGCCGCGGTGCGTTGCGCGCAAACGGGGGAGACGACGCGCGCAGGCCTGCACATGCGGTGCCATCGCTTGGACCGCGTCCAGGCGCCGAATCCAAAAGCCCCTGGACGCATGCGCCTCGCCGGAGATGCAGAGAACGATCTCCTCTGTCATTGGGCGTATCGCTTTGCCGTGGACTGCGGCCTGCGCGAGCAAATCGAGCGAGGGGTGCCCGAGCAGGCGCCGCACCTTCTCGAGCAAGGCGTGTTTCTGTGGGAGCTGGACGGGCAACCCGTCGCCTGTGCGGCCCTGACCCGCGAGTCACCGCACGGTCGCACCATTTCCTTCGTGTACACGCCGGACGAACAACGCGGGCGCGGGTACGCCAGCGCGTTGGTGGCTGCGCTCAGTCAACACGTGTTGGATGGGGGCAAGGACTTCGTCACGCTCTTCACCGATCTCCAGAATCCGACCTCCAACAAGATCTATCGCGCGCTGGGGTACCAGCCGGTGGAAGATTTTTTGGTGCTGGAGTTCGTGACCTCGATCGACACGTAGGCGTCGCCAGCGGATGGCTGGATCCGGCATCGATCCGCCTGCCAAAAACAGACCAGCCCCGACCGGAGTCGGGGCTGGTGAAAGCGCCGAAGCGCATGAATCCAAGAGTGCGGCCCTACTGGTAGGAAACCGAGCAGGCGTCCGTGAAGAGGCTGACCGCGCCGTCGCGGTACCAGCATTGGAAGTGCCAAGTTTCACCCGCCAGGATCGGGCGGTCGGGCAGAGCGGGTACGACCCAAGGATCCAGGTCCATATCACCCATTCCGTTGGTATCGCTCATGAAGATGTAGGGGTTGAAGCGCGCGATGCTGGGGGGCACGACGCACAGGTTGCCCAGGTGGGATCCGGGGTTCGCCACTTGACCTTGGTTCGGCGACGCGATGAAGAGGCCCGGTTGCCCGGTCGGAAGTCCAAAGGCGTAGAGCTGTAAATCTTCGTCGGCTGCATTGATGCTGCCCGTGGCGAAGATGCCACCGGGGCCACCCGTGGAGTTGTTCATCGCCGGGCTGCAGTAGCCGGTGGAGATGATCTCACACTCATCCGGGATGCCGTTGCCGTTCAGGTCTTCGGAGGTGCCGTTCGAGATGTCGATGCTGTCGAGAATGCCGTTTTGGTTGCAGTCGAAAGCCGGGCCGCCCGAGCCGGGCATCCAAGAGGTGGAAATGTAGGGCCGACGCGGACCGCCGACGAAGTCGGCCACTTCCACTTGGCTGAACAGCTGGACACTCATGCCGTTGACGTCGGTGAACATCCCGACCGGCGTTTCGGCTTCACTCGGAACCGAAGCCCAGTGCGTAAAGAGGTCGAACGCGGATACCATTTCGACCGCATCCAAGAGCTGGGTGCCGTTGAACTGACCGTCCAAAGAGGGGGTGGTCAAACCGGTGAATTGCGCACTAGGAACCACAGCGCCGAGCAGAGCATTCGCACCCTGCTGGCAGCAATTGTGGTCGGTGCCGATCATGATTCCACCGCCACGGTCTGCAAGTTGCCACACTTCGTTAGCCGTGAAGCCACCCGACGATCCGTTGATCCCCGGAAAGTCCGTAGTCGCGTTAAAGTTGATGTTACGGATGTACAGGATGCCGTCCAAAAGGAGGTTCGGCTTCGAGGTGTAGTGCGCGATGACGGCGTTCAAGTCTGCGGCATCGAACGTGTTGCCGCCGGTGACATCAAACACGATGACGTCGTAGTCATTGGTGGCCAGGTGGGTGGCGAGGGTGCCGGGAGTTTCGCTCGCGATGAACGTCGCGTCGAAGACGGTGCCGCCTTGCAGGTTGTCCAAATAGTCCGACATTTCTTGTCGGTACGAATCCGGGGCTTGTCCGCCGTACGTGGGAGTCGCATCCCACCACAGCACGGTGTAGGGCGAAGAGGATGCGCCTACAAATGAAGCCCGTTGTTGGCTGACCATTTGCCGGCCGGGCCCAGCGATCGTGGTTCCCTTGATCGTGATAGAGTTGGCGAACTTGGGAAAGCTGGTTTGGAGCTTTTGAGCGTTAGCGGTGCTAGCGCTCGCAAGGGCGCCAGCCGCGAAGAGGCAGGATAGGGAGAGCTTGGGAAGCCAATGCATTGCGTGTTTCCTTCTTGGGTTGGGAAGAGCCCCCGGGCGTTCCTGGCAGGGAAGTCACGCAGCCTTCTACCGTAGAAGTGGAGGCAGACCGCTACTGTAGTCGAGTCCCGCCAAAGCAGAATGGCCGTTTGGCAGTTCTCACGTTTTCTTAAGTGCCTGTTTCGGATCTACACAAATCGCGGTTTGGGAGTGCAAGACGTAACCTTGCGGTCGCTTTTTCCTGGAAACCGAGGTGTTGTCGTTAACGTGCGCGGGAGCTTGGCGCCGGATTTGGATCGGCCCGTAGGTGCCGGCTAAAGGAAGGCTCGGAGGGGGGCAGGCAGCCGCCTTGGCGAGCATCGCGCGGTGGCTGGGTCAGAGCGCTAGGTGGAAGCCCCTTGGTCGATTGGGACCCTACGAAAGGCACCACCGAGCGGTCCAAATGGCGGAGGCTGAACCGACCGCATGCACGCCGCAAGGGACTGTGCGTAACACGCTCCCAGCGCACAGGTCGTAGGGAGGCGCAAATCGAAACACATCCGACTCCCCAGAAGGGCCCGGAATAGGGTGCTTTGCCCTCTGTCGGCCCTTTGTGCCTTGTAGCCGGCTCCCGCTGGGTTTCCTGCTAGAGTGAGCGGGTTCTCTCGGGACCCGCGGTTCCTCCGACCGGTGGGTTCCCCTGATGTTGTGCCGTGGGCCTCTGCTTCCCGCGGAGCTTCACCAGGTCAAACGCAACCACTCTCCTCCATGCAACTCCTTCCCGCTTCGTGCTCCAAGGCCTTGGGCCTTGGTCTGTGTCTGCTTCCTCTGGCTTCGACGGCTTCGGCTGGCGAATACGTGATTCGCGTGGTGGCGACCGTCACCGAGGTCAATGCTCCGCCCGCCGCGCCCTTCGACGGCGCGGTCGTGGGCGACACCCTGATCGGCACCCTCGAGGTCTTCAACATGCCCTCGGTGGTGTCCCCAACGTATTGGACCTACGACCTAGACCGATCCGCCTCGGCGTTTCGGGTCGGAACGGCGAGTGGACCGATCAGCTCCAACACCGCTCCCGACGCGGTCAACTTGGCGAGCGCACCGCAGGGTATGGGGGGCGACTTCCTCATCGTGACCGGGGAACTCTCGGATGCTTCGATGGACACCTTCACCATCGCGATCTTCGACTCCACCGGGCAAATGATCCCTTCCCAGGATCTTTCGCAGTCCGTGGGCACTTACTCCGGTCCCTTCCCGCCCGAAACGGCGCGCGTGTCGTTTGGGGATCCGGTCTCGATGACGCAGACCTTGGTGGCGGACATCGATGTTTGGTCGATCGAGCCGGTCTTCACGCCCACCGGCACCGTGTTCTGTGACCCCGCTTCGGCGAACTCGACGGGCTCGCCGGCGCAGCTCTCGGCGTTTTTCGGTTCGGGAGTAGGCAGCGACCTGCACCTGGAAATGATCGATGGTCCTCCGATGGAGTTCGGTTACTTCCTGGTGGGCACGACCATCCAAGAGCCCGGCCTTCCGGTGGGCAACGGCACTCTGTGCCTCGATCCCGCGAACCCTTTGGGTCGGTACAATGTCTTTGGGACCGATCGCTTCTCCCTGGGGCAGTTTGATGCTTTCGGGGTTATGCAGAACGGGGCGGGTACTTCCATCGTCGGCAGTGGCTTCGATGTGCCGACGACCCTGCCCTTGCCGGGTGATCCCATGATCCTTTCGGGGGAGACTTGGCACTTCCAAGCTTGGTACCGCGATACCCCCGCTGGGGCGGGCGCTTCCAACCTGCCCAACGGCGTGTCGGTCACCTGGCCGTAAGTCCGCCGGGACCTCGACCTTCCGCGCCCCTCGATCTCGCCGGATCGAGGGGCGCGGTCCGTTGGGGACGATCGGTAGGGCGAGGGTGTGGCCTTCGACAACGGACCTAGGAAGGGGACCTAGAAAGGGGAGACCTCACAAGGCCCGCCGCGTCGGCCCGATCGGACCTGCCGGACGCTACCGAAGGATGCCGCATCTCTTTGCGGGAAGGGCTGCCATCCATGGGTCCCTCGAGGCTCGAATCGGATGCGAGGCTCGATTGCTTTGGGCTGGACACCCGATAGAGGGACATCGGGAGCGTCCGAGTACGCCCCGCCACCCGCCATGCAGGACACCGAATCCCTCCGCAAGCTCCTCAAGAGCAACCTATCGATCCCCACCTTGCCCGACGTCGTGCTGCGCATCGAGCGCCTTGCGAACGACCCGCTCACGGGGACGGCTGAAATCGGCGCGGTCGTGGCCGAGGACGCCCCGTTGGCCGCCAAGGTGCTGCGCATCGCCAACAGCGCGTTTTACGGGCTGGCGCAGCCCGTGGCTTCGACCGAGCAGGCCTCGACGGTGCTCGGCTTGCGCGTGCTCAAGAACTTGGTAACCCAAGTTTCGATCCTCGCGGAATTCGAAAAGATCCAAGCGGAAACCGGCTTCGACATTTCGGAGCTTTGGGACCACTCCAAGCTCACGGCGCAACTGGCTTCCCGCATGACGCCCCTGTGCACCAAAATCATGGTGCTCAACCCCGACGAAGCCTACGTCTGCGGGCTGCTCCACAAAGTCGGGCAAGTCATCCTGCTGGACCACCTCGGAACGCCCTATGCCAACGTCTTGAAGAAGTCGATGCAGCTCGAGGGCGATGCCTACCTGATCGGGATGGAGCGCAAGATGCTGGGCTTTCATCACCAAGACGTGGGAGCCACCCTCGCCAAGCGTTGGAACCTGCCCGCTTCGGTCGTCAGCGCCATCCAACTCTGCGGTACGCCGGTGGATCAGTTGGGCCCGAGCTTGCATGTCCACCTGATCACGGTCGCCAGCCGAGCCGCGAAGCAATACCTCAACGGCGACGTCTTTGCCGCCAACGAGACGCTGCAGCAGAGCGCGATTCCGCTAGGTCTGGACCCCGTGCAGTCCGTGTCTCTGTTCGACCAGATCGACCCGGAAGAAGCGTAGGCGACCCTTGCCCCGGGCCCGGCAACCCGGCCCCAGAGGCGCTCCTATTCCAGCTTGGGTCGCATCCCCGCAAGGGGAGGAATTCCCTTGCAACCCTGGGGGCGGGAGGGAGAATTCCGGCGCTCTTGGCCTGGTCCGGTCCCTTAGCGGCGGGCCGTGGGAAGAGCTCGACCATGTCCCATCTCGTTCGCCCCGCTACGGAGGCCGACCTCGACTCGCTCGTAGAGATCGAGGAGCTAGCGTTTGATTCGGACCGCACCTCGCGGCGCTCCTTTCGTGCGTTCGCGACGCGTCCGACGGCGCTGCTCAGCGTATGCGAAGTAGAGGGCCGCATCGCCGGGTACTACTTGGTGCTCTTTCGCAAGAACAGCGCTTTGGCGCGGCTTTATAGCATCGCTTTGCATCCCCAGTTCTTGGGTCAGGGTTTGGGGGCCTATCTGCTCGACGCGGCGGAGCGAGCGGCTTTCGATCGGGGCAGCATCGCCCTGCGCCTCGAAGTGCGTGAGGACAACGCCGGGGCGATCGCTTTGTACCGCAAGCATGGCTACCGCGAGTGGGGACGGCACGACGACTACTACGAAGATCACGCGGACGCGTTGCGCTTCGAAAAGATGTTACGCGGCGAGACCGATTTGCACTCGACGGTGCCTTACTACCGGCAGACCGAAGAGTTCACGTGCGGGGCCGCGTGCTTGATGATGGCGCAGGCCTACTTCACGGGCAAGCCGCCGCTAGGGGAGGTGGAAGAGTTCCGCATCTGGCGGGAGGCCACGACGATTTATATGCAGGCGGGGACTGGCGGGTGCGGTCCGTATGGGTTGGCCGTCGCAGCGGCGGCTCGCGGTCTGCACCCCGCGTTGTTGGTTTCCCAGCCGGGCGCCCTGTTTTTGGATACGGTGCGCAGTCCCGAGAAGCGCCGAGTGATGGAGCTGGCGCAGCAGGACCTTCGCGAACAAGCCGAATGCTCGGGCACGCCGATCGAATACCGGCCGTTCGAGTTGGGAGACTTGCAAGCCACCCTGGCGCAAGGTGGTCTCGCGATCGTCTTAATCAGTGCCTTCCAAATGCTGGGCGTCAAAGTGCCGCACTGGGTGCTCGTGATCGGCGACACGGGCTCGCACCTCGTCTTGCACGATCCCTACGCCGACCCTGAACGGGGAGAAAACCGGGTGGATGCATCGCATTTGCCGCTCTCCTACGACACGTTTCTGAAGATGGCTCGCTACGGTAAGTCGGGCTTGCGCGCCTGCGTGCTGTTGCAGCCCACCCCTCGCTCATGACTTGGATTTTGATCACCGGCCGGGAAAAAGACCTGGCCCAGTCGTCCACACCGCACAAGGTGCTGACCACCAAGGACTACTTGCGCTGCCCGGAGCTGTTCCAAGGAGCCGGTTACAAGGTCATCAACCTTTCCAACCGCTACGACTACCAGTCGCGGGGTTATTATGCCTCTTTGCTGGCCAGCAGCCGGGGTCATAAGGTCATCCCGTCGGTGGAGACCCTGATCGACCTGTCCGCCAAAAAGCTGTATGAGAACGCGCTGCCCGAATTGGACAAGGCGTTGCAGCAGGATTGGAAGGGGCAGTCCCAGGACATCCCCAATACCTTGCACGTGTACTTCGGCATGACGGAGTACGAAGGGCTGACGCGCTTCGCCAGGCTCCTGTACGACTGGTTCCGAGCGCCGGCTCTGGTCGTGCATTGGGAGTTGGGAGCGCACGCGCGCATCAAAAAGATCTCCTTGCTGCCCTTCAGCCGTATGAAGCCGGCCGAGCGCGACCGTTTCCTGGCCTGCCTGGAACGTTTCACCTCCAAGCAATGGCGGGATTCGCCGTCGAAAGTCCCCGCGCGCTACAGCATTGCGGTGCTGGTGGATCCGGACGAAGCTTTGCCGCCCACCTCGGTTTCCTCGCTCAAGCACTGGGCCCAAATCGCCGCCGGAATGGGCGTCGAGGTGGAGCCGATCGGCAAAAAGGATCTCTCTCGGCTCGCCAACTACGACGCGCTGTTCATCCGTACGACGACGGCCATTTCCAATCCTACCTACCGTTTTGCGCGCCGCGCCGAACAGGAAGGGATGCCCGTCATCGACGACTCCTTGTCGATGATCCGGTGCACCAACAAGGTCTTCCTGAACGAACAACTCACGGCCCACAAGGTGCCCGTGCCGCCTACGGTCATGATCGGCGGGCTGGAAGACTTGAACGGCGCGGTCGAGCAACTTGGCTTTCCCTTGGTCCTCAAGATCCCCGATAGCGCCTTTTCGCGAGGGGTCAAGAAAGTCGAGGACCGCCAACAATTGGAAACCCTGGTCAAGTCGTGGTTGGAGGACTCCGACCTGCTCATCGCCCAAAAGTTCATGCCCACGGCGTTCGATTGGCGCGTGGGTGTCCTCGGTGGTGAGCCCTTGTTCGCCGTGCAGTACGTCATGGCCAAAAAACACTGGCAGATCATCAACCATGACAAGGCCGGCAAGCCCGACGAGGGGGTGGTGCGCAGCTTCAAAATGGAAGAGGTCAACCCCGAGGTCCTGGACGTCGCCGTACGCGCCGCCAACTGCATCGGCCACGGGTTTTATGGCGTCGACCTCAAAGAAACCCCTAGCGGTATCGTCGTCATCGAGGTCAACGACAACCCCAACCTCGATCACCTTTACGAGGATCGAGCCGAGAAGAACACCGTCTGGGTCCGCCTGACGCAGTGGTTCATCGACCAGCTCGAGGCGCAAGGGCGCTAGGCGTCTGCCCGCATTCGAGCTTCACCAGCTTCCCCATTCGACCGACTCGGCACGGACGGGCCCTTGTCCGCTGCGGCGCGGAGTGAGAAGTCTTGGGCGGCTTGCGGCCCCGGACGGGATCGGCCAGAGCCATCCATTGGCAGAATGCAGTTCGGGATCCATCGGTTCCCTTCTCTTCCCGCCGGGAACTTCGTCATTCCCGATCTCGATGGTTAGGATGCAAGTCCTGCCACGGTAGGAGGACGAAGCCTTCGCCTCCAACGCGAATTCGATGCAACGATGAGTGACTTCGACGAGGAGCAAGCTACCGCGCCGCCGGGCGAACAGGCCGGCGACTGGATCGGCCGGTATCGATTGGTCGAGCCGATCGGAGAAGGGGGCATGGGGACCGTCTGGCGCGCCGAGCAGGAGGAGCCGATTCGACGCAGCGTGGCCCTTAAGATCATCAAGTTGGGCATGGACACCAAAGAGGTGGTCGCGCGCTTTGAGGCCGAGCGACAAGTGCTCGCCATGATGGACCACCCCCATGTGGCGAAGGTGCTCGACGGGGGAGCCACCCAAGCGGGCCGGCCCTTCTTCGTGATGGAGTTGGTGGACGGCGTGCCGATCACGCAATTCTGCGATCGAGCCAAGTTGAGCCTCGGCGCGAGGTTGCGGCTGTTTGTGCAGGTTTGCGGAGCGATCCAACACGCACACCAAAAGGGCATCATTCACCGGGACGTCAAGCCCTCGAACGTGTTGGTGGGGGAACAGGACGGGAAACCCGTGCCCAAGGTGATCGACTTTGGCATCGCCAAGGCCACGGCCAGCGACGAAGCGGTGCAAACCATGTTGACCGAGTTGGGTCAAATCATGGGCACGCCGGAGTACATGGCGCCCGAGCAGTCGGGCACGGGCCAACTCGATGTCGACACGCGCGCGGATGTGTATGCGCTCGGGGTCTTGTTGTACGAATTGCTGACGGGCACCAAGGTCTTTGACCTGCACAAGGCACTGGAGGCCGGCTACGCCGAGCTCTTGCGGTTGATCCGCGAAGTCGATCCGCAGAAACCGTCGACCCGAATCTCCACCCTCGGCGAGCAGTCCCAAATCGTCGCGGCGCGACGCCACACCAATCCACAGCTCTTGGGCAAACGCCTGCGGGGCGACCTGGATTGGATCGTGATGAAGGCGATGGAGAAAGACCGTGCGCGGCGCTACGACACCGCTGCCGAGTTTGCCTCCGACATCGAGCGCTTCCTGGCCAACGAGACGGTCATGGCCGCGCCGCCGAGTTTGGGCTATCGCATGCGCAAGCTCTTCGTACGGCGCAAAAAAACCGTGGCGGCGGTTGCGTTGATCGGCGTGCTCTTTTTGGCGGGTTCGATCGGCACCGGCGTGGGCTGGTGGAAAGCGCAACGGGCGAACCGAGCGCTGGATGCTGCCAACCAAGACCTCGGGCAGGTGGTGGAGTTCCTATCCGAGCAGCTGGCCGGTATCAACGTGCCTGCGATGGGGCACGGGTTGCGGGAGGGGCTTCTGCTGGAGGTGGAGGAATCGCAAGTGGAGTTGGCGCGCAAGGCTTTGGCGTCCGTCAACTTCACGAACCTGGCTCTAGCGGCGCTGGACGAACACGTCTTGCAGCGCAGTGAAGCTGCCATCGACTCGCAGTTTTCGGATCAGCCGCTCGTGCGCGCGCGCCTGCTGAACACTTTGGGTCGAACAATGCATGTTCTGGGGTTGCCCGCGAAGGCATCAGAGATTTTGGAGGAGGCCTACCAACTTCGAGTCGAACACTTGGGACCAGAAGACGCGCAAACCCTGGATGCGATGGTCGATTGGGGCATCGCGTTGACGGAAGACGGGGCCATGGACCGGGCGCAGGAAGTGCTCGTCGAAGCCGTAGCGCTCGACCGGCGGGTATTGGGAGACAACCATGCCCAAACGGCCGCCGCTTGGAATGCTTTGGGGCGCTTTTGGTTGGAAGCGGGGCGCTTTCCCGAGGCCGAAAAAGCCTTTCAAGCAGCCCTGGACATGACCGGGCGCGTGCATGGAGAGCAGAGCAAGGAGTACGCCACCGGCTTGGCGGCTTTGGGCGGTTTGATGCAAACCTTGGGACGTTTGGAGGAAGCCGCGCCCCTGCTCGAGCGGTCCTTGGCTTTGCACGAAAGCCTCTACCCCGATACGGACCCCAACTACCTGGCTGCGTTGAGCGAATCGGCCACCCTGTGGCAAGCCCAAGGAAAACTCCAACAGGCCGAAGAAGCGATCCTCAAAATGTACGAGAAGACTCGCGTCGTGCTCGGCGATTTGCACCCCGATACGCTGACCGCGTTGGGGGGTGTGGGCTACATCCACTACGGCATGGGCCGTATGGAGGAAGCCGAACAGTGCTTCCGAGACATCAGCGAAGGCCTGACGAGTCTGTTTGGGGAAGCGCACCCCGAAACCCTTCAGGCGATGGGCGATCTCGCGGCGGTCCAGCAAGCTTTGGGCAAGCTGGACGAGTCGGCCCAGGCGACCCGCAAGATTTTGGATTTGGCGGCAAAGACCCTTGGGCCGGATCACCGTACCACGTTGATCCAAACCAACAATCTGTCGCATGTTCTGTGGGACCTGGGCCGCAGCGCGGAAGCGCTGGAGCTCTGCCAAACCTACTACGAGGGAGTGCAGCGAGTGTTCCCCGACGATCAACAGCGCCTCGCGAACGCGGCGTACCACCTGGGTGTGGTTTCCGTCGGCAACGAAGCCTATTCCGAAGCGGAAGCCGCTTTCCTGCACGTCCAATCTCTACGAGCGGACGACCAACAACCCCCGAGTTGGCGCGACCACAACCTCAACAATCTGCTCGGCTTGGTCATGGCGCACCAAGGCCGCTGGGAGGAAGCCGAACCCTTGCTGGTGGACAGCGCGGAAGCCCTCATCGCTGACCCCGCCACACCCGGCCCGGGAAGCCCGCAGGGCGACGTCCGCGCCCAAGCCATGCAGCGCGTCATCGAGTCCTACGAACGCCGCCACGCCGATCGTCCGGACGGCGGATACCAAGAGCGCGCGCACCATTGGCAGGAGCGCCTCAAGCTTCACGAGCAAGAAGCCACCCAATAAGGGAAGCTACCAGCCAAAATCCGACAGGCGGAAACGCCCCGCCAAGGGTTTTGGAATCGCTTCTAGTCTTGTTGGGGGCCGTAGACCTTGGTGGGGGGATCCTCAGGAACCTCACTCTGCCAGCGCTGTTCCTGCTCGGTCATGCGCAGAGTCCCTAGTTCCATCCAGATTCGGGCGCGGGTCCAGGCCCGCACTTGATAGGTCTGCCCCACTGGCAAGTGGATGCGCAGGTGCCCATCGTGACGTACGGACCCTTCATAACAGGCGTTGGTATCGAGGGACTGGAAGGCGATGCGGCCCCACACGAGGGGGGCCCCTTCCTGGGTGAATTGCGCCAGCAACGTACCGAGTTGGGTGTCCAAGCCGATGGTGGCGAAGGTGGTTTGTTTCTCCAGAATCTCGACGGTCATCGGGGCTGCCAGGTTCGGAGTTTTTAAGTGGTTCGATCGGGACGTGTAGTGACCGGTGTACGTACCGACGGGGAGCTCTTCGAAGAAGCAAACCCCTTCCCGGCCGTGGCCCCCCGAATAGGATTGGCCCGTGGCTACCGACTTCAAGGAGAAGCTGGCCCCGCCGAACACACTCTCCTTTCGAACGGCCTCCTCCAAGCGCGGGTCGATGCTCACATGGGCCGAGCCCACCGGGGGCGCCCGGAACTCATACTCCTTGCTCTCTCCCGAAGCGAGCTCCACCGTTTGGCGAGGCCAATGCAGACTTCGGACGCCCATCGCGGTGACGAAGTGGATGCCGGGCGCAATCGACGGAAACGCCACCCAGCCGTCTGGATTGGTCGTGCGAATCTCCGGGTTGATGGGGTCTTCGGGGGAATCGTCGCCTGTCCAAGAGGGAAAGGGGTAGGGGGAGCTCGAAGCCGGGTGGGAGAGACGCAGCTTCTGTCCAGCTACCGGTTTGCCGTAGTCATCCAGAAGACGAACGTACAGCGAGGCCGGACGCTGCAGGACGACCGTCTTGCGGCGATCGTCCGGGATGGTGACCTTTGGTAAGACCGTGGGTGCATACCCCTCGGCGGATACGGTCAAGCGCCATTGCCCCTCCGGCATGCGGTCGGAAGCGAAGCGACCGTCGGGGAAGGGGCCCGAGTGTTCAAAGTGAAAGTGATCGGCGGGCAGGCTTAGGCCCTGTCGGATGCGTTCCAGGCTTAGCCGGGATTGATCCCAACTCACGATGTTTTTCATCAGGTCGTAGCGATGGCTCGAAAAACCACAGAACGAGCCCGAGTGAGCGTCAGGCGCTACTTGGTTGGTCTGATGCCACTCCAACTCGAAGTCTTGGAGGTGGACTCCTTGTTCGTTTTGGACGACCAATTCGAAGGAATGGGCCACCGGATCCCACACGAGCTCTTGGGTGGCGGATTCCAGGGCTTGTAGCCGGTACCACTGCAGGTGATCTCGTCCGAGCTCCGGAAGACGTAACGGATCCTGTCCCACCGTGGGTTCCGACTCCGCCACCATGATCGGAGTCGCCATGTAGGTATCGACACCGCGAAGCCGAAATACGCCGGCTTCATTGGTTTGAGTGCAAAAGGCCTCCTCCTTTCTTACGGGTCGAGCGTATCGGAAGCTATTCCAAGTGCTCTTCAGTCCAATCACCTGCGCGCCGACCACCGGTGTTCCATCGGGTCGGATCACCCTCGCAACGAGTTCGGGCCCGAGTTCCCCCTCCCAGCGCAAACCATTCCTGTGTTCTGCGGCTTGTAGAGGCCTCACTTCGTTCCATTGCCAGTCGCTTCCTTCGGTTGCGAAGTAGAACCCTAACGGAATGCCGGCCGGGACCCGCAGATCGAAGCGTCCATCTTCGGTCGTCCAAAGCTGTTGGTACTCTTCCTGGCCGAATTGACGTACAGGCTGTTCGCTGTATACCGTCACCGGGCCGGAGGGACGGCCTTCACCGAATACGATCGTCCCGGAGAGACGGGCCTCGGCACACAATGCGAAGTGATCGAGGCCATTCGCCTGAAAACGTTCGAAGGGTTCCTGTACGTAGCGCGTGCGCACCCGGTTTTCTGCCTCTATCCAGTACTCCACCCGACCGGAGGGCGAAGCCGGCAGCGTGACCGGGCCTTCCCCCTTCCAATCGACCAGGGTGGATGGCGAGTACTCCCCTTGGAGCCAGCGGCGCCACGTTATGCGCACGTTGCGAGCCGGTGGATCGACGTAGTCCTTGACCGCCACGGACACCTCCTTTTTGGGGGAGGCGTACAGCACTAGGTCATGAGGGTGCCAAGGACGCCAAACTTGCGGCTGGTAAAACAGGAGCGATTCCGCACCCTCAACGATCTGAATCGTGCCGCGATTCGTTCCCGGAGCGAAGGCTACCCGAAAACTCCCGTCGCGCGCCGACCGGCTGGTGTGGGTGGTCGAGCCATTGGGCCAGGGGTCTCCGGTGGCTTGCACGGTGACGCCTTCCAGGGGTTGGCCCTTCGGGGTGCGCACCACGCCCGCTTGCCACAGGGACTCCTTCGCAGGGGTGGAAGCGGCTAGGGTTTCCTGTCCGGATGGGCCAGCATCTGCCGGTGTGGTGGCCAGTGGGGCCATCCAGAGGGCTGCGCAAAGGAAGGTTCGTCCCGTCAAGCTCATGGGGGCATTGGCTATGGGTGTCGGTGGGTGGAGCAAGAAACTAGCGCCTCAGGCGACGTTGGTTACCTCGCTGCTGGTGGCGCGCTGACACCCGGTTGCGAGTGCGGTCATCGCACCCCTGCCGAGCTACGGTCGCTCGAAGTGGGTTGGGGGATGCGGTAGGCTACCCGAGCCCGTGGCATGTCCGCGGAGCGCTGGACCATGAGTTCTCCTCGCCATCGGCGCAGGCTACGGCCTCCCTACGAACCCCTCGATGAGGAAGAGCGATCGCTCGCGAAGCGCGTCGGAGAGCGGCTGCGGGCGGAGTTGGAACAGTGCTTGCGGGCTTTGCCGGTTCCCTTGCGCGGTGGGGCCGCCATGGCTCGGGAGCTGGAGGTGGATCGCTCCACCTGCCAGCGCGTGCTGCAGGCTGCGCGAGCCTCGGGCGATGGATTAGAGGTTCTGTTGCAAGTGCCGGGTACCGGTGGCTTGTCGCAGTTTTTGGAGGCCTTGCGGCGCTATCGTGGCCAACCGAAGGGGTTCCGTGGCGCAGACGAGGCGGTGGCTTCCCTCGCTAAGTTGGTGCAACAGGTGGGGGGCAGCCAGACCACGCTTACCAAACGCATTCGGGCGATCGGAGCCCAAGGGCACAGCGCGCTGACCGACGAGACGCAGCGGGCTTTGCGCGAACAGGCGTTCGAAGCGTTGAGCGCTCTGACCGGCGGACACATCGAGACGCAATCGAACTTTTTGCTCTTGCGACCGGACCCCGCCGATGCCAAGCGCGCGCAAGTGATCGGCGCGCGTGACATGGTCGGGCTGCAGGGGCGCGCGGGAGCGCCGCCGGTCTCGGGGCTCTTTTTTGCTCGAGCCCACGAGTCGCTGCCTGAGGGTCAACCGCGACCAGTACCGTTTGATCCAGCGGAAACCGACGCCGCGGAAGAAGGCTCGACTTTGCTGCCCGAGTTTTGCTCGGATCCCTTGCCTGAGGTGGTCACGCGCAGGGTGGGGGACGTGTCGCTGGAACTGATCGAACCCCCCGGAGAAACCGCGCCTGCCATCGATGTCAGCTTGGCCTACCGCCTCGAGCCAGCCATCCTGCACCCCGCCCTGCAGGAGAATCGTCGGCTGCACTTGTACTACCACTGCATGATCCCCACACGACGGGTGCTCTTGCACGCGTACCTGCATCGGGACATGGCGCGGCACTGCCTGACGGAGGCGGCGGTGCACCAGCGCAGCGCGGAACTCCTGTCGGAAGAGCCCGACCCCTGGTTTGACCAGTTGGACCAACACCTTCTGATCGAGATCCTCGGATCCGACTTGGCCGCGACGGGGCTTGGGGCGAGCCCACGGCAACAGGCGGTGGCCGCCCGCCTGTTCGACCTGGCGGGTTGGTCCCCGCAGGACTTTGTAGGCTTCCGGATGGTGGTGGATCATCCCCTCTGGAGCTGCCGGTACACCATGGGGTTTGAATTTGGTGCATGGGAAGGGTCGAGCGGGGTTTCTGCCTGATTTTCCGTTGCCGGAGGTGGGTTTCCCGTCTAGCTTGGGGTAGATCTGAGATCTGGTCTGAGATCTCCCGTGCATCCACTCAGGCCTCCAAAACCCCTCCACGATCATGAACTTTCGCTTTCTCTCTTCCTGCGCAGCCTTGGGGCTGCTGACCACCTCATCAGGCATCGCGCAAACCATCCAGTACACCGCAGGAGGTTTCGAAGGGCCGACCTTCGTCCCGGGTGTGCTGGCGGATGACACCCTCAACCAATTCGGCGGTACCGGTCAGGATGACTGGATCGTGACGGGATCCCAGGGCCAGGCCGTCGATTTCGCGGGGATTTACGTGCAAACCCAGACCGTGCATAGCGGTGCGCAAGCTGTGACCCTGGACGCCGCATCGCAGAACGCAGATTCTCTGCACTTGAGGCGCAACACGCAGTTTGTGATGCCCCAGAGCGCAGAAACCGTGCTGGACGTGCGCATGAACTTGCGCTTGGAGCCTAGCGCCAATCCGAGCGAAGCTTGGGCCTTCCAAGCCCAAGCCGGGCCCGGACCGGGCAGTGGCATCTACTCCTGGGATGTGCATCCCGACGGGCGTATTCGCTACGCGAACGATCTAGGCCAAGAGATTGACACCGGATTCACCTTGTCCCGCGGTGTGTGGTACGAGGTGGTGACTTCAGTAGACTACGCGGCCCAAAGCGTCACTTTGACAATCGACGGGATCGAAGTGGCCGAGTTCCCCGGCCTGAGCGGCATTCAGTTTGGCTTCTTCGCGTTCGCCTCGGTTGCCCTGTTTGAGCCTGGTGACGATCAGCTCCATATCGATGACTTCGAGCTGATCTCTCGGCCTGCTGATACCCTCGGTTCACAAGTCGGAAGCCCGTACTGCGGTCCGGCGGTCGCCAACTCCACCGGCCAGCCCAGCGAGCTGCGAGCGTTTGGTAGCACGGTGGCTGCGGACGATGACTTAACCCTCAGGGCAACACAATTGCCCCCCAACCAGTTTGCGATGATGATCGTTGGGACGAGCTCGGGCCTGACCCAGATGCCGGGGGGGAGCCAAGGGAATCTGTGCCTGTCCGGTTCGGTCGGGCGCTACAACGGTGCGGGGCAGCTTCGCTTTTCGGGTATCTCGGGAGAAGTCACGTTGGCTTTGGACCTGACGCAAACGCCGACCGCGACCGGTCCGACCCCGATCCTGGCGGGACAAACCTGGTACTTCCATTGCTGG
>JAUHXY010000053.1 GCA_030426785.1 bacterium
CACGAACCTGCCGCTGGTGCTCGAGCCTTTGGAAGGGGAATCCGGCGACGCCGTCGCGCTGACCTTGGGCGAGCAGACGCAAACCTTGCGGGTGGGCCAGTGGTCGGATTGGTACGAGCTGACCTTTGAGATCAATCCACTGCTGTCGGTGCCGACGATCACGCGTGCGCGGTTGAACTCCCTAGAGCCGCTCGAGTTGTACGTGGGCACTTTCGAGATCGACCCCGCTCGTCCCTTGCCCTGGCAACCGGTCAGTCAACCGGTGGGATTCGCCGCTGAGGCGGCCGAGTGGATCGACGCGCCCTACGAGACTCTGGGCTGGTCGTGTATGACCAACCAACTCAAGGATCGTCGCTTGTCCCCCGAAGTGTTTTTGGAGGACATCGAGTTCACCATGGGGTGGCGTCGCGCGCTCACCCTCGCCGCGCTCGAACGGGATGATTGGCGGTTGCTCTTCAGCGTGTTCAGCACCACCGATCGCGTGCAGCACATGATGTACCGCTTCCACGATCCCGAACACCCGGGCCACGACCCCGAACTCGCGGAACGCACCGTGGATTTTTTTGGAGAACCGACCCGCTTCGCGGACACGATCCCCGCGATCTATCGGCAGATGGATGCGCGCGTGGGGGAGGTGCTCGAGCGCATGCGCCCCGAGGACACGCTGATCCTGTGCGCGGACCATGGATTCACGAGCTTCCGGCGCCAAGTATTCTTGAACAACCTGCTGTTGGAGCTGGGTTACCTTGCGCTGCGGCCCGGCGTCCAGGTTTCGGACGGACGCTTGCCCCTGGCTTTCGTCGATTGGTCCCGCACCCGCGCCTATTCGCTCGGCTTGGGCATGGTGTACCTCAACCTCCAGGGCCGCGAGCCGGAAGGTATCGTCGAGCCCGAAGAGGCTCGCGGAGTTTTGGAAGCCTTGCAGCGCGACCTGCTCGCCATCGAAGACACCGGGCCGGACGAACACTCCTTGAGCGCTCCCTGGACAACGGCCCGGCGGCCGATCCAAAGCGCTCCGATCGCGTGGGATCTGTACCCGGGCGATTGGCAAAGCGATCAGTACCCCTGCGCCGACCTCGTCGTGGGCCTCGGGGAATACTATCGGGTGGCTTGGGGCGGCGTGATGGGGGGCATCGCCTTGGAAGCCGAAGGGGACCTCGTGGTGGGTGGCTCGGCGTACAAGGACAACCTCAACCCTTGGAGCGGAGATCACGCGTCCAACGACCCCGACCTGGTCACCGGCATTTTCTTTCACAGCCGCAAGCTCGATCTTCCCCCCGAAGGACTCAACGTGATGCACGTGGCCCCGACCGTGCTACACGCTCTGCAAGTTCCCTCCCCGAACGGGCTAGAAGCGCCCGTCTTGACGACCCAATGAAAGCGATGCGCCCCCAAGAACTGGCCGAACGGTTGGCCGCCGAAGACAACCTGGTCGTGCTCGACGTGCGCCAGCCGGAAGAACTCGCTATTTGTCGTTTGGACGGGGTCGTGTCCATCCCGCTGGGCGAGCTGACCCGTCGGTACGAAGAACTCGACCCCGCAGGGGAGGTCGTTTGCGTGTGCCATCACGGGGTACGCAGCGCACGGGCGGCCGGTTTCCTACAACAAATGGGGTTCTCCAAGGTGTGGAACCTCACCGGCGGTATGGACGCCTGGGCCGTCGAGGTAGACCCCAAAGTGGCGCGTTATTAGGCCTGCGCTTCACGCTGCCTGCACTTCGCCTTGATAAAGCGGGCGGCGCCTCACAGCGCCTTAGCGCAGGCTTGATCGGGTTTGATGGGGTCTTGACCGCGCGGTGACGATGCGTTGACGGACCTCAGGGATAAAGGGGTCATGCAACCTTTTGAAACGAACCCCGAACCGGCCTCGTCCGTGACGCGCTGGGTCGATCCCGAGACCGGTCGAGCGATGGCCGTCGGTCCGAACGGGTCGCCCTACCAGAACGGTCAACCCCTCGCTCTGCCGAAAGTACAGCGCAAGGTGGGGCATCCGGCCTTCGATCGGGCTGCGCAGCGCAACAACCAAGCGTCCAAGTTGGATCCCAAGGTGCCGACGCACTCCTTGCGGCTCCATCCGACCGGGCCGGTGGCGCGCGACACCCGCAAATCGCCGAACCTGCGCATCGTGTAAGCCGAGCGCGGCGCGCGCGATAGGAGAGCCGCCCCCGCCCCGGCTCCCCGGCTCTCCGGCTCGCAGGGGCTTCTAGATCCTATCCCATGCGAACCCTCGACTAGGGGGAGGAAGCGCGCGCTCGATGCCGTATGCTGGCCGCCATGAGCGGCGACAGCAAAACCTCCGGAGGAGGTCATTGGAAGGTCCTGATCTGGATGTTCCTGGGGGTCTTGGTCGGGCTGTGGATGCAGTGGAAGCTCGATGCGCCGGCCTACGTGGGCATGCGCGTGCAGTATGCGGATCAGGAGGCGCGGGTCACCCACGTAGATCCCGGTGGCCCAGCGGCGAAAGCGGGAGTGCAGCAGGGCGACCGTTTGCGGGCGGTGATTCGAGGGCGCGGCTCCGAGGAGGAACAGATCTTCATGCTGCGCGCCTCCGGCGATCTGGAAAAGGGCGTGCTGGAGACGGCTGGACAAGGCGAGGTGCTCTGGATGGTCCATAGCCGCGCGCCCGACAGCGCTCTGGCCCCGGAATTCTTCGACCCGAAGAAGGACAAAGCCTTGCCGGTCACCGTGGAGATGGCCCCCGACGCCACCCGGGCGCGCTACATCGGGCCGTTCGCTTTTGCGGCGGAACTCTTCATCTCGCTGCTAAAGATGCTGATCGTACCGATCGTCCTGTCCTCGATCGTGGCCGGTGTGGCCGGGGTCGGGGCCATGAGCGACCTTTCGCGCTTGGGCGGCAAAACCTTCGCGTACTACATCGGTACCAGTCTGCTCGCGATCACCGTCGGGCAGATCCTCGTCAACGTGGTGCGTCCCGGGGACAACGCGCAGTTGGGCTTGGCCTACGAACCCTTCGCGGGCGATTCGAGCAGCGCGCAGTATTGGGAGGTGGTGCAGCGCATGGTGCCCTCCAACGTGTTCACCGCGCTGTCGGACAACGGCTCCATGCTGGCGATCATCTTCTTTGCGCTTTTACTGGGCCTGTCGATCACCCGTTCGGGAGAACCTCACCGCACGCGCATGCACGAGTTTTTTGACTCCTTCAACGCCGTCATGATGAAGATGGCGGCGGGGGTCCTGTGGCTGTTGCCCTACGGCGTCTTCGCGCTGATGGTCAAGGTCGTCGCGGGCACCGGCTTTGCGCCTTTTAAGGCGTTGCTGCTGTACATGTTCACGGTAGCGGCGGCGTTGATCATCCACGCCTGCTTGACCTTGCCGTTGGTGCTGCGTTTCATCGGCCGCCTCAATCCACTCGGCTGGTTCCGCGCCATGCAGCCGGCCTTGATCACGGCGTTTAGCACGAGTTCCTCATCGATGACTTTGCCAGTCACGATGGAAACCGTGCACGCGCGCGGTCGGGTTAGCAAGAAGGTCGGGTCCTTCACCCTGCCCCTCGGGGCCACCATCAACATGGATGGCACCGCCCTGTACGAGTGCATCGGGGTGATCTTCTTGGCCCAGTACTACGCTTCGGTGGGGGGCGACCCCCTGACCCTGGCGCAACAGGGCATGATCGTCATCATGGCCCTGCTGGCCAGCATCGGAGCCGCGGGCATCCCTTCCGCCGGCTTGGTGATGATGCTCACGATCTTGTCCGCCCTGAAGCTGCCCCTGGAAGGCGCAGCGCTGCTGCTGGCGGTCGACCGCCCGCTGGACATGATGCGCACCGTGGTCAACGTCTGGTCGGACTCCTGCGGGGCCGCGGTCATCGCCCGCTCCGAGGGGGAGGAGGGTCCGGCGGAGCCAGCCCTCGACGCCTTGTAACGCGCCACCCTCCAATGCCCCTGCGCGCCACCCCCTGCCCGTTGTTCAAATCCCCGCCCGCTGGTTACCATGCCTGGGGCTATTCCCTCCCCCTATCCTGCAAGCACCATGCAAGGCACGCTTTCCGAACGCATCACCCGCTCCCTCGCTTACATGCTCCGGCATCAACCCGAGGAGTTTGACCTAGACCTCGACGACGAGGGTTGGGGCGAAATGGAGGAGGTGGTTTGCGCCCTCAACGAGCGCCTCGGCGAGCCGATCGAAGAAGAGGACGTCATCGAAGCGCTCGAAGGCGGAGACCGTCAGCGTTACGAAGTGGACGGCGATCGCATCCGCGCGCTCTACGGTCACTCCTTTTACGTGGAGCCGGGCGAGCCGACCGAACCGCCGGAGACTCTGTACGTCGGCGTCGGCAGCCGCGATGCTGCCAAGGCCGAAGAGGTTGGGCTCAAGCCCGGCCGACGCAGTTTCGTGCACCTTTCGTTGACCGAAGAAGACGCCATCGAAGCTGGACGTCGAGCCGCACCCGAATACGTGGTCATCACCGTCGACGCCGCCGAAGCTTGGGAAGAGGGCATCGAGTTTTACGACCGCATCTCGCTCTTCTTGTCCGAAGAAATCCCCGCCGACTTCTTAGAGTTCAGCGAAGTGCACACCGATGGGATCCGTCGCATGCGTACCGGACGCGGTCGCCCCGAGCGCGGTGGTGGTGGTGGACGTCGCGGCCGTGAGCGTGGACGAGGACGAGGACGGGGACGCACGTGGGATCGGGATCGCGATGACGAACCGCGCGAAGAGCGCTCGCGCGATCGCGACGAGGATCGCCCGCGGCGCCGCGAAGCGGCTCCGGAGGAACGGCCGGAGCGCCCCGGGCGCCCGGAACGCGTCGAAGCGAGCGAACCGCAAGACGCGCCCGCGCCCGTGCAAGCATCGGCCAAGCGCCCAGCTCCGTCGGAAAGCGAGGGGCCCGGCGACGGCGCAGGATTCGGCGCAGGCCTCTCCTAAGCGGCGAGCGCGTGCCCATCGACCTGCCCGCGGAGTACGGGGTACAGCGAGCGCCCGAGGGGGTGCTCGCGGTGCTCAAGTCGTTCTACGAAGACCTGCAAGGGCTGGGTTACAGCGTGCGCTCGGATGGGCAACGTCATCCCTCCGACCTGCAAGGCCGCGGCAATCTGGAGGAATTCCACCTTCCGCGCGGCACTTTGGTCATTCGCCGCTTTCGGCGCGGCGGGTTGGCGCGCTGGGCGAGCCGTGATCGATTCCTGGACCCGGAGCGCCCCCTCAAAGAAATCCTGTTGTCCACTCGCCTGCGCGAGCTCGGGTTTGGCACTCCGCTCGTGGTGGCGGGCCGAGCCCAGAGGGTCGGCATCCTCGGGTATCGGCTGGAGGTCATCACCGAGTACGTGGCGTCCGATGGTTCGTTGGGCCAACTCCTGCGCAAGGCATGGGAGCGCTCGGGGCAGGATCGCGAGCGAGCGCTGCGCGCCTTGCCTTGGCGGCCATTTGGTGCGCTGGTGCGACGCTTGCACGACGCGGGCTTCTTGCACTCCGATCTGCAGCCCGAAAACTTTCTTTGGCGTTCCCAGGAGGCGAGCCTCGTGATCCTGGACTTGGATCGATCGCGCCTGCGCGAAAGCGATGCTTGGCCGGACGATGCGCTGGCCCAAAACCTGTGGCGCCTGTGGCGCTACGTGTTGCGCCGGGATGCGCAGGGGCCGCATGTTTTGAGGGCCGGGCACTACCTGCGCTTTCTACGGGCCTACGAGCCCGACCGTACTAGGCGGCGCGCCTGGGTCCAACGCCTCACGCACCTGCGCCAAACTCGGTCTCGCTGGCATCGCGGGCAGCCGAAAGGCTGAGCCGCGCCACGCTTCAAGGCATCCCCGGCAACTCTTTGGGAGAGGAGCGCGGGTAGAGCGGCCCTTCCAGGCTGAGCGCGCCCCGCAGCAGGGCTTGGTAGGCCCGTCGGTGCCGTTGGCGCAGCAGAGGGGATTCGATTCGGTCGTGGGCGTTGCGCCATTCGCGGTGGGCGCGTTCGAGGGTACGCCGCGCGTCCCCGTGGCCCCGGGCCACCTGCAACAGGTGCGCGGTGCACAGAGCCACCAGTCGGTCTTGCAACTCCGCCCCGGCCTCTTCCATCAGGTAGAGCGCACGCTCCGACAAAGCTTGCGCACGATCCAGGCGTCCCGCTCGTAGATCCATGCGGGCCACCAAAGTCGAAGCGAGGGCTTCCATGCGGGGCAGCTTGTACTCCTGGGCCAAACGCAGAGCGCGCTGCAGCACGCGCAAGGCTTCCGCGTCCTCCTGCTCGGCCAACAGAATGCCCAACAGCACGGTCGCGCGCGCACGGGAACGGCGATCATCGATCGCTTCGGCCAAGCGCAGCCCCTCGCGCAAATCCAACTCCGCCTCTTGTTCCCGTCCAAACTCGGTCAAGAGCCGGCCTCGTCGAATGAGCACGTCCACCTGCAGGGTGCGTTCTCCCGAACGACGCGCGAGGCGGTCGGCCAGGCGCAAGGAAGCCCAGGCGCGCAGATTGCGTCCGAGCAAGCGATAGGTGCGCGAGCGCAGGAGTTCCGCTTCCGCGCTGCGCGCCTGGGCGCGGCGACGGGAATCGCCCGCCAACAGCCGTTTGGCTTGGTTGAGGTGCCGCAAGGCCTCTTCCAAGCGATCTTCTAGCAGCGCCAAGTTCCCGCGCAAGGTCCAAACCCGCGACCGTTCCGGACTGCGCAAGGGCATGCGCGCGGTCGTCTCGACCGCCCAGTAGGCTTCCTTGAGATCGCCGAGGGCCGCGCACAATTTGCCGTAGTCCAAGGTCGCTTCGGCCTCGAACTCCAACGCCTCCGCCCGTTGGAAACTACGCCGAGCGCTCTGGAAGTACTCGATGGCTTTGGCAGCATCCGAGGTGGCGGCGGCGAAGCGTCCCATCTGCATCTGCACCATGCCGAGTTGCAAGGCATCCTCGAGGGGGTCCAGCCCCAAGGCCAACAGTTGGTTGAGGAATTGGGCTTCCGAATCTCGCTTGCCCAGCTCGTGGGCGGCTTTCGCGCCTAGGATCAAGTAGACCGCCAGCTGCCGAGCACGGCGCTCGGCGGGCAGGTCGAGCGCTTCCAAAGCCTGCGCGCCCCAACGGGCCAGCAAGAGCAACCGGCTGGGGTGTCCGCCGCGTTGGACGCTGCGGATCAAGCGCGGCAAGAGTTGCAGCAACTCGGCGCGGTTGCCCGCCGCTTGCAGGTGCCACGCGCGTTCGAATGCCGGTCCGATCACGAAGGGTTCGTTGGGTTTGCGGCGCAAGGCTTGTGCGAGGGACTCGTGCAGGCGTCGACGTCGTTCGGGCGGGATGGCGCGCACCAGGGCTCGGCGGACTTGCGGCCGGCGGAAGCGTGCGCCAGCCGCGCTACGCTCCAACCACTCGGCGCGGACGAATTCGGCGATGTGCCGCTCGACTTGTTGCGGGGTGCCTCCAAAAGCGCGCGCGAGCAGTTCGGGGCTGAGGTGGCCGCCCGACACCGCGCAGCGCACCAGCCATTGGCGCGCCTCGGGCTCCAAGCGTTGGTAGCGAGCCGAGAGCGCTTGCACTTGGCTGGGGGGCATCGGAATCGCCTCCGGTTCGATCGAAAGCGACCAACGGGTGCCCTCGGGGGCCATTTGTCCGCGCGCTTCGAGCGTCCGCAACAGTTCGCGCAGGCGGCTCGGATCCCCTTCGGTGCGCTGGTGCAGTACGGCCGCGAGTTCGCGACTCGCATCGCGAGGGACGAACAAAACTCGCACCAACTCCATAACCCCGGTTCGACTCAACGGACCCAAGTCGAAGCGTTGCACTTGTCCGTGCAGTTTCCAGTCGGCTTCCAACGCAGCGAGCGCGCGCTGGCTTTTCTCGAGGGGCTCGGGTCCGACCCCGAGGGCCAAGAGGATCGGCAAGCCGGCGCCGGCTTTGGCCAAGCGCTCCAAAGGTTCCAGGGACGCCCGTCCACCAAAGTCCGCATCGTCCAGTTGGATCCACAGGGGACCGCGCTGCGCGAGCCGCACGAAAAAGTCCACCAGGGCCTGAGACTCAGCGACGGTCGGGTCGTCGGATTGGGGATCCCCGAGGGCCATCAGGACCGCGCGGGCCTCGCCGGGGGGCATGAACCGTCCGAGTTCTTCCGCATCCTGGGCCCGGGGGGCGGCGTGGGGCGGGAGCGCCAACCACTGGCGCACCATGCCGCGCAAGACGTGCCCGGGGCGCTCCTCTTGGAAGGAGCTCAACCGACCGGTCAGGAGGGTGGGGAAGTGGCGCAGGCGTCGGGCCCGGCGAGCCGCCTCCGAGAGGAGGCGCGAGCGACCGCCGCCCAGTTTGGCGCTCACGATGACCAGGGTCGGGCGGGATGCCTGCAAGGCCTCTCGAGCGAATCCAGCGAAGCGCGCCAACTCGGGCTCGCGACCCGCGAAAGGCATGCGCAGCGCTTGGCTCCAGGGGTTTTCCTGCTCCGGAAAAACCGTTGGGTCCATGGGCCACGGGGGCCGCATCTGCAGTTCGCGCACGCTGTCCCGCGCGCTCGGCCGGCGCTGGGGATCGGGGTCGAGGCTGAGGGCCAACCATTGGTCGAAGGCGGGGGAGAGGGAACCCGCGCGGCGCGAGGGCCGACGTGCGTCCCGGCGCGAAAAGCTCGCGAGCACCGGACTCTGCTCCCCGAGCGGTAGGGCCGAGGGCACCGGGTGTTCCCCGGTGGCGGCGGCGTACAAACAGACGCCCAGGGCGAAGGCGTCTGCCGCGGGGGAAGCGTTCGGCCGTTCGTGTGCTTCGGGAGGCAAGTAGCCGGGTGTCCCGCGCTCTTGAAAGGGGCTTCCGATGCGCGCGGCGAAGCCCAGATCCAACAGGAACGCTTCCCCTTCCGCGTTGCAGCGAATGTTGGAGGGTTTCACGTCGCCGTGCACCCAACCCTTGGCGTGCAAGGCCCCCAACGCGCCCGCGACGCGGATGCCGAGGGCCCGCAAGCGAGTTTCCGAAAGGCCTCCGTCCGCGAAGTGCCCCTGCAGGTCTTGGCCGGCGAGCAGCGGCACGATGGCCCAACGGGTGTCCCCGTCCACGCCGTGATCCCATACCGGCAGCAGCGCGGGGTGGTGCACGTGGGTCAGGATCTCGATCTCCAGATCGAGGGCCGCGTAGCCTTCCGCGTTGCGCGAGCGCTTGAGCGCGACAGGTGTGCCCACCGGTTGCCCGGCCCGGGGCTCGGTCAATTCCGCGCGCAACACTTCGCTGCTGACCCCTTGCCCGAGTCGATCCGCCGGTGCGGGCTCGTTCGAGGGAGAGGTGGCAAAGCGAATCGGAGGCGGGGCTGCACGGGCGGCGCGCATGGCGCTCAGTCTGCCCGACCCTCGCTCGGATCGGTGGGGGAATCCGGTGAAGCTCCTGTAGATTCCCCCGCTTCCTCACGGTCACCCGGGGAGGCCGCAGCACCGCGAATCTGCTCGTCCCGCGCCAGGGTGTCTTGGATCAGTTGATCGATGCGGGCCGCCTCGAGGATCGAGTCGTCATAGACCCAGCGACAGGTCGGAATGCGGCGCATGCGCAAGATCGATCCGATGCGGCGTTGGATGAATCCGGCCGCGTGGTCGAGCATGTGCTGGGTTTTGGAGACTTCGGTTTCGTCACCCAGAACCGAGTAGAAGATCTTGGCCTGGGTCAGGTCCGAGCTCAGTTCGACCTTGGTGATCGTGACAAACGCTGCACGCGGATCCGCGATTTCGTGCTGCAAGCAATGCGCAGCCCGGCGCCTGATCTGCGCCTGGATGCGACCGATCGTCTTTTCGCTAGCCATGGGGGCAAAGGACCGCCGGGTGGCACGGGGAGGGGGAAGGTCTTAGATCTCCAGCTTGCGCTTGATCTCTTTGACCGTGTAGGCCTCGATGATGTCGCCTTCTTTGATGTCCCGGAAGTTCTTGAGCACGATCCCGCACTCGAAGCCTTCGCGCACTTCACCGGCGTCTTGCGACTCGCGGCGTAAGGAACCGATCTCGCCCGAGTAGACCTCGATGCCGTCGCGCATCAAGCGCACCTTGCTGTTGCGGTGCACGGAACCGTCGAGCACCATGCAACCCGCGATCGCGCCGATCTTCGACGAGCGGAAGATGGCTTTGATCTCGGCGTGACCGGTGATCTCCTCTTCCAGGTCCGGCGCCAAAGCCCCTTCCATCAGGTCGCGCAGGTCGTCGAGCAACTCGTAGATCACGCTGTAGCGGCGGATCTCCAAGTGGTTGCGCTCGGCCTCCTTGCGCACCTTGCCGGCCACGCCCACGTGGAACGCGATCAGCATGGCTTCGGAGGTGGTGGCGAGGGCCACGTCGCTCTCGGTGATCGGACCAACGCCCGAATGCACCAGCTTGAACTCGACCTCGTCGTGCACGAGTTTCTCGACCTCGTGGCGGATGACCTCCACGCTGCCCTGCACGTCGGCGCGCACGATCAAATTGATGACGGTCTTGCCCATGCCACCCTTGCCGAGGATGGCCTCCAACTCCTTGCGGGGGCTGGAAGAGGCCGCCAAGAGCTTGGCGCGGTTCGAACGCTCCCGTTCCGTGGCGATCTCCTTGGCCTTGGCCAAGTTGTCGACGATGTAGAACGCGTCGCCCACACCCGGCAGGGTGTCGAGACCGGTGACCGAGATCGGGGTGGCGGGTCCAGCCGCCTGGACGATTTCGCCCAGGTCGTTTTGGATCGACTTGATCTTGCCGTAGCCCTCACCGGCCAACAGCACGTCGCCCTTTTGCAGGGAGCCGTCCTGAACCAAGAGATGCGCCACAATGCCGCGACCCTGTTGGATCTCGGCTTCGAGGACCACGCCGCTCGCCGACCCTTCGGGGTGGGCTTTCAAGCCTAGCTCCGCTTCGCCCATCAGAATGATGTGGTGCAGAAGGTCTTCGACGCCTTCGCCGGTAAGGGCGCTGATCTCGAACATAGCGGTGTTGCCGCCGTAGGCCTCGGGCACGAGCTCGAAGCCCATGAGCTGCTGGATGACCGCATTGGCGTTGAACGCCGGTTTGTCCTTCTTGTTGATGGCCACCACGATCGGCGTTCCGGCCGCCTTTGCGTGGTTGATGGCCTCTTCGGTGCTCGGCTTGACGCCGTCATCCCCGGCGACGACCAGGATGACCACGTCCACAGCTTTCGCGCCGCGGGCGCGCATCGAGGTGAACGCCGCGTGACCGGGCGTGTCGAGCACGGTGAGTTTCTTGCCGTCCGGGCCAGTCACCTGGTAGGCGCCCATGTGCTGGGTGATGCCGCCGGCTTCGCCTTCCGCCACCCGCGTGGAGCGCAGGTAGTCGATCAAGGTCGTCTTGCCGTGGTCCACGTGACCGAGCACGGCCACGGTGGGGGCGCGGTCGACCAGGCTGGAATCGTGTACGGCTCCACGCAATTCCTGGACTTCTTCGAGGTGCTGCTCCTCCGCGGACTTGGCCTCGCGCACTTCCAGATCCACCTCGTACTCCGAAGCGAGCAGCACGGCGGTGTCCTCGTCCAAGGAGGTGTTCAGGGTGAACATGCCGTATTGCTTTTCCATCGCCATCTTTTGGACGACGGAGGACTTGAGCTTGAGGGTTTCGGCGAGCTTCGCGACCGTGATGGGGGGCTCGATGGTGACCGAACTGCCCGCCAGGGGGGAATCGGTGACCTCGATGCGGGGTCCGCGGGGGCCGCGGCCGCCGCGCTTGTTGCCAGAGTTGGAGCGTTGGCCGCCGCGGCGCAGGAAGCGGCCTTGCTCCCGCTCCCGCAGTTGGGTGGCGGTCAGGTTGCCCCGAGGACCAGTCTTCTCCTGGCGACCGCGACCCATCGTGGGGCGCACGTCGGGGGCGACGTCGTCGCGGGACACCAAGCGCCGGGCTTGATGACGGCCTTTGGTCTGTTGTTGCTGGAAGCTGGAAGGGTCGATGAAGCCGATGACGTTGCCCTTGGGCGAAGCCTTCTTGCCGGACTCTTCCTGGGGCGCTTCTTCCGAGGCTTCTTCTTTCGGAGCTTCGGTTTCGACCTCCGCGTGCGCGGGCTCTTCGGCCACCGCTTCCGGTTCGGGGGCGGTCGCTTCGGCCACGGGCTCAGAGGCCGGGGTTTCCGCTTCCGCCTCCGCTACCGGGGCCGCGAGGGGATCGGCTTCTTCGGCGGCGGGCGCGCTCGGTTCGGCTTCGGCGACCGGTTCCTCCGCGGTCGTCAGCGGGTCGGAGCTCGCTTCCACCTGCGGGGTTTCCGCCGCGACCGGTTCGGCGGTGGTAGGAGCGGGTGCCGGCTCTTCGGCCTCTTCCGCGCTGACCGGCTCGGGCTCCGCAGCGGGCATCTTGCGGGCGGGCTTGCGCTTGCGCTTCAGCAGGCCGCCGCCCTTCTCCTCCGCTTCGGCGGGGGCCGCGTCGCCAGCTTGCTCGACGGGGGCAATCCCGTTCGCTTGCAAAAGTCCCTCCGCTTGGACCAATTCGAAGTCGTCCAGAGCGGACATGTGGGATTTGGCTTTCGAAAAGCCGTAATCGCGCAGCTTGGCCGCCAGGTCTTTGCCGGGCATGCCGTAGCGCTTTGCGAGGTCGTGAATGCGTACCTTTTTACTCAAGGGGCCTTGTTACTCGAAGGGGTTGTGGCCGGTGCAGGGGCACGGGGTCCAGCAGTATCCTACTGCGGGAGGCGCCGATCGGGGGAGCATGCTAGGCGGGGTCGCCAGCGGCATCCTCCGGGGTGGTGGGGGAAGGAGAGGAGGACGTGGTACCCGTGGCCGGGATGTGGTCCTTGGGTTCTTCCGCGTCGAGGGACTGGGGGCCCTCGTCCGCGGCGTCGGAGGCGTCGGTCGAACCCGAACGGTCTTCGGTTCCGTAGTACTCCTCGCGGGTTTTGATTTCGATTTCCCAGCCGCACAGGCGGCTCGCCAAGCGCACGTTTTGGCCGCGCTTGCCGATGGCCAAGGACTGTTGGTCTTCATCGACCAGCACCACCGCCGAGTGGGTTTCCACGTTGGGGTAGATGTTGTCGAGGTGAATCTCAGCGGGCTTGAGCCCGTTCATGATGAGCGTCTCCAGGGAGTCGCTCCAGCGGATGATGTCGATGCGCTCGCCGCGCAACTCGTCGATCGCAGCACGGATGCGCGAGCCACGCACGCCGACGCAAGCGCCGATGCAGTCGACCTTGGGGTCAGAGGTTTGCACCGCCATCTTGGTGCGGTAGCCGGGCTCGCGCACGACCCGCTTGATCTCGATGATGCCGTCGGCGATCTCGGGAACCTCCAGCTCGAACAGGCGGCGCACCAAGTCGGGGTGTGTGCGGCTGAGCTGGATGCGCACACGGCTGCCCTCTTCGCGCACCTCGACGATGATCGCTCGGATGCGGTCCGAAGGGGCGTAGGTTTCTCCGCGCACCCGGTCTTCGCGGGAAAGGTAGCCTTCCACCTTGCCGAGGTTGACGACCAGGTCTTGTCCTTCGAAGCGTTGCACGACTCCGTTGACCAATTGGCCTACGCGACCCTCGTACTCTTCGAACAACACGTCGCGCTCCGACTCGCGGATGCGCTGCATGAAACCTTGTTTGGCGGCCTGCGCGGCGATGCGACCCAGTTGGGCCATATCCATCTCCTCGTAGACGCCTTCATCGTCCTCCATGGTCATCTCGCCCGTCTTGCGGTCGATCTTGACGACGAGATCTTCGTCCATGCCCAAGCGCTTGCGCACCGCGCTCGCCAACGCATCCTCCAAGGCGAGGAAAACGCCTTCGCGGGGGATGTCCTTGCTCGCGTGGACAAAGTCGATCATTCTCAGCACTTCTTCGCCGTTCATGATGTGGGGCCTGGGGTGGTCGGACTGGTTCGGGTGGGTAGGTAGGGCGCGAGGGCTACGGCCGGGGGCACGACCGATTCGGCGCACCGCAGAGGGGTTCGTGTCGAGGGGACAACGGTGAGACGTTGGCGGCGAAAAGGCTTAACATGCAAAGAAGTGGGGAGGACCCCACTTCCAGACGGCGCCTTTCCCGCCGGGACGAATCCTCCGGGAGTGCAGGTCGGTGGTGTTGGTTCACCGGCCCCTTTCGAGACCGTTCCCTTGCGATGGTGGGCTTCGGGAACGATAAAAAGGGACGAGATGAACCTGCAGTCTGAGCCATCCAAGCCAAAGAGTCAACCGCCCCGGAGGCGCGCTTGATGGTTTCCGGCGGAAAGCCGTCGTACGGCCAGGGGCCGGCGCGGACCTTCGTGGGTGGCGGCGCGGCCTGGTCGAGCTTTGTGGACCGCTTGGAACGGGCTGCCGGAAGCGGAGCGACCCTGCTCTTGGCCGGGGAGCATGGGGTGGGCAAAGGTTTTCTTGCCCGCTGGGTTCACCAAAACAGTCCGCGGGCCGGTAAGCCGCTGGTCGAACTCGATCTCTCCACCGGCAGCCCCCACCTCTTGGAGTCCCTTTTGTTCGGACATGAGGAAGGCGCATTTACCGGCGCGCGCGGAGCCCGCCGGGGCGCCGCCCGACGGGCCCATGGGGGCACGCTGGTCCTGCGCGGGGTCCACGAATTGGCCCTCGAACTGCAGGTCAAGCTTCTGCGCCTCCTGCAAGAGCGGGTGGTGGAACCCCTGGGCAGCGAAGAGTCGATCCCGGTGGATGTGCGCGTGATCGGCACCGGCTCTCCCGATCTGCAGGAGCGGGTCGGGGATGGGCGGTTTCGTGAAGACCTCTATTATCGCTTGGCCGTGGTCGTGCTGGAGGTGCCCCCGCTGAGGGTGCGGTTTGAGGAGAGCGAGCATTGGTTGCCCGCCTTGGCGGAGCGTGCGGCGCAAAGGGTCGGGCGGGATGCGCGACCCTTGGATCCCGCGGCGGTGCGTTGGCTGTCGACCCAGGGGTGGCCGGGGAACGTCCGGCAGCTGGAGAATGCCCTCGAAAGGGTTTTGGTGCTCGGAGGGGACGGCGCGGCCGGTACGCCCATGGGGGTCGAGGAGTTCGCCTTCTTGCAGGCGGAAAGCCAGGACAGCGGGCTCGAGGACTTAGCCCGGCAAGGGTTGGCGCGCGGGGTGACCATGGATGCGTGGGGGGGGGCCCTTTTGGAAGCCGCCCTGGCCGAGCATCGCGGGAGCGTGGCTCCGGCGGCCCGTGCGGTGGGACTTTCCCGCAAAGCTTTCGAATATCGCCTGCAAAAGCACCGCGCGGACGCGGCGGACGAGGAGGCCAGCCCATGAAAACGCGTCGTCACAGGATCTGGCTGTGTGGTCTCCTGGCGCTCGGGTCGCTCGACCTGCCCCGCCTGGAGGGGGCGTCCCAGGGCGCAGAGCAGCCGACGGCCCCCAGGGCGGAAGCCTCTAGGGACCTCAGCGCGGAAGCCCTTTGGCCCACCGATTTTGCGCAGAAACCCAAGGCGGAGCGCCGGGCCCTCGCGGATCACATCGCCCGAAGTCCCGCCGATCGCTGGCAGGCCTGGGACCAAGCCGCCCCCGATCTGCGCCAGGATCCCGATCCCCAGGTGCGCCTCGCTTGGGTCCGCGGAACCGAGCGGATCGAGCGCGTGAGCGGCCCCGACGATCCCCGGCTCGAAACGTTGGTGGCCGATTGGATCGAGACCCTCCAGGCCGAGTGGGACCCCGAGGTGGAACAAGCCCTCGTCACGCGACTGGCCCACAGCGCCCACCCTCGCGCTCAGGTTTGGGTGGGGGGGCAATGGCGCCGCGGGGAACCGCGCCTCGCCCGAGCTTTGGCCGCAGCGGTGCGCCCAGGTCCGACCCATCAGGCGTTGATTCGCGCCACCCTGCGAGCTTGGGCGCAAGAGCCCGCACCGATGGCGGCCGAGGTGCTCGTCGCGCTGCTGCCGCACTACGGTGCGGTGCTCGCCGACGCGAGCGCGCAAGACGTGCAAGCGCAAGAGGCTTGGCCGCTCGTGTTGGCCCTGCACCATCCCGATGTCCGCTTGCGCCAGGCGGGGGCGAAGGCCTTGCAGGAGTGGATCGATCGCTTGGTCGAGCGCGAAGACGCAGCGCGGTTGGACCAACACTTCTCCGCGATGGAACGCGCCGGCGTCGATGCTCGCATCCTGCGCTTCGAAGAAGCGCGCGTGGCGTTTTATCCTCTCGCCGACGGGCAACGAGCGTTGCGGGCAGCGCAAGCGCTCGGACAGATCGATGTGGGATCGGGAGCCAACGCGGACCAACGGGCCGAGCAAGCTCGGCGTTGGCGTTTCCGCAGCCAGTACTTGGAGGGTTTGGCCCAACTGGCTTTGCGCGCGCCGAGTGCCGCTCGACAGGCGTTTGCATCCGGTCTGCAGAGCAACCGCGCTGCCCTGCGTGCGCTCGCTCACGTCGAAGCGAGTCCCGGCGACGACCCGGCGCCGCGCGACGCGCGCACCGAACTGAGCGAGGTGTTGCAAGAGCGCATATTGTTGTTGGTGGGGTGGAATCTGAGCGTAGCGCTCGAAGGCCGTTTGGACGCACCCACGGAATCGGGTCAAGACCCAGGGCTAGGCGTCGCCCCGCACCTCGCCGCCCAAAGCCTGGAGCACTTTGTGGAAGCCCATCGCCTGCACTTGGAGGTGCAGGTGTTGCACGCCGGTTTGACGGGACAGACCCTGAGCGGCTGGGACGGCTTGTTCGATCACGCCATCTCGCCTTATCGGCTCGTTCTGCATGGACGGGCGTTTGCCCAGGGTTTGGCGGTCGACGACCAACTCGCTCTGGAGCAGTGGTTGGGCCGTGGGTTGGCTACCGTCTCCCCGCGCGAGTTACCGGGGCTCCTACCGTGGCCGACCGAACCGATCGATCGCTACGCGCCGGAAGCCGATGGGAGCCGCCGGGCCAGACTCTTGGAAATCTATTGGGCGCGCCTGGATCACCTGACCGAACGCCTCGATCGCCTTCAGGAACGCATCGCCGCCCGGCAGCGTTCGCCCCTCGGACAAGTACCCGAAGCGGACTTGGAAGCCTACTCACAGTTCTCGCTGCAGCATCGCATGGCGCTGCGCGCCCTCGAGCGGCTCGACGGGCGCAGCGGTCCCGAGCAGTGGGTCGAGGTGCGCGTGGCGGGCGGTCATGGATTGCGCCTCGCGCGGGGGCTGCGTACGGCGGGACGCTTGCAAGAAGCCCGCACCTTGATCGCGCGCTATCAGCGGGACTTGGAGAAGGAGGGCATTGGCTCGACTTGGTATTACCTAGGCCAAGAACAGTTGGCGCGCGCCGACATCGAGTTGGGTGCGAACTACAGCGATGACGGCCAGCCCCAAGAAGCCGAGCGGGCGTTGCTGCGCGGCGTGGAACGCTTGCAGGGCATCGTCGATCGTCTGCAAGAGGTGGGTGCTAGCGAAACTTCGATCCAACCCTATCGCGACCAACTCGCCAGCGCTTGGGTCAGCTTGGCGGTCAACGCCAACGTGCGCCTGGCCCAACCGGAACGAGCGCTGGAGTACTACGAAAAGGCCTACGCGCTCAAACAGGACGAATTCATGCGCGTGCTGCTCGCTTGTTACCGGGCGCGCTCGGGTCGGGTGGTGGAGGCCCGCGCCTTGCTCGCAAGCGTGACCCCCACGCCGCCCTTGTACTACAACCTGGCCTGTACCTATGCGCTCTTGGGGGAGCCGGACACGGCCTTGCACTGGTTGCGGTTGGAGCTCGCGCCCGGGCGCATGGAGCCGGTTGCCCTGGCTCGTCAAAAGGAGTGGGCACGCAACGACCCGGATTTGGTTTCCCTGCGGGGTAGGCCCGAGTTCGAGAGCCTGCTCCAGCCCTAGGGGGCTGTACGAGGAGCTCGGTCGCGGCAGGGGGCTCTACGGGCTCTCGAAGGGGACCCTGGCGGTTCCGGGCTGGGAGGCCTTCCAGCCCCCGCCATCCGCGTGAAATCCTTGTTCGAATCTCGAAAGGAGGGGGTAGGGGGGCGGGGGCGTGGGCTACTCTAATCGGGTCGAGCGCCTCCGGAAGGCGCTCCATGCCCCAGCGGGGCCCCCACGATCTCCAGCGGACCGGATTTCCTGGTCCCACCGTGGCCGCCCCTTCGTACGAGCCCTCATGAAACGATTTGCTCTCTCCCTCACCCTGGGCCTCGCGGCCTTGGTTTCCACTCCCGCCGTGGCCCTCGCCGGTGGCGGGGATCACTGGATGGCCGACTATGACGCCGCGGTCGAAGTGGCGAAAAAGGAAGGCAAGAACCTGCTGGTCGACTTCACCGGGTCGGACTGGTGTGGTTGGTGCATCCGCCTGAACAAAGAAGTCTTCCAACACGAAAGTTGGGAGACCGCTGCCACGAAGGACTACGTCCTGGTCGCCCTCGATTTCCCGCAGTCCGAAGAGCTGCAGGCCAAGGTTCCCAACCCCAAGCGGAACCGGGAGCTCGCCGAAGAGCTCGGCGTGACGGGTTATCCGACCATCTTGTTGATGACTCCCGCCGGGGACGTTTTTGGCCGCACCGGATACCAGCGCGGTGGTCCCGAGAAGTACCTGGAGCACATGGCCGAGCTCAAGAAGGTCGGTTTGCCCCAGTTGGAGGCGGTGTTGAAGCTCAAGAAGGAGTACGAAGCCGCGGAAGGTGACGCCCGTTTGGCCCTGTGGGACAACGCGGCCGCGATGCTCGAGAAGAACGGCGGCGACTCCGCGGGAGCTCGCCACCTGTTCACCATCGTGAAAGAGGGTCTGACCTTAGACCCCAAAAACGAGCGCGGTATGGCGGCGAAGGCGCTCAAGGCCCTCTTCGCGGCCGGCAAGTACACCGATGAGAACTTCGCCAAGGCGCTCGAGTTTGACGGCAAAAACCAGGCTGGCCTGTACGAGCTCGCCTTGCTCGCACGCGCGGACTCCCTGCGGTCCAAGGAGTCGGCCGAGGATTTCGTCACCGCTGTGCAGACCTTTGCGAAGGTGGGTCACACCGTCGACAAGGCGGTGGCTGGCGAGGTGTTCTTCGCCGGAGCCATGATCGCGCGCCAATTGCAGCGCGATGATATCGAGGTCCTGGACCTGGCTCGCATGGCGGACAAGCTGGGCGCCGGGGAAGACCCGCGCTTCGGCAAGATGCTCCAAGACCTGCTCGAGTCTCTGGAAGAGCAGGAAACCGAGGAAGAGGTCAGCGAAGAAGTCGGCGGCTGATCGCACTCCTCCCGATACCAACAACACGCGGCCCTCCACTTCGGTGGGGGGCCGCGTTGCTTTGGGGCCAGGGAAAGCGCGCCGGGGTGCGGTGGCCGTCAGGGCGAGCGATCAGGCGATGTCTCGCTCGGCGGCGGCTTGACCCGGCTCGGAGGAACCTGCGGAAGCGGCTTGGTCTCCCGCGCTTTGGTCCTGGGCGCGTTCCGCTTTGGCGATCGCTTGACGCACCGCCATGGCCGTATCGGGCGTCACCGAAATCGAGGTGATTCCGCAAGACACGAGGAAAGGCGGGAACTCCTCGGGATAGTCCGACGGCGCTTGGCCGCAGATCCCGATCTCGATGCCTTGGGAGCGGAAGGTCGCCACCGTTTTGCGGATCATGATCTGCACCGATGGGGAACGGGCGTCGACCGGGTGGCGGTAACCCTCCAAGTCATCCCGCGACACCGCGTAGACGGTTTGCACCAGGTCGTTGGAGCCGATCGAACCGCCGGAAAGTTGCATGCTCTCGATGAAGCGCTCCGCTTCGATGACGTTCGAAGGCAGTTCGATCATCAGGAACAGCGGCACACCGGCTTCGCTGCCGAGACCGCGATCGGCCAACAGGTTGCGCACCTCGGCGCCCTCTTCTGGAGTCCGGCAGAAGGGCACCATGAGCTGGAGGTTGTCGAGCCCCAAGCGCCGCTTTACGAGCCGGAGAGCGTCGCACTCCATCTCGAAGGCGGGCAGGAACTTGGGGTCGACGTAGCGCGACGCGCCACGCCA